>NZ_VOAR01000011.1:0-182996 GCF_008000495.1 Campylobacter sp. 2014D-0258
GTATAAATATTTGTGTAAGTATTTATATAAGTATTTGGTGGGTTGAAAAATGGGGGGGGGAGGGGGGTTAAATGATAATAAAAAATACAAGATATAATATACTATTAATAGGATTGAAAGGCTTGACTTAGGGAAGATAAGTTCCCTAAGTTTAGAAATATTTAAAAAATTTTAATATTTTAAAAAATACTCTTGAATTTTTTTAGGATCACTTGTTTTTGTAAGTGCTAATATAAGCAAAACTCTTGCTTTTTGAGGATTTAAATCTTCAGCACTAATAAAACCTAATTTTTCATCTGAATCACTCACAGCAACACAACCTGCTACAACCCTTGAACTTACAACAACCTTAAGCCCTTTTTTTAAAAGCTCTTTTAAAACATCTTTTTGATTTTTGTGTATACTTCCTGCTCCACTTCCTGCAACAACTATGCCCTTAGTTCCATGTTCAAATAAAGCTTTTGCAGCGACACCACTACCATCATTTGAATAGCTATAAAGAATATCTACTTTTGGCAAACTTGTGAGTTTGCTTACATCAAAAGGAGCGTTTTTTGTGTGAGCTTTAGTAACATTATTATAGAAAAAGACTTTACCATCTACTATATAACCCAAATCCCCAAAATCAGGAGAAGAGAAAGCATCAACATTTAAACTATGAGTTTTTACTACGCCTCTAGCGCTTAAAATTTTATCATTTATAGCTACCATAACACCCTTATTCTTAGCTTCTTTATTGGCAACTAATGCCACTGCATTATAAAGATTTTTCGGACCATCCGCACTTATAGCAGTTGATGGACGCATAGCGCCAACTAGAACTACGGGCTTATCACTTTTAATGGTTAAATTTAAAAAATAAGCAGTTTCTTCCATAGTATCAGTACCATGAGTTATCACCACACCGTCTATCCCCTCAGCAAAAAGCTTAGCAATTTTTTTAGCAAGCCTTAACCAAATTTCATCACACATATTTGAACTATCAATATTTGCTATTTGCTCCCAACTAATATCTGCTAAATCTCTAATTTGCGGAACTGCTTTAATTAATACATCTATATCAATGGCTCCGGCCGTATATCCTGTTGTAGCAATAGTGCTATCAATGAAGCCTGCTATCGTTCCGCCTGTTCCTAAAATAGCAATCCTTGATTTAGCTTTTTTCATACATACTCCTATAAAAAGACAACATATAAATAATTTTTTAATCTCTTGTATATTAATTTTTTAATGTTATTAATGCAAATTATAAGTAAAAATTTTTATAAAATCTCTTTAACAACAAACTGTGGAGTTACCATTCCCCTAAATTCATTCTTAGAAATACTTCCAAGCAAAGAAATATTTTGATTCAATTCTGGCTCTTTATCAAAATTAAAAAATAAAGCTTCTATGGTTTTATTTTCCTTAGTTAAAACAAGCTTTAAGTGTTTTTCATCTTTACCTAGAAGTTTTTTATTTTTTACACAAAGATTTTCTAAAACAAAAAAAGGTCGTGGATTTTTATGTCCAAAAGGTTCAAAAGATTCTAAAATTTCAAGCATTTCAAAATCAATTTCGCTAGGTTCTAAGATTCCTAAAATTTCATCTGTATCCAAAAATTCACTTTCAGAAATTTGCGAACATTCTTTTTTGATTTTATTTTTAAATTGTTCAAAATTTTCAGAGTTTAAACTGATTCCAGCAGCACCTTTATGACCACCATAATTGCTTAATATAGAATTTGTCTTAGAAATTAAAGCTAAAATATCAATCTTGCCAACACTTCTTGCACTGCCTTTTAAGTGTTCTTCATTTTGAGAAAATACAAAAGCAGGTTTATTAAAATGTTTAGCTAAACGACTTGCCACAATCCCTAAAACACCTTCATGCCAATTTAAACCCGATACCACAATACAAGAATCGTTTTCATCGATTTGATTTAAACTATCTTCAAAAAGCTGTTTTTCTTCATCTTTACGACTTTCATTAAAACTAACAATTTGCTCTAGATATTCTAAAGCTTTATTAAAATCTTTAGTGTGTAAAAATTCATAAGAAATACTTGCATCATCCATTCTTCCAGCACTATTTATAAGCGGAGCAATTAAAAATCCTATATTATCAAGAGCAAATTTATCCTTTTGATAATAATGCTTAATAGCTCTAAAAGCAGCCCTTTTAGATTTGTTAATATGATCTATGCCACGCCTTACTAAAGCACGATTTAAATCTCTAAGTTCCATCATATCTGCAACAATTGCAATCGCCAAAAGTTCTAAAAATTTACACATGTCATATTTAAGCTTGCACACCTCTTTTAAAGCCGCTATCAAATACCATGCGACTTGAGCTCCACAAATTTCAATTTCTGGAAAATCACAATCTTTTTGCTTTGGATTGATAATGGCAAAAGCATCAGGTAAAACATCTTGAGGCATATGATGATCAGTGATAATCAAATCTATATTTTTTTCTTTACAGAGTTTGGCTGCTTCAAGAGCAGCTATTCCATTATCTACTGTTATTATTAAATTTACATCAAGTTCGTTGATGATCTCAGCATTTAATCCATATCCATCTTTAAAACGATTTGGAATTCTTATAATATAATCAAAACCTATATCATCGAAAAATTCTGCCATAATAACACAAGAAATGATTCCATCAACATCATAATCTCCTACTATGGCGACTTTCTCATTTTTTTCTACAGCTTCTTTGATGCGATTAGCTGCTTTATATGCATCCTTTAAACAGCATGGCAAAGGCAGATCACAAAGTTTGGTATGCAAATCTTTTTCAAAGCGTGAAGCCAAAATTTTTTTAATTTCATTTTTATTAATTATCTTCATAGTTTATAGCTGCCTTGATAAAACTGCAAATCACAGGATTAACATGCTCAAGTCTTGATGTAAATTCTGGATGAAACTGCACAGCCAAGAAAAAAGGATGACAGTTAAGCTCAACTGCTTCAATCAATCCTTTGCTTTCACCACTTACAATCAAACCGTGTTTTTCAAAATCTGCTCTATATTTTGGATTTGCTTCATAGCGATGACGATGGCGTTCTTTTACACTCTTTACTTCATTATAAACCTTAGCCAAAAGGGATTTTTCCTTGATATCACATTTATAAGCCCCTAAACGCATAGTTCCACCTAAAGGAGTTTTTGCAGTACGAATTTGTTTTTCTCCATTTGTATCCATAAATTCATCAATCAAATAAACCACAGGATTTTGGCATTTTTCATTAAATTCACTTGAATTTGCATCTTTAAGTTTTAATACATTTCTAGCAAATTCCACCAAAGCAAGCTGCATACCTAAACAAATTCCTAAAAAAGGAATTTTATTTTCTCTTGCGTATTGAATGGCTTTTATCTTACCTTCTACACCACGATATCCAAATCCCCCAGCAACCAAAATTCCACTCACATCTTTAAATACTTCAGAACTTTCCATATTTTCAAGTTTTTCACTATCTACCCATTTTAACTCCACTTTAGTATCTAGGGCTGCACCTGCGTGTATAATAGCTTCAGTAAGGCTTTTATAACTTTCTTTTAAATCCACATATTTGCCTACAAAAGCGATTTTAACTTCATTGCTTGGAGCTATAACTCTTTTTACCAAAGAGTCCCAATTTTCCATATTAGGTTTTAAATTTTTCAAATCCAAAATTTCAGCAATAGGGCTTAAAATATCTTGCTTTAAAAAATTAAGTGGAATTTGATAAATACTAGCCGCATCAACACTTTCTATCACGCAATTTTTTTCCACCCCGCAAGAAATAGCAATTTTATCTTTTAAATCTCTATCAAGAGCTTTTTCACTACGACAAATAATCATATCAGGACTAATGCCTATGCGCCTTAACTCGCCTACACTATGTTGAGTTGGCTTTGTTTTTAATTCCCCTGCAGCCTTAATAAAAGGTACTAGAGTAAGATGAATATTCATAGCATTATTTTTACCCACTTCCAAACGCAAAGCACGAATAGCTTCTAAAAAAGGCAAGCCTTCTATATCCCCAACAGTTCCGCCTATTTCAACGATAAGTATATCTTTGCCTTCTCCTGCTTTTTTAATGCGATCTTTGATTTCTCCTACTATATGAGGGATAACTTGAATGGTTTTGCCAAGATATTCTCCACGCCTTTCTTTTTCAATCACACTTTGATAAACCCGTCCTGTAGTAAAGTTATTATCTTGAGATAAACTCTCATCCAAAAAACGCTCATAATGCCCCAAATCAAGATCCGTTTCTGCTCCATCATCAGTTACAAAAACCTCTCCATGCTCAAAAGGACTCATAGTGCCTGGATCGACATTGATATAAGGATCAGCTTTTAAAATACTCACTTTAAGCCCTGAATTTTTTAAAAGTGTTGCGATAGAAGCAGCGGCTATCCCTTTACCCAAAGAACTTAAAACTCCACCTGTTACAAAAATATATTTTGTTTGTTTCATTGATAATAAGCCTTATTTTTTTATCTAATTATAGCTTGATAAAACTTTTTATTTCATTAGAATTTTAAGTAAAAAATGCAAGAATTACAAAAAATATTTTTATCAAAAAAGGAATAAGCATGCAAATCACTTTACTTTTTCACACTCCATTATCTGTTTGTTCTCATGCAACAAGAACTTGTTGGCAAAGCTTTGAAAAAGGCGATTGCGGTGGCGAAAAAGATAAAGAACTTATCGATCGCGTGGGCAACAAATTCAAACACGCTTCAACCTTAGAACATCTAAACTATACTTTTTATATACAAGGAATTTCAAGAGCTTGCTTACAAGAAGTTGCAAGACACCGTCACACTAGTCCTAGTGTAAAAAGCACGCGTTATACCTTAAAAGAACTTCGCAATGAAGCTGAATTTAAAATAGGAGATTTTGAAAATGCAAGCCGTTATCTTGTGCTTTGTGGCAATGAAGAGGTTGATAACGCAAGCATTAAAGCCTTAGAAAATTTACGCACTATTTTACAAAAAAGCATTAGTCTAGATATAGCCAAATACTGCTTACCAGAAAGCTATAAAACTGAACTTACACTAACGATTAATGCAAGAAGTTTGCAGAATTTCATTTCTTTGCGTAGTTCAAAATCAGCTCTTTGGGAGATTAGAAATTTAGCAAATGCTTTATTTGAAGCCTTGCCACAAGAACACAAATTTATATTTGAACATTGCTTACATAAAGATATAGAATAAATCATACTAACTTTATCTTATTTAAAATATTGTTATGCTACCATTTATAAAATCAAGCTTTACGCAAGTATATTTTCATATACCTTGTGCTTGATTATAGTTTCTTATAAGGACTTTTTATGGATAAACAATTTTTTCAAGATTTTCTAATGCTTTCACAAGCTCATACTATAGCTACTCTTGCTATACTTTGTGTTGTTTTTTACGCATTAAAAAAAATGCGGGATATAAAAATCAATTTTTCTCTTCGCATGCTATTTGCGCTTTTAATGGGTTTGGGGTTTGGTTTTGCTTTGCAATATTTGGCAAATTTTCCAGATGCTGAAGAAGCAAGCAATATTCTTTGGTATAGTGAAACAAAACATTGGTTTGCATTTGTAAGTTCTGTTTTTGTAGCTTTTATAAAAATGCTAGTTGTTCCTCTTGTAAGCATTTGCATTATAAGAGTAATTATAGAAATTGATAAAAATATCAAAATATTCTCCTTGCTTGGAATAAGTCTTTTTTGGATACTCTTTAGCACAGCCATAGCTGCAACCTTGGGTATATTTTTAGGTTATAGTTTTGATTTAGGAAGTAATTTTGCCATACATGAAGGAGATAAACAAATTCGCGAAATTCAAACTTTTTCAAATATTATACTAGGGCTAATACCTAGCAACATCATTGCAGCTATTAATAAAGAAAATATTATAGCTATTGTCATTTTTTCTTTTTTTATAGGAATTAGTGCTAAAAAAATTTCTAAAAAAGAAGAGTATGAACAAGCCTTTAAAAGTTTTCATAATTTTATCCTAACCTTTTATAATATTATGATGAACATGACTGCTACAGTCATTAGATTTATGCCTTATGCTGTAGTTTGTATGATGGCTAATGTGCTTTTAAGCAATGGTTTTGAAGCTATCAAAACAGCTGGACTTTTTATAATGCTTATTTATATAGCTATGTTAATAATGTTCGGGGTGCATTTTTTACTTCTTGCTTCACAAGGGCTAAACCCTATAAAATATGCAAAAAAAGCATTTCCTGTATGGTTATTTGCATTTAGCTCAAGATCTTCTTTGGGCACTTTGCCTATGACTACTTCAACTTTGCAAAATAAATTTGGAGTTAATTCAGCTATAGCTAATTTTGTAGCATCTATAGGTACAACAACAGGACTTAATGGTTGTGCGGGATATTTTCCAGCTTTAGCGGCAGTTTTTGTAGCTTTTGCTACACATACACATATTGATTTTACATTTGCTTTAATGATAGTTTTGGTAGCTGTTATTGGATCCTTGGGTATAACTGGAGTACCTGGAAGTGCAACTATGGCAGCTTCTATTATGCTAACAGGGATTGGATTTGGTAATAATTTTGTCATGCTAAGTTTGATTTTAGCTATAGATCCTATTATAGATATGGCAAGAACAGCAAGCAATGTCTCAGGAGCTATGACTTCGGCACTTTGTACTGCAAAAAATCTAAAAGCCCTAGATAAAGAAATTTACAATTCTTAATCTTTTAAAACCCAATGTTTTTCATTGGGTTTTAGTATTTATTGGCAACCTTCACATTCTATGCTACGATCTGCAACATTGACTTTTTCACTATCAGGGCTTTCGCTTCTTAGATAATAAGTAGATTTTACTCCGAGCTCCCAAGCGAGTTGATAAATTTCATTTAAATATCCCCCACTTGCTTTATCAAGCGATAAAAAGATATTTAAACTCTGCCCTTGATCGATCCATTTACCACGCACAGCAGCAGCCTTTACAAGAATTTTTTGATCAAGTTCGTAGGCTGGAGTATAGTATTGCCAAGTATCAAGGCTTAAATTTGGCACAACAACAGGTATCATGCCACTTAAATTTTGTTCAAACCACTTTCTTTTGTAAACAGGTTCTATAGTCTGCGTAGTACCCACCAAAATAGAAATAGAAGAAGTAGGTGCAATGGCCATCAAATAACCATTTCTCATACCATCTTTTTTAACTTTTTCTCTAAGTTTAACCCAGTCGCATTCACTTTGATCAAATAAGCCCTCTCTTAAAGTTAAAGCTTTAGCCTTAGGACTTGCTACATCAATAGGAAAAATCCCCTTGCTCCAATTTGATCCTTCAAAATCTTCATAAGAACCTTTTTCAAGAGCTAAATTTGAACTCGCATTAATAGCCTCAAAGCTAATTTGTTCCATAATCTCATCGATTTTATTTAAATGCTCATCGCTTCCCCAATAAATCTTAGCCTCAGCAAGCATTTGTGCCTCACCCATGACTCCAAGACCTATGGCACGAGATTTTAAATTTGTATCTTTTACTTTTCTATGAGGATAAAAATTTAAATCTATCACATTATCAAGCATACGAATAGCCGTTGGCACAACACGCTCTATATCTTCTTTAGTATACACTTTGCTAAGATTTATACTTGCTAAATTACAAACGGCTGTTTTTCCATCATTTTTATATTTTTCCACTATATAAACTTTATTACCATCAATACTATCTAAAGTTGAGATTTTTTTGGCTGGTTTTTCATATCCCCCATCGATCACAACTTTTTGTTCTTCATCAAAATGAAGCTCATCTCCATTTTCAAAAACTACTTTGATTTGATAATAATTTGGCTCGGTATTTTGAAAAATTTCAGTACATAAATTTGAACTTCTAATAATTCCTACATGAGCATTTGGATTTGCTCTGTTAGCACTATCCTTAAAACATAAAAATGGCAAGCCTGTTTCAAAATAATTTAGCAAAATTTTCTTCCAAAGCTCTTTAGCTTCTACGATTTCTTTGGTAATGCTTTCATCTTTTTCATATTCTTCATAGCGTTTTTCAAAAGCTTCACCATATAAATCACACAAATCCGCCGTATCCGCAGGATCAAAAAGAGTCCATTTATCATTAGCTCTTACTCTCTTCATAAAAAGATCATTGATCCATAAAGCAGGGAAAAGTTCATGAGCACGGCGTCTTTCTTCACCTGAATTTTTACGCAAATCAATAAAATCACTTATATCCATGTGCCAAGGTTCTATATAAACAGCTATAGCTCCTTTTCTGGTTCCTAGCTGATCTACTGCCACGGCAATATCATTAGTAATTTTCAAGAAAGGTATAATCCCTCCTGCGGCATTTTTATGCCCATCTATGCTTCCACCCATAGCACGCACTTTAGACCAATCCCAACCTATACCGCCACCAAATTTAGAAAGCAAAGCCATTTCTTGGTAAGAATCAAAAATACCTTCAATATTATCAGGGGTTGATCCTATATAACAAGAACTAAGCTGATGGCGCGTTGTTCTTGCATTAGATAAAGTCGGAGTTGCAAGCATGAGTTCAAATTTAGAAATTAAATCATAAAATTTCTTCGCCCATTCTTGAGGATTAAATTCATTCTGCGCTAAAAACATCGCAATGGCCATAAACATTTGTTGAGGAAGTTCTATAGGCATACCTTTACTATCTTTAATCAAGTATCTATCATATAAAGTTTTAATACCAAGATAAGTAAATTGCATATCGCGTTCAGGTTTAATATAAGCATTTAAATCATCTAAATCGTATTTTTCTTTAAGACCAAGTAAGATTCTTCCTTCTTTTTCGCCCTTTTCAAAATACTCACGCAAATGATTATAGCGATTCATACCATTAACTTTTTTATATAAATCAAATAAAAAAAGTCTAGCTGCAACAAAGGTCCAATTTGGACAATCAATATCTATCTTATCTACTGCAGTTTTAATTAAAGTTTTTTGAATTTCTTCAGTTGAAATTCCATCACGAAATTGAATCTTTGCATCGAGTTCAAGTTCGCTTAAATTCACACCTTCTAAATCTTTTACAGCATCAGAGGTGCATTTTTTGATCTTAGAAACATCCAATTCTTCTGTACGACCATTTCTTTTAATAACTTTCATTGCCTTCCTTGCTTTTTATTTAAATGTTCTTTTAAAAATTACATCAACATTTTTTGTATAGTAGTTATAATCGAAACATTTTCTTACATCCTCTTCGCTCAAACTTTTTCTTAAATCTTCATCGCTTAAAAGCGCTAACAAAAACAAACTTTCATTTTTTTCATTGATAGCAGCCTTACCATTTTGCAAATCTGCCCAAACTTTCATAGCGTTTCTTTGAACTATTTTATAAGCTTCTTCACGACTAATGCCTTTAAATGGAAGCTCTAAAAGCACCCTCCCTGAAAATACAAGCCCGCCTGTAAGATTTAAATTTTTCATCATATTTTCAGGATAAACTAAAAGCTTATCAATCAAATTTGTAAGACGCATAAGCATAAAATCAGCCGTGATAAAAGCATCAGGCAAAATAAATCTTTCAACACTAGAATGAGATATATCTCTTTCATGCCAAAGTGCAACATTTTCTAAAGCTGGAGTTACAAAAGATCTAAGCACACGACAAAGCCCTGTGATATTTTCACTTAAAACAGGATTTCTTTTATGTGGCATAGCTGAACTTCCTTTTTGTCCTACACTAAAATACTCTTCAGCCTCATAAACTTCAGTTCTTTGAAAATGTCTTATCGCTACAGCGATTTGCTCACAACTTGAAGCTAAAATTGCAATAGCAGAAATAACTTGAGCATAACGATCTCTTTGGATCACTTGATTTGAAACAGGGGCAGCTTTAAGACCTAAATTTTTACAAACTTCTTCTTCAAATTCTAAAGGAGCATGAGCAAAATTTCCCATTGCACCACTGATTTTTCCATAGCTTATCACTTCTTTTGCATGTTCTAAAAGCTCTTTTGCATGCAAAATTTCATCATACCAAATAGCTAACACTAAACCAAAAGTGATAGGCTCTCCATGAATTCCATGACTTCTTCCTACCATTAAGGTATTTTTATGCTCCAAAGCACGCTTTTTGATCACTTCTAAAAGCAAAGAAACATCTTCTAAAATAAGCTCCAAACTCTCTTTTATCTGTAAAGCAACAGCCGTATCTATACAATCAGAACTTGTCATTGCATAATGCACAAAACGACTCTCTTCTCCCAAACTTTCACTTACACTTGTAAGAAAAGCGATAACATCGTGTTTTGTGGTTTTTTCTATTTCGTCTATTCTTGCAATATCAAATTTTGCATTTTTAAGAATTTTTTCGCAGTCTGTGTCATTAATGAGACCGAGTTTATTCCAAGCTTTTACAGCGGCTAATTCTACTTTTAACCACGCATCGTATTTTGCTTGCATGTCCCATTTTTTAGCCATGATTTCTCTGCTATATCTTTCAACCATCTTTGAAACCTTTTTAGCTATAATTTTATATTTTAAAAAACAGAAATTATATCAAATTATCCTAAGAAAGTTATTAAATGGCTTACATAAAAATAAAACTCTCAAATAATGGAAAAAAGGCATTTCAAGTCCTTATGGAAAATTTAAAAATTAGCATAAATGAAGCACAAAAACTCATAGACAAAAAAAGACTTTTTTGCGATGGAATTTTAGTAGAAGAAAAGAATGAAATTTTAAATGGTTTAGTAGAGCTTATAGTCTATGAAAACAATCCCAAAGGAGTAGAAATTGTCTTTGAAAATGAAGACTTTGCCATACTTGAAAAAGAAAGTGGGATCTTAAGTCATCCAAATGGTAGACATTGTAAATACAGTCTTAGTGATGAAATTTGGCATCTTTGGGGAAAAGAAGCTTGCGTAGCACACAGACTTGATAAAGAAACGAGCGGACTTATACTTGTAGCCAAAAATAAAAAAGCTCAAATTGATCTTAAAGCTTTGTTTGAAAAAAAACTGGTTCAAAAAGAATACCTTGCTCTAGCTAACGGAAAAATAGAAGAAAATTTTATAATTGATAAAGCCATAAATTTAGCCAAAAACTACGATGATGTAAAAACAAGGATGCAAATTTGTAAGGAAGGAAAACAAGCTATCACTGAGTTTGAAATTTTAGAATACTTTCCTAAAATCAACGCTACTCTTTTACTCTGCAAACCCTTAACAGGCAGACAACACCAAATAAGAGTGCATTTACACTATAAAAATCATACCATTTTAGGCGATCCACTTTATGGGCTTAGCAAAGAACAAATCGAAAGTATTTTAGATGAAAAATTAACCCCCAAAGAACGCTTAAAACTTACAGGTGCCTTGCGTTTGTGTTTGCATTCTTATCGTTTGAAATTTCAATATAAAAATCAAAATTTTAATATCAACTCAAAAATAAACATAAAAGAAATTTTCAACAATTCTATAAAATAAAATGATGTTTCACTACGCTACAATCAATCACTTTTTTACCAAATTTTAAAACAAAAAAATAATTCTTGCTAAAACTTTAAGTATAATTAAATAAAAAAGCGAGATTTTCCAAATGAAATTTGTTAATTTTATACAGGGTCAAAAACCCAATCTAGGAGTACTAAATTCTAGTGGAAAAATTGTAAGTTTTGATGATCTTGGCATTGAAACTAACGATATGAATGAATTTATTATCCATTTTGATAAATTTAAACACAAACTTACAGACTTGGATTCTAAAATAGCCTATGAAATTCCTCAAGAAAATTATCTAGCCCCTATTATAGAACCTCGTCAAGATATTATATGTCTTGGGATTAATTTTTTAGATCATGCCAAAGAATCTGCCAAATTTAAGGGTGAAAAATTTGAAGAAAGAGAATATCCTGTATATTTTGGAAAACGTTGCAATCAAGCTACGCCACCTTTTGGCGATATACCTTTACATGCAGATGTAACTTCTCAGCTTGATTATGAATGTGAGCTTGCATTTATTTTAAGTAAAGATGCTTATAAAATCAAAGCTAAAGATGCAAAAGATTATATCTTTGGCTATACTATTATCAATGAAATTTCAGCTCGCGAACTTCAAAAACGCCACAAACAATTCTACCGAGCAAAAAGTCTTGAAGGTAGCACTATAATGGGACCTTATATCACAAGCGTAGATGAAATTTCTTATCCTCCTAAACTCCAACTTCAAAGCTATGTCAATGATGAACTACGCCAAAACTCTAACACTCAATTGTTTATTTTTGATATTGCTTATGTCTTAGAAGAACTTAGTGCAGGCATGCTTTTAAAAGCTGGAAGTATTATATCTATGGGAACTCCTAGTGGAGTAGGTATGGGGTTAAATCCACCTACTTTTTTAAAATCAGGAGATAAAGTACGTTGCGTTATAGAAAATTTAGGAGAACTTTGTAATAAAATAAAAAATATCAATTATTAAATAATTTACTAAAATTATACTATAATGGCATTTTAAAAACTTAAATTAAGGCAGAAATTTATCATGAAAAAAATAATAATGATTTTATGTTTATCTTATGCAAATATAGTCTTTGCAGTAGATATGATAACCCCTATTCCAAATTCCATCTCTTATGATAAAGAAAAAGCTAAACTTGGAAAAAGTCTTTATATGGATAAAAGTTTATCCAAAGATGGAAAAGTTTCGTGCAATACTTGCCATAGGCTTGATCAACACGGTGTTGATGGGCTTGAATTTTCAATAGGAGTTGATAATCAACTCGATAAACCCTTTAACACTCCTACAACCTTTAATTCTGTGTTTAATTTTGTGCAATTTTGGAATGGCAGAGCTAAAGATTTAACAGAACAAGCTATGGGACCTTTTTTCAATCCAAAAGAAATGGGGCTAAGTCCTGAACTTCTTTTACAAAAAGTTAATTCAAATGAAAATTATGTAAAAACTTTTAAAAAACTTTATGGAGAAGTTACGGTAGAAAACATAGCTCTTGCAATCGCCGAATTTGAAAAAACCTTGATCACTCCAAATTCTCCTTTTGATCGCTATCTTAGCGGGGATCAAAATGCTATTTCAACTCAAGCTAAAAAAGGTTACGAAGATTTTAAAGCTAATGGCTGCATCTCTTGTCATCAAGGTCAAAATATAGGTGGGAATATGTTTCAAAAAATCGGTATTTTTGAAGAATACCCAAACCAAGAAGATTTAGGGCGCTATGAAATCACAAAAAGAGAAGCTGATAAAATGGTATTTAAAGTTCCTAGTCTTAGAAATATAGCCAAAACCGCGCCTTATTTTCATGATGGTTCTATACCTACTTTAGATGCTTGTGTTCAGTTTATGGCTTACTATCAACTAGGAAAATTTTTAGATCAAGAAACAGTTGACAATATAGTTGCATTCTTAGAAAGCTTAACAGGAGAATATCATGACAAATAAAAAAAGTTCATTTTTGATAAAATTTATTATCTTATCTATACTAGTTTTGACTTTCATTCTTGTTTTATTGGCTATTATTTTTAATAACTATTCTTCATCTAAAAATAACAAAGACTTGATAAACATAGTTCAGCAACTAGAAATTTCAGATGAAAAAATCAATTCTATTTTTCAAAATAGTTTTAATTTTATCAACTACGATCCAAGTGTGCAAGCGATAAAAAAAATGCAAGAAAACTTTACAAAACTTAAAACTTTTGGGATTGACATAAACAAAGCAGAAGAAATTTTTAATGCCAAACTAATCCAGCTTAATTATTTTAAATCCGCAAATTCCATAGCAGTAAATTCAAAACTTTATTTATTTGAACTAGCTAAAAATTATTTTGAAGAATTGGAACAAAACCATGAAACAAATAAAAACAACTATAAAACAATGAGTTCTATGTTAAGCGTTCTTTCAACTGAAAATATTTTACAAAAAACAACACTAAATCAACTCAACAATCTTATGAAAGAAATCAAAAATGATACAAAAAGTGAAAATTTACAACTTTTTTTAAAACACTATAAAATGATTGTAAAGCAAATTTCTATTATGCAAGATAATTCTTCTATTTATGAGAATAATTCTCTCATGAAAGAGTTAAAACAACTTAACACTTTTACCCAAAATACTATAGAACAATCTAATTTATTTAAATTTTATATCGCTTTAGCAGTATTTGGAATCACTCTTGTATTATTTGTATTTTTTATTTTATTAACACTAAAAAAAGTCATCATGCCAATTCATACTTTAGAAAAACTAAGCGCTAATTTAGCTAGCAAAGAAGCCAATCTACACTCTCGTTTAAATATAGATCCAAAAAGTGAGCTTGGACAAAGTGCTCAATATATTAATTCATTTATTTCCACCGTTCAAAACTCAATCATAGAAGCCATAGAAAATGCTAAATCAAGTCATCAAAATTCACAAAAACTCAAAAACAACTCTATGATGCTTGAAAACAGCTCTAATTCGCAACATGAACAAATTCAAGGAGTTAAAGAAATCACTCATGTTTTAGATGATCATATCAATCTTGCGGGAAATTTAGCACAAGAAAGTATAGAAAATATGCAAGATATGCACATACTAATGGATAAAGTAGAACTTACTCTATCTGAACTTGTAAATTTAATAAATGAAAACAATGAAAAAGAACAAAATATAGTAGCCAATATGGACAATCTAACCCAAAGTGCGGATAATATTATAGAAATCACAAACTCCATTAAAGACATAGCTGATCAAACTAATTTACTTGCCCTAAATGCAGCTATCGAAGCTGCAAGAGCAGGCGAACATGGGCGTGGATTTGCTGTTGTAGCCGATGAAGTTGGACAGCTTGCTGATAAAACAAGTAAATCTCTTTTAAACATCAATGCTACTGTTAATACTATAGTCCAACAAATCAATGACAACAAAGCCTTAATGGATCTTATCCATGATTCTATGAAAGAAACCTCTTCAAAAACCAATGATTTACAACAAGAACTTGTAAATTCTATGCATAAATTGGAAAGCTCTATAGAATCAACCCAAACCATGAAAGATAAAAGCATGGAAGTAAAAGATAAAATGCTTATCTTAGGAACAAATATAGATAAAGTTAACGAACTTGCAAATTCTGTTAAAGATTTATCATGTGAAATCAATAATATCTCTCAAAATGTTCTAAATGGTGCCTCTAAACTCTCCGAAAAATTAAGTAGCTTTCAGTAACTTTTTTCACGTTAATTTAACTTAACGTGAAATTTCAATAAAAATTTTATTTTTAATTTATGTTTTTCAAGTAAAATTAGCAGTTTTTATTTCAAAGGAGATACTATGGAGTTTCTTGAACTTTTATTAGTTTTAATCGCCTTGATACTGATTATCAAAAAACCAGAAAAAGAAAATTTGGCTTTTGGTTTGGTAATGGTAGCTTGGCTTTTAATGGTTTTTTTCTATGTTGGCCACAAAACAGGCGCACTATTAACAATAATGAATCTGTAAGGAAGGGCTAAATGAACGAAATCAATAAAACAAAAAATTTCTACACACTAATGTGTTTAGCAGGCTTTTTGATTATACTCTTGCCTGTAGGTATTGCAAATTTGATATTTGGTTATATGTTGGGCGATAGTCCTTGCACGCTTTGCTGGGGACAAAGAGAAGCAATGATCTTTATCGGTGTAATGGCGCTTTTCATTGTTCGTTATGGTATGAAAGGTAAATACCTTGCTGCTCTTTTAATCATGACAGCAGTAGGGCTTTATCAATCTTTTGCTCACTATGGTAATCACGCTCATAGAGATTTAGATCAAGGTTTTGGTTTAGCAGTTTTTGGTATCCATACTTATTTTTGGGCTGAAGTAGTATTTTGGGCTGTTGTATTGCTCTTAGGTGTGATTTTTGCTTTTGCTCCTAAATTTAATGCTTTTGAAGCTGAACTAAATGGAGAAAAGTTTAGAAAATATACTAAATTTAGCTTTGCAGCAGTTTTAATCAGTGCTATCATCGTAGCATCAAATGTTTTCCAAGCCTTTGTTAGCACAGGTATTCCTCCTTATGTAGGACAAGGCGATCCTGTAAGATTTAGTTTAAATCCAAAATACATCATTTGGAGTAAAGAAGGTTGGAATGGTTTATGGCAAAATATTTCTTTCTTAGGAAAACGCGATGTTAAAGCTCCTGATTATGCTTTTGCACCTGCAAGTGAAAAACTTGGCATAAAATTTGATAATGATATCAACAATGCTCCATTTGCAAAAATCAATGATGAGCTTAAAATCACAAATGAACAAACCATAAATTTTGACAAAGCCATCAATACTCTTGATTATATCAATAACGAATTTGTAGCAAGTTCTAAATGGGATGTAGCTTTCTTAGATAATAATTTTAGCGTTAAAGAAGGTTTTGAACTTGATCCTTATTTTTCAGCTACTATTGATCCAATCATCGGTATCATACCTTATATGAACGATAAATTCATTCTTATGGGCTCAAACAAATCTTTCTTAAGATTTGCAAAAAATCCTAATGCAAGTGAAGAAGATATCGCTAAACAATACGCTGACTTTGTAAAAGGCAATGATAAATTTAAAGGTCAAGGCGAAAGTTTAGGTCGCGGAAGACTTGATACCGTAAGAGCAAAATTTAACCATGTAGCAAGTATGACTACAGATGGAAATTATCTTTATCTTGCAACTGTTCCAAACAACAAAGACGCTAAAACTTTTGTAATCTCTAAAGTTTCTTTAAAAGATCGTGTTCTTTCAGGAGAATTTACTCCAAAAGCAAATCTTAAAGAAGGTAAAACTTTAGGCGATCTTTATGTAACTTCTATGACTTTTAAAGATGGGGAAATTTATGCACTTAGCAAAAATCACAATGTCATTGCTGTAATTGATCCAGTCAAAGAAGAAGTAGTGAAAACTATCGCTTTCCCAAGCTCTATCACTAATGCTAGAAGCATTTTCTTTAAAGATGGAAAAATCAATATTCTTTCTTATCAAGATGGAGCAAACAAGCTTTATACTTTAAACTAAGCTTTAAGTCCTAGTGAAAACTAGGACTTATATTTAATCTTATCTTTAAATCCTGCTTTTTCAAAACCTCTTAAACGAAGCAAACAACTATCGCACTCCCCACAAGCTTCATCTTCACTCTCATAACAAGACCAAGTAAGTTCTAAAGGTACATTTTCTTTTAAGGCTAGTTCTACAATTTTAGCTTTGTTTAGTCTAACAAGCGGAGTTTTTATACAAACTTTGAAATTCTTACTCGTACCTTCATTGATAAATTCTTGTGCCTTTTGTATAAACTCATCAGTACAGTCAGGATAACCACTGCCATCTTCTTCTACCACCCCTATAAAAATACTCTCACAATTTTCCTTTTCAGCCAAAGATCCTGCTATACTTAAGAAAATTCCATTGCGAAAAGGCACATAAGTGATAGGTGGAGTATCGCTTGTACAAAGCTCATTTTTAGGGATGTCTATACTTTTATCGGTTAAGGCATTGCCCCCTATATCTTTGATAAAACTCACATCTAAAATATAAGATTTTTCTACTTTTAAAGCCTTGCAAATTTGCTTAAAACATTCTTTTTCTTTTTCTTGAGTGCGTTGTTCATAGTCAAAATGCAAAGCGATGATTTCATAACCTTCTTTTTTGGCCAGATAAGCACACAAAGTACTATCCATACCGCCACTTATGATACAAAGTGCTTTTTTACTCATTTTTATCCTTAAATTTGCTATAATTTCACAATTTTAACGAAAATTTTTAAATTTAAATTGCAAAAAAAGGCAAAAGCATGATAAACATAAAACTCATAGAACACATTTTTAAAGCCGCTTCTATCAGTCGTTGGAATGATTATCCAAGAATGGCAAATTTGGTTGAACTTGACAAACAAGCTCATAAATTCATCATCGCATATTTTATCGCTAAAATGGAAAAAGATGTGGATATGAGAGTGATTATAGAAGGGGGAATTTTTGAGTTTTTAAGTCGTGTTGTGGTAACTGATATACGCCCTGATGTGTATCATGAAATCGTGCGTCAAAAAAAAGCTGAAGTTAATGCTTGGGTTTTAAGCAAAATCGAACCTATGATAGAAGATATAGAAGATGGGGAATTTCTAAAGCGTTTTGAAGCGTATTTAAACGGTAATGCTTATGCTAAAGAAAGACTTATCTTAAAAGCAGCTTCATATTTTGCTACAAGATGGGAATTTAACATAGTTTATCAAACCTCAGCTTTTTTAAATGATATTGATGAGATTAAAAACAAAGTTGAAGAAGAATTAGAAGATTACTATGAGCTTATAGGAGCTAGAAAAATTGCTTTAAATCAAAAAATAGCCAAAATTATTGATCTTAGCGGAAGACTTCGCTTTCAAAAACGTTGGGCTCAAACTCCACGCATACCAGAAACCGCGGTTTTAGGACATATGCTTGTGGTGGCGATTTTAGGATATTTTTACTCACTAAAAATCAAGGCTTGCGATAAAAGACTTGAGAATAATTTTTATTGTGCTTTGTTTCATGATTTGCCAGAGTCTTTAACACGTGATATTATCAGCCCTGTAAAATACGGCATTGATGGACTTCATGATATCATAAATGATTATGAAATGAAACTTATTAATGAAAGAATTTTACCCTTTGTACCTGAGGGTTTAAGGGCTGAGTTTTCTTATATTTTAGGCATTAGAGAAGGTAGAAACGGTGAGTCAAATTTTGTAAAAAATGAGTTTGAAAATCGCACTTATAAAAATGCTAAAATCGAGCTTTGCAGCGGAAGTTTAAGCTCTTTTAATGAAAATGAATTTGGTGCTATAGATGGTAAGGCGCTTAAATACTGCGATAAAATTGCTGCTTATATAGAAGCAGGACTTAGTATAAGTTATGGTGTAAAGTCTAAAGAACTTGAAAGTGGTTTTTTAGGAATGTATGAGTTTTTTAAAGAAAATCCTACCATAGATGGGGTGAATTTTTTTGAAATTTGTGAAAGTTTAAGAGAGTATTTTAAAATTTAAATAAGATTTTTATACTACTATTTTCAATATGTTTTAAATAAAAATATTATAATTTCAAATTTTATTTTGTATAAAATATAAAGGAGTTATTATGAAAAAATACTTTCAAAAGCGCTATACTTTAGCCTTTTTTATAGGTATATTAGCGGGTATTTTCGGAGCTATTGTTAAATGGGGTTGGGAAGTACCTTTTCCTCCAAGAAATCCCAATGTTTTTTGACCAGCAGATGCTTTAGAACGTGTTACTCCACCTAAAATTTTTCTAGAACAACTAGGCTTACCTACTGAAAGGTGCAGTTTTTGGATTTTTTGTTTATCTTTTTGCCCATGTTATTGTAATGCCTTTAATTGCAGAAGTTCCACCACTTTCTGAAATTCCTTTTGATGAACACCTGTCTGAAATTTTTGGCCATATTGTTTGGCTGTGGGGCATGGAAATAGTTCGTAGAGATATAAGAAATCGTATAACCAAAGACATAGAAGAATGAAAGGAAACCTTTCATTCCATATCTAAAACCGCACCTTTACTAGCATTGCTAACAAGTTTTTGATACATTCTAAGCCATCTTGAAGACACCTCTTTTTGAGGCAATGCAAATTCTTTTTTACGTTTAGCAATTTCTTCTTCACTTACATTTGCATGGATAGTATAAGCATCTACATCAATTTCTATTTCATCTCCATCTTTTAAAAGTCCTATAAGACCACCTTCAGCTGCTTCAGGGGAAATATGACCAACGCTTAAACCCCTTGTAGCCCCGCTAAAACGACCATCGGTGATTAAAGCTACATCAGCACCTAAACCCATACCCATTAAAAGTGAAGTAGGACTTAACATTTCTTGCATACCAGGACCCCCTTTTGGACCTTCATAGCGTATTACACAAACATTTCCTTTTTGCACCTTGCCTTTGATAATGCCTTTTATAGCTTCATCTTGAGAGTTAAAACAAACAGCTTTGCCTTTAAATTTTCTTTCTCCGATTATTCCTGCGGTTTTTATAACGCAACCTTGCTCGGCTAAATTTCCAAACAAAATGGCAAGCCCACCTACTTTTGAGTAAGCATTATCTACTTTACGAATGATATTTTCATCTTTGATTTTGGCATTTTTTAAGCGTTCTTTGAGACTTTCTCCTGTAATGGTCAGTGCATCAAGTTCTAAAATATGTCCTTGTCTGCTTGAAATTTCAGCCATAACTGCACTCACACCGCCTGCTTTGTGGATATCATCCATATAAACACTATTTAGCGACGGGGCTATTTTTGCTATGTGTGCAACTTTGCTTGAGATGAAATTTAAATCTTTAATATCTAGTGCCACCCCTGCTTCACGCGAAATGGCAAGCATGTGTAAAACAGTATTGCTACTTCCACCCATTGCCATATCTACTACCATAGCATTACGCACGGCTTTTTGAGTGATGATATTGCGAATTTTAAAACGCTCATCTAAGGCGATTTCACAAATACGACGCGCTGCTTTTCTTAAAAGCTCTTCTCTTTCTTTGCTTAAAGCTAAGATGGTTCCATTACCTTCTAGTGCTATACCCATAGCTTCGCATAAGGTATTCATAGAATTTGCTGTAAACATTCCCGAGCAAGATCCACCACTTGGACAGGCTGAACATTCTATATCTTTAAATTCTTCTTCGCTAATTTTTTTGGCTTCATAAGCCCCTACAGCTTCAAAAACAGAGCTAAGACTAATCTTTTCTCCTTTTTTAGTTACCCCTGAAGCCATAGGCCCACCACTTACAAAAATGGTTGGAACATTTACTCTTAAAGCTCCCATTAACATACCAGGAGTGATTTTATCGCAGTTTGGAACACAGATTAAAGCATCAAGTTGATGAGCATTCATCACTGTTTCAATGGAATTTGCGATGATTTCACGACTTGGTAAAGAATAAAGCATACCTTCATGTCCCATAGCTATACCATCATCTACACCTATGGTATTAAACTCAAAAGGCACACAACCATTTTTGCGTATCTCATCTTTAATGATTTTAGCATAATTATTTAAAAAATAATGTCCTGGGATTATATCTATATAGCTATTTGCTACACCTATAAAAGGTTTGTCAAAATCTTCATCTTTCAAACCACAAGCACGAAGTAAAGAACGATTAGGTGCTTTTAAATGTCCTTTTTTTATCGCATCGCTTCTCATTGTAACTCCTGATAATAATTTTTTAAAATTATATTTAGCAAAGCTTAATTTTTGTGAAATTTATTTTGATATACATTTTCATAAATGATAAAAATTATTAATTGACAAAAATATTTTTTTATAATACAATGCTTTTTGATAATCAAAAAAGGAGTCAAAATGAGACAATATGAAACCTATAAATGCCAAAAATGTGGTAATGAAGTAGAAGTTCAAAATGTAGGTGGAGGTAAGCTTAGTTGTTGCGGTGAAGAAATGAAATGTATCACTACAGATTTAACTGCAGTAAATTTGATGAAAGCTTTTGCGGGCGAATCTATGGCGAGAAACAAATACGATTTATTTGCTGATGTAGCTGAAGAAGAAGGTTGGCATGCGGTTGCTAGACATTTTAGAGAAGCGGCTGAAAATGAAAAATGGCATGCAAGAGCAGAATTTAAAGCTTATCATGAAATCGTTGATGGCAAACCTTTAGAAGTAACTACAAAAAACCTAGTAACTGCTGCAGAAGGTGAAAACTATGAGCACACAACTATGTATCCAAATTTTGCAAAAATTGCTGAAGATGAAGGTAAAAAGGCTATAGCAAGATTATTTACAGCTATTGGTAAAGTAGAAATCGAACACGAAAGAGAATATCTAGCGCTTAAAAAAATGCTCGAAGAAGAAGAATTTTTTAATAGTGAAGTAGAAGAATTATGGGTTTGTGAAGTATGCGGACATATACATCGTGGCAAAAAAGCTCCAGCAGCCTGTCCTTTATGTAAAGCACCAAAAGAGTATTTTAAACGCGAATTTTTGGGTTAAGTTAAGAAATTCTTATCCTTTTTAAGATAATATTATAATTATTTTTTAATAAAAGGATAAGAAAATGAAAAAATTACTATTTTTATTTTTTGCTTTAACGGCTTTTCTCTTTGGTGCTGTAAATATCAACACTGCAACACTAAAAGAATTAAAAAGTTTAAATGGTATTGGCGAAGCTAAGGCTAAAGCGATTTTAGAATACCGCAAAGAAGCAAATTTTACAAGTATTGATGATCTTAAAAAAGTTAAAGGCATAGGTGATAAGCTTTTTGAAAAAATCAAAAATGATATCACAGTAGAATAAAAGGGCATTTTTGCCCTTCTTTTTAGAAAAATTTGAAAACTTTATTTGACACAAAAGAACTTTTAAACGAATTTGATATAAATTTAATCGGTATTGATGAAGCAGGACGCGGTGCTTTAGCAGGTCCTATGATGATGGCAGCTTGCAAACTGAACAAACAACTTGATGGGTTGTGTGATTCTAAAAAACTAAGCGAAAAAAAACGCGAAGAACTTTATGAAATCATCATCAAAAATTCAAACTATCTCATACTTGCTTTTTCTTCAGAACAAATCGACGCACTAGGCTTAAGCACTTGTTTAAAAAAAGGCTTAAAACTTATAAAAAAGCATTTTAAAACAGAAAATAACTTCTTATATGATGGAAACACCAACCTAGGTATAAACGGGATAAAAACACAAATCAAAGCCGACACTAGCATTTTGCAAGTAAGTGCAGCTAGCATACTCGCAAAAGTTAGTAAAGATAGGGTGATGAATTTCTTAGCTAAAGACTTTCCTTGTTATGAATTTGAAAAAAACAAAGCCTATGGCACAAAAGCTCATAAAGAATTTATAGCTAAATTTGGAATTTGCAAACTCCACCGAAAAAGTTTTAAACTTTTATGATTATTTTGCTAAATTTTGATGCAAACTCAAAGCACATTCTATACCATCTTTTATAGCCCAAACAACTAAAGATTGTCCTTTTCTAGCATCTCCACAAGCAAAGATTTTTTTATGAGTGGTTTGGAAATTTTCTGTGCTTATGTTGTTTTTCTCATCTAATTTCACTCCAAAATTTTTAGAGATAGCTTCTTCGCACCCGCTAAAACCCATAGCTAAAAGCACTAAATCTGCTTTATAAGTTTTTTTAGAATTTGAAATTTCGACATTTATAGCTTTGCCTTCTTTAAACTCGCGTTTTAAATCATTTGCTTCAACACCTTCTACACGAGTTTTTCCTAAAAATTTCTTTGTCATTTTTTGATATTCCCTAGGATCTTTGCCATATACAGCAATGGCTTCTTCTAAACCATAATCAGTAGTAAAAATGTCAGCTTTTAAAGGCCAAGGATTGTTTTGGCTTCTTTGCAAAGGTCTTTTTGGACTTCTTTCAAAACGCACTATAGATTTAGCCCCTTGTCTTGTCGCCACAGCAATACAATCCACACTTGTATCCCCGCTTCCTATAACCAAGACATTTTTACCTTTGGCCGTATCTGCACCCTTGCCTGTTTTTAACAAGGTTTTGGTATTTTGCGTTAAAAAATCAAGAGCAAATTCAACCCCTTTTAGCTTTCTACCTTCTATATCAAGATCTATAGGCTTACTTGCTCCTGTACAAAGCACCAAAGCATCAAATTCTTTTAGAAGTTTTGAAACCTTATCTTTGCTGTCTATATTTTCATTCACTTTAAATTCAATCCCACTTTTTTTAAGCAAATCCACCCGTCTTTGAACTATACTTTTATCAAGCTTCATATCAGGGATGCCATACATCAAAAGTCCGCCTATTTTATCGCTTCTTTCAAAAACACTTACTTTATAACTTAGTGAATTTAAAGTATTGGCACAAGCAAGCCCAGCAGGCCCACTTCCTATGACAGCGATTTTTTTGCCATTGTATTGCTTAGGTTTATTTACTCTTACTAAATTTTCCTTAAAAGCATTTTCTATAATGGATAATTCATTATTTTTTATGCTCACACTAACACCATTTATCGCACACACACAAGAATCCTCACAAGGAGCAGGGCAAACACGACCGGTAAATTCAGGAAAAGGATTGGTAAGATCAAGTCTTTCATAAGCTTCTTTCCATAAAGAACGATAAACAAGATCGTTCCATTCAGGAATGAGATTGTTTAAAGGACAGCCCACATCTTTTCCTTCGCTCATCACACCCGTATGACAAAAAGCTACCCCACAATCCATACATCGTCCACCTTGAATTTCTTGTTCTTTTTTATCCAAAGGTATAGTAAATTCTTTGAAATTTAAAACCCTTTCCTTAGGAGCAATTTTTTTAAAATCCATTCTTTTAAAGTCTAAAAAACCTCTTGCATTTCCCATTTTTACTCCTTATTTTTGTGTGATTTTCAAAAATGCTGCTAAATTTGGATCTTTTTCATTTTTACAAAGATCAAGCATTTTTAACATCTTTTCATAATCTCTTGGCATGACTTTAAAAAAGTCTTTTTTATCGAATTTTTCTAAGATATCTTTAGCCTTTTTAGAATCTGTATAAGCGATATGTTTTTCTATCACGGCTTTTAATTCTTTTTCATCCTTGGCATTAAGATCTTTAATATCCACAAGCTCGGTATTTACATGAGCTTCATTGTGTCTTCCAAAGATATAAACAACGCCCCCACTCATACCAGCAGCGAAATTCGCACCCACATCTCCAAGAACTACAACTTTTCCACCTGTCATATATTCACAACCATGCACACCTGTTCCTAAAACCACAGCCAAAGCTCCTGAATTTCTTACACAAAATCTTTCCCCTGCTATACCATCTAAATACACTTCACCTTTTGTAGCTCCGTATAAACAAGCATTTCCTGCGATGATATTTTCTTCAGGTGAAAAAGTGGCTTCATTTGAAATTTTTGCTATGATTTTACCACCACTTAAACCCTTGCCTAAATAATCATTGCTATCGCCTATAATCTCAAGTTTAATGCCCTTTAACAAAAACGCTCCAAAGCTATTGCCTGCATTGCCTATAGCTTTGATATGGATACTATCTTCATCTAAAGCATCTTTTCCATAAGTTTTTAAAATTTCACTTGAAAGCATAGTTGCAAAAGTACGACTTTGATTTCCTACTTCTAAAGAAAGTTTGATAGGCTCTTTTTTCTCCACAGCATTTTTACAAAGTGGTAGTAAAATTCTATAATCAATCGTTTTTTCAAGTTTATTGTCTTTATAATCTTTAAAATGCACAGCGGTTCTATTATAAGTAGGCAAGGATTTTAAAATTTTATCTAAATTTAGCTTTCCTGCTTTACCTTGCACACTTTTTTGGCGGAGTTTATCCACGCGACCTATCATATCATCTAGGCGTTCAAAACCAAGCCTTGCCATGTATTCTCTAAGCTCCTCAGCTATAAAATACATGAAATTAATCACATCATCTACTTTGCCTTTGAAACGATCTCTAAGTTCTGTATCTTGAGTGGCTATACCAAAAGGACAGGTATTTAGATGACAAACTCTCATCATTGTACAACCTAAAACAATCAAAGGCGCGGTTGCAAAACCAAATTCTTCAGCTCCTAAAAGTGCTGCTATGGCTAAATCACGCCCATTCATAAGCTTTCCATCAGTTTCTAATCTTACCCTATCTCTAAGCTTATTTAAGATCAAAGTTTGATGCGTTTCAGCTAAGCCTAACTCCCAAGGAATTCCAGCATGCGGTATAGAAGTTCTAGGACTTGCACCCGTACCTCCATCATAACCTGAAACAAGGATTAAATTCGCGCCTGCCTTAGCCACACCTGCAGCAACCGTTCCTATGCCATTTTCGCTTACAAGTTTTACTGAAATTTTAGCGTCTTTGTTCGCATGTTTTAAATCATAAATGAGTTGGGCCAAATCCTCAATAGAATAAATATCATGATGAGGAGGTGGGGAAATAAGCGTCACACCTGCAGTAGAATGTCTAGCCTTAGCTATCCAAGGATAGACTTTAAAGCCCATTAATTGTCCGCCCTCACCTGGTTTTGCACCTTGAGCGACTTTGATTTGAATTTCTTTTGCATGACTTAAGTAGTTTAAATCCACGCCAAAACGCCCACTTGCTACTTGCTTAATGGCTGAGTTTTTATCCACACCCTCTTTGATTTCATAGCGTTCTTCATCCTCACCACCTTCACCTGAATTTGATTTAGCACCTATTTTATTCATAGCCTGTGCTAAACACTCGTGTGCTTCTTTAGAAATAGAACCATAACTCATCGCCCCTGTTCTAAAGCGTTTAACTATACTTTCTACACTTTCAACCTTATCTATACTGATAGCTTCACTAAAATCAAATTCCATCAAAGAACGCAAATTAACTTGTTTTTCATCTACTAAAGCCGAGTATTTTTTAAAGCTTTTATAGTCTTTGTTGCGACAGGCTTGCTGAAGATTAAAAATCACAAGCGGATCGATTAAATGTTCTTCTTTAGCACTTCTAAAACCATGAATTCCTTTAGAATCTAAAGCCTTATGTGTATCGTTAAAAGCATGTTTGTGTAAAGCAATGAGTTCTTTTTCAAAATCTTCTAAATCCATACCTTCAATGCGTGAAGTTGTAGAAGTGAAGTATTTATCAATCACCTTAGAGCTTAAGCCCAGACATTCAAAAAGTGCAGAGCCATTATAACTTTGCAAGGTAGAAACCCCCATTTTAGAAGCAATTTTGACTATACCACTTGAACTTGCCTTGATGAAATTTTCTACCGCCTTTTCATAACTTAAATTTAAATCTTTATTGGCAATGAGTTTTTGTATACTCTCATAAACCAAATAAGGATTAATAACAGTCGCACCATAACCTAAAAGACATGCAAAATGATGAATTTCTCTAGGTTCACCACTTTCGATGATAAGACTTGTATGTGTTCTTAAATTTTTTCTTACTAGATGATTATGCACTCCAGAAACAGCAAGCAAAGCAGGGATATAAGCGTTTTTTTCATCCACTCCTTTATCGCTTAAAATGATAATAGAAACACCTTTTTTAACCTCATCTTCTATCTTAACGCAAAGTTCATCTAAAGCCTTTTCTAAAGTTTTTTTAGAATAATCATAAAGTATAGAAAATTCTTTAACTTGAAATTTATTTAAAGCCTTAACTTCAAAAAGTTCTTCATTGCTTATCACAGGCAAGGCTATTTTTACGCGTTTTGCATTGTTTTCATCGGGTTTTAATAAATTGCCTTCGCTTCCTAGATAAATCCTTGTAGAAGTAACGATCTCTTCTCTTATGGCATCAAGAGGAGGATTAGTTACTTGTGCAAAAAGTTGTTTAAAATAATTATACAAAGGTTGATAAGTTTTAGAAAGTATAGCCAAAGGAGTATCTACACCCATAGCTGCTATAGCTTCTTTACCATTTTGAGCCATAGCAGCCACACTCATTTTAAGCTCATCATAACTCCAACCAAAAGCTTTTTGGAGTTTTAAAACCTCATCTTCTTTTAAAAACTGATGTTTATAAACTCCGCTTTTTTGTTTTTCAAGTTCAACTAAATTTTTAAGCCATTTTTTATAAGGCTTAGCATTAGCATAATGCTCTTTGATTTCATTATCAGCTATAACCCTACCTCTTGCTGTATCAACGAGTAAAAGTTTTCCAGGTTCTAAGCGTTTTTTGGCTTTGATATTTTTTTCATCAAGTTTTAATGCCCCTGTTTCACTTGAAAGTATGAGCATATCATCTTTTGTAAGATAATACCTTGAAGGACGAAAACCATTTCTATCCAAACTCGCCCCCATAATCACTCCATCAGTAAAAACTATAGCAGCAGGCCCATCCCAAGGCTCCATCAATAAAGAATGATATTCATAAAAAGCACGCTTTTTGCTTTCCATATTTTCATTTTTGTGCCAAGGTTCTGGCACCATCATCATAAAAGCTTCTTCTAAAGTACGACCATTTAGAGCTAAAAATTCTAAAGTATTATCAAACATTGCAGAATCACTGCTAGGCTTAGCTATGATAGGAAAAATTTCATCTAAATTTTCAAAATACTCACTTTGCATCAAGCCTTCTCTAGCTCTTATGCTATCAACATTTCCGCGTATGGTATTAATCTCTCCATTATGCACCATATAACGGTTTGGATGGGCTCTTTCCCAACTTGGGAAGGTATTAGTCGAAAAGCGAGAATGCACCAAAGCGATGGCTGATTTCATATTGACATCTTTAAAATCAAGATAAAAATCGCTCAATTGAGTTGAAAGAAGCATTCCTTTATAAACTATGGTGCGTGAAGAAAAACTTGAAAAATAAAATTTTGGCACATTAATAGCTCTTTTTTCTATAAGTCGACGCGTACTATAAAGCACTCTTTCAAACTCAAGTCCTGCACTTATTTTACTTGGTTTTTTCACAAAGGCTTGTAAAAAATAAGGCATAGCTTTTAAAGCACTTGCACCTATATCACTAGGATTAAAAGGCACTTCTCTAAAACCTAAAAATTCAAGTTTTTTATCCTTTAAACCTTGTAAAAATATTTCTTTTGCTTCTTCTTTTGCATCAGTATTGGGTGATAAAAACATCTGTGCTACAGCATAATCACCCTTTTTAGGAAGTTCAAAACCCAATTCTTGAGTTTTAAAAAAATCATGTGGAATTTGGATTAAAATCCCTGCCCCATCACCTGAATTTTCTTCAGCTCCTGCACCACCTCGGTGTTCAAGATTCATCAAAATTTCTAAAGCATCACAAATAACCTTATAAGAAGCAATACCGCGTATATTAGCAACTGCAGCGATACCACAGGCATCGTGTTCGTTCTTTGGGTGATATAAACCTATGCTTTGATTATTTTCTAGGATATTTTCTAAATCCATTTTGCTCTCCTTATAAGACTGATTTAAATTTTGTTAGCTTTATAAGGATTATAGCATACATTTTTTTAAAATCGATATAATTTTTATCTTAAAAATAAATAAATTAAAAAATATTTTGATAGATTTGCAAAAATTATAAAAACATGGCGATAATACTACCCAAAATCAATAATGGACCATTATAAAAAATAAAAGTTGGTATGCAAGTATCTTTAATGTGATCGTGTTGTTTATCAGCATTTAATCCTACAGTAGTTCCCATGGTTGTTTCACTGGCTGGACTTCCTGCATCTCCTAAAGCTCCTGCTACTCCTAAGATAAATATAATAAGTGCTGTACTAAAACCAAGTTCCAAACAAATAGGACAAAAAAGCGTAGCTATGATAGGTATAGTTCCAAAAGAAGTACCTATACCCATAGTGATGATAAGTCCTATTAAAAGCATGAAAAATACTGCTAAAAATTTACTTTGCTCCATCCAAGGAACGACTGAATTTACAAGATCTACTACTGATCCACTTTCTTTTAAAACTTCTCCATATCCTGCAGCAACAAGGATAACAAAAGCTATAAAACCCATCATTTTAAGCCCATCATCAAAAACTTCATTGACTTTTGAAAATTCAACTCCACCCAAAATAACCATTAAAACAAAACCCAAAAGCCCTGATAAAGGTAAATTCATAGTCAAAATTTGCAAAATTAAAGTTAAAACAAGCCCAGCTAAAACACCCCATTCTTTACGCGTCATTTCAAGATTTTCTAAATCCACTTTAGCAATTTCTACTTCTTGATACTCTCTTGACTTACGATAAAACACAAAAAGCGCTAGAAAAAGTCCTGCTATCATACAAATAGCAGCGAAATACATAGTATTTGTAACATCATTTAAAAATACACTTACATTATTTGCATTTAAATTATCTTTTAAAAGATCTTGAAAAGTAAGTCCAAAGCCTACTGGCAAAACCATATAAGGCGTAGTAAGTCCAAAAGTTAAAGCACAAGCAACCGCTCTACGATCGATTTTAAGTTTATTAAAAAGACTTAAAAGAGGTGGAATCAACAAAGGTATAAAAGCCACATGAATAGGAATTAAATTTTGAGAAAAACAAGAAATCAAAGCTATAGACAAAAGCAATAAATATTTTTTATGAGATATAAAATGACTTACTATCTTAATCAAATATGCAGTTAAATTTGTCTTTGAAATCGCTGCGGCAATGGCCCCTAAAAGTATATAGCTAAGAGCTGTTTTTAAATTTTCTTTCATTCCGCTTATAAGTATATTCATAGTATCTACGAGTTCAAGATGAGAAAATACACCTGCAACAAGAGCTGAGATCAAAAGACTCAAAAGTACATTAAAACGAAACAAACAAAGTAAAGTCATCAAAACAACACTGATAATGATAGGATTAGTAAGTAAAGTCAAAATTATTCCTTAAATAATTTTAAAAATTTAATTGTAGAAAAAACTTAGTTAAAATGTAATAAAACTCGAACATATAATGATTTTATTTTAATATGCAAAATTATAAAAATAATTAATTTTTTTAATCAAAAAGATTAATATAATCAATTATTTAAATTCCTAAAATTTATAATAAAATAAAAAAATCATAAAAATATAAGGATATTTCAATGAAACAAAATAATCAAAAAGAAGATCGCAGAAATTTCTTAAAAAATATAGGATTTGGTTTGCTTGGCATCAGTGTATTGTCAAATTTTTCTTTTGAGAATTTTTTAGGAAGTAAGGCTTTGGCAAAAGAATTGCCTGATTTTAAAATAGAAGGTAAAAAAGATCTTATCTACCATGGCGAAAAACCATTAACAGCAGAAACTGAAATTTATGCTCTTGATTCTGATTTTACCAAACCTGAAAATTTCTTTGTTAGAAATAATGGCTTACCACCAAGCCTAGAAACGATAAAAGAAAGACTTCACAAAGGTTGGACTTTAGAGATCGATGGAGAAAGCATTATCAATAAAAAATCTTACACCATAGAAGATTTAAAAAAGAAATTTAAAACCTATACTTATGCCTTAACAGTTGAATGCGGTGGAAATGGTAGATCCGAAGTTATACCTAGCACAAAAGGAACTCAATGGGGTTATGGTGCAGTAGCTTGCGGTAGATGGACAGGAGTGCGTTTAAAAGATATTTTAAAAGATTGTGGCATCAAAAATGATGCGGTTTATATCGGATATTATGGCATAGATACAAAATTAAATGGTGAAGAAACTTCACCTATTAGTAGAGGAGTTCCTATTTCTAAAGCTTTACAAGATGAAACTCTAATAGCTTGGGCTTATGAAGGCAAAGATATTCCTTTAGTCAATGGCTATCCACTTAGACTTGTTTGTGGTGGTTACCCTGCAAGTACAAGCGGTAAATGGCTTTATAAAATTTCAGTAAGAAATAAAATTCATGATGGTGAAAAAATGGAAGGTTCTTATAAAGTTCCTGTAAATCCGGTAAAACCAGGAGATTTTAACTATAAAGGCGAGATGAAAATCATAGAATCAATGCCTATAAGATCTGTAATTACTAATATCAAAAATGGTTCTGAAATAAAAGCAAATAAAAAATTTGAAGTTAGAGGTAAAGCTTGGGCTGGAGAACTTGAAGTTAGTGAAGTTTATATAAGCAATGATTATGGCGTAACATGGACTAAAGCAAAGGTAGAAAAACCATTAAATAGATTAGCATGGCAAAAATGGAGTGCTCAAATATCAATACCAACAAAAGGATATTATGAAATTTGGGCAAGAGCTATCGATAGTCAAGGTAACAGTCAACCTATGGTTTTAGCACAGTGGAATCCAGGAGGATATATCAATAATGCATGCCATAGAGTTAATGTTTATGGAGTTTAAGTATGAAAAAAATTATATTGATCTTAGCATTGTTTTTAAGTGCAAGTTGGGCTCAAAATCTTGAAATTAACCCTGATACAGGATTGATTATCGATCCTGATTCACCTTTAGTGGAAGCAAATTGTTTAGCTTGTCATGGATCCAATCTCATTACCAACATGCATGCAAGTAGAAAAGCTTGGTTAGCAGCTATAAGATGGATGCAAGATAGTGAAGGACTTTGGGAAATAGAACCTGAAGATGAAGAAAAAATTTTAAATTATCTTGAAAAATATTATGGAGAAAAATACGATACAAGAAGAAGAATTCCTCTAGCTATACTCTTACAAAACAAAACTCATTGAAGAAATGATTTCTTCAATGATAAATTTACACATCCAAATGCTTTACATCTTTAGCGTGTGCTTGGATATAATCGCGTCTTGGTTCAACCTCATCACCCATAAAGAGATTAAAGGTATCATTTGCACTTTGTGCATCTTCAATAGTGATTTTTAAAAGTCTTCTTACGCTTGGATCCATTGTGGTTTCCCAAAGTTGCTCAGGATTCATTTCCCCTAAACCTTTATAGCGTTGTATAGTAGCACCTTTTTTAGCATTGGTTTCAACATCTTCAAGAACTTCTAAAATATCTTTATCAAATTCCAAGCCTCTATCTTTAATCTTATCAAAAATATAACTTGCTTCTTCATATAGTGGATGAGTGAAAAGTTCTTCATTGATCACAAGTTCTTCTAAGCCATTTTGAGTTTGAACGAAAGCTCGAATTTCATTTTCGTTGATATAATGATTTAAGATATTGTGTCCTTGTGTTTCTAAAAATTGTTTGATTACACTAAATAATTCTTCATTATTTCCTTTAACTAAATTTGAATTTTCTATCATATAGCGTATCACAGAAATCACATTAAAACGCTTTTCAAGATCTTTTAAAATCGCACGATAAGCTGCAACGATTTTTAAATAATCTTTTAAATCATTCATTCCTATACCTTCATAGTTTAAACCTTCTATTCCTGTTTCTATCAGGTATTCGCTCAAAGCTTTTTCATCTTTTAAATAAATTTGCTTTTTAGCTTTTTTATAAAGATATAAAGGTGGTTGTGCTAGATAAATATGTCCATTTGCTACAAGTTCATTCATAAAACGGAAGAAGAAAGTTAAAAGCAAGGTTTGTATATGTGATCCATCAACATCCGCATCTGTCATGATAATGATTTTATGATATCTAAGTTTTGAAAGATCAAAATCTTCACCTATACCACAGCCAAAAGCGGTAATCATATTTTGAATTTGCTCAGATTTTAAAATTTTATCTAGTCTTGCTTTTTCAACATTTAAAATTTTACCACGCAAAGGCAGTATAGCTTGGAAAGATCTTTCTCTACCTTGTTTTGCAGAACCTCCTGCAGAATCCCCTTCCACAAGATAAATTTCACTTTCACTTGGATCTTTACTTTGACAATCAGCCAATTTCCCTGGTAAAGTTCCTACGCTTAAACTTTCTTTTTTGCGCGTTAATTCTCTAGCTTTTTTCGCTGCTTCTCTTCCTCTAGCTGCCATTAAAGCTTTATTCATTATAGCTTTAGCTTCGATAGGATTTTCTTCAAAATATTTAGTCAAATACTCAAAACTTGCTTTTGAAACTATAGGACGCACATAAGTTGAACCAAGTTTTCCTTTGGTTTGTCCTTCAAATTGTGGTTCAGGCACCTTTACACTCACAATAGCGATCAAACCTTCACGCACATCATCACCCGTGATTTTATTATCCTTTTCTCTAGCACTTGCATTTGCTTCTATATAGTTACTTATCACACGAGTTAAACCCATTCTAAAACCAGCTTCGTGTGTTCCACCATCTGGAGTTTTGATATTATTTACAAAAGAGAGTAAATTTTCACTATAAGTATCATTGTAAAGCAAAGCTACTTCAACATTCACATCTTCTTCATCTACACTAAAGAAAATTGCTTTAGTTAAAGCTTCTTTTTTATTTAAGTCTGTAACAAACTGAGAAATTCCACCTTCAAAGTGAAAACTTTCATGTTTGCCTACGCGGTTATCTTTAAAATTTATAGTGATTTTTGGATTTAAGTATGCAAGTTCACGAAATCTTTTAGCCAAAATTTCATAATCAAATTCAGTCACTTCAAAAATTTGATCATCAGGCCAAAATTCTATAGTTGTTCCTGTTTTTTTACTTTTTCCTATCACACCAAATTCACTGATAACTTTACCTTCTGAAAATTCTTGACGATAAATTTCTCCATTTCTTTCAACTGTAGCTACAAGTTTTTTAGAGAGTGCATTTACAACCGAAACCCCAACACCGTGCAAACCGCCTGAAACTTTATAAGTATCTTTATCGAATTTTCCCCCTGCATGTAGGACAGTTAAAACAACAGTTAAAGTTGGCATATTTTCAGTTGGGTGCATATCAACAGGAATACCACGACCATTATCACTAACTATACAGCTTCCTTCAGTAGTGATTTCTACATCTATAATATCACAATGTCCTGCCATAGCTTCATCGATAGAATTATCCACAACTTCATAAATCATATGATGAAGTCCGCCTATGTTTGTATCTCCTATATACATACCTGGGCGTTTTCTAACAGCTTCTAGGCCTTTTAGGACTTTAATATTACTCGCACCGTAATTTTCTTGCATATTTTTCCTTTATCTTTTACTTGTTTTATTACAAAATCATAGGCATGATAATCATTGATAGTCCTTGGGATTTGACTATAAATGCTGAATTAGGTTCATTTACACTTAAAGTGAATTTTTCTTCTTCTATAGAAGTTAAGAAATCAAGTAAATATTTGATTTTTATAGTAAGATTAAATTCTTCACTTACTCCTGTTTGAATTTCAAGTTCTGTTTTTGCTTCCATATTGTCTAAACTTATACCTTCAAAGATGATTTTATCTTTGTTAAAATGAAGTTTCATTTTTTCAGTTACAACGCTGATTTTTTTAAGACTATCTATAAAATCTTCAGTTGAAAAACTGAGTTCTTGTTTGAAAGTTTTTGGTATAACTTTTTCATAATCTGGAAATTTATCATTGATAAGTTTTGTAAAGAATTCAAAATTTTCATTTTTAGCGATAAGCATATTTTGATCATAAAAAATTTCTATTTTTTCATAGAAAAGTTTTTGCATTTCCATAATAGCTTTTTTAGGGATACTAAAACTAAATTCTTGATTATTTGCTTTTTCTAAAGTATAGATTGCAAGGCGTTTTGTATCAGTTCCTACGAAGTTAATTTTATCTGTTTTTATATCTAAAAATGCACCATTTAAGGAGTATTTTGGGTTGTTTGTATCAATACTTGGTAATATCTTTTTAAGAGAACGACTTAAGTCACTTGAATCAATGTCAAATTGGTTTTTTCCTTCTGTATTTGGAAAATTTGGAAAATCTTCATGATTAAACATAGGAAGTTTGTATTTTGTGCTTTTTTGTCTTATAAATAAAAAATTATCAATGGTTTCTAAAACAACTTCTTCATTGTTTAAGCTTTTAATAACATCTGCAATACTTTTTGCGTTTGCAGTAGCAAAACCACTTGATTCTACGCGGATTTTTTTTATTTTATAGTTGATACCTATTTCATAATCACTAGCTCTAATAAGAAGTTTATCTTCATCAGCATGAAAAAAAAGATGAGAAGTAATGGTGCTTGAGTCTTTTTTTTCTACATAAGCATTACATAAAATCACTGCAGATTCTAAAGTATTTTTATTGATACTTAACTTCATTTTTTCTCCTTGGTTTATTTTAATTTTAAATTCGTTGTAATAATAAGCTTGTTGAAATTGTGAAATTCTTCAAAGCAAAATAATCAAATTTGTATTTTATCATACTTTGCTTAATTTCTTTTTTTCACACTCTAGAATTTATTTTTCACATCCTTTCACTTAACTTTGACTTTTAACAAGAATTTTGTTTTTAAGTTCTTCGATTTTTGCTTTTAAAGAACCATCATTTTCTATCATTTCTGTGATTTTTTTAACATTATGTGAAATAGCTGTATGATCTTTCATTTCAAAATAATTCGCAAGTTGTGGCATAGTCAAAGCCGTAAGTGCCCTAGCTAGGTAAATCACAATGCGTCTTGCTGTGACTATATTTTGAGTTTTTTTATTGGATTTCACATCGCTTGGTTTGATGTTAAATTCTTTACATACCAAAGATAAAATGTCATCTATAGTGATATTTTCTTTCTTTTCTTTGATATGATCTTTCATCACACTTTTGGCAAGTTCGAGTGTGATTTCTTGTCCTAGTATGGTTGCATAAGCATTTAAACTTATGATGATACCTTCGATTTCTCTTATATTATCCCCTAAAGAAGTAGCGATATAGTTTATAATATCATTAGAAAGATTGATATCGTTAAATTCACATTTTTTTCTTATGATGGCTATTTTTGTATCTAGTTGAGGTGGAGTTATATCAGCTATGATCCCATGTGCAAAACGACTTTTTAAGCGTTCGGTTATACCTTTTAGCATGTTGGGTGGATTGTCTGAAGTCATGATGATTTGTCCATCGTTATTTTTGATTTCATTAAATATAAAGAAAAATTCTTCTTGAATTTTATCGGTTTTTCCTAAAAACTGCACATCATCTATAAGTAAAACATCGCAGTTTCTATATTTTTCATGAAATTTATCTAAAGAGCCATTTTTTAAATTTGAAGTAAAATCATTGATAAAATTTTCACTGGTAGCGTAAATAACTTTTTTTCCCATTTCTAAGCTTGCATTTCCAACTGCTTGAAGTAAATGTGTTTTTCCAAGTCCTGTAGGCCCATAAACAAAGATAGGATTATAAAGTTTTCCAAGCTTGTCTTTATGTGCTATGGCTTTACATGCTCCATAAGCGTATTTGTTAGAATCCCCTACAACAAAACTTTCAAAAGTAAAAGAAGGATTTAAAATTGTGCTTTGTGCTTTTATATGAGCTATGTCGATTTTTGTGCTTTTGTTACTTTGTTTAGCACTTTGTGCTTGTATATTTATGATGGCTTTATTTCCACTTTGCACTTCATAAAAATGTGCGATTTTTTTACCGTATTTTGTTTGTATGAATTTAGCCATGAGTTCATTTGGAGCGTTAAAAACTAAAAGATCTGCTTTGCTTTGTTTTTCGTTGAATTTTAAATTTGATAAATAGTTTTCGTATTCGTTTTCGTTTAATTCTTTTTTTAAATTTTCAAGTATTTGGCTTGGATTCATAATCTCTCTTTAAATTTTGCATAATGTATAAATTTTATCTTAAATTTTATAAAAAAAGGTTAAAATCCGCTTTCGTATTTTATTTTTCAAAAGGTATGAATTTGAAAATTTTAGGTATAGATCCAGGTTCGAGAAATTGTGGTTATGCTATCATAGAAGCCAACAAAGGAAAAAACATTCTCATAGAAGCAGGACTTATAAAGATAAAGCCAAGCACCTTACAGTATCAAATCACAGAGCTTTGTGAGGGTTTGGACTTGATTTTTAAAAATCATTCTTTTGATGAGGTGGCTATAGAAGATATCTTTTTTGCTTACAATCCAAAAACCGTTTTAAAACTCGCACAATTTCGCGGAGCCCTATCTTTAAAAATTCTTCAAATTCATGGAGATTTTGCAGAATACACTCCCTTACAAGTAAAAAAAGCCGTTACAGGAAAAGCCAAAGCAACTAAAGAACAAGTTGCTTTTATGGTAAAAAGGCTTTTAGGACTTAGTAAAGATATCAAGCCTTTAGACATCACAGATGCTATCGCAGTGGCTTTAACTCATGCGGCAAATTTAAGAGTTAGGGTGTGATTTTGGTAATTTTTATTACACAAAAGCCCAAAGCTTCATAAACTCCCAAAATACCTTTAAATTTTTTCTATAAATTTTTAAAAAATTCATAAAAAATTTCAAAAGTTGGAACAGAACTTGCTTGTAAACTTCACATAAACGCAAAAGTTTTTTAAAGCCAAAGCGTTAAATTTTTTAAAGCAATATTTTATAAAGGATTTAAGATGATGAGATCACTTTGGTCTGGCGTAAGCGGACTACAAGCACATCAAGTTGCGATGGATGTTGAAGGTAATAACATTTCAAATGTTAATACCACTGGTTTTAAATACTCCCGTGCAGATTTTGGGACTATGTTTAGCCAAACTGTGAAAATCGCTACAGCTCCAACTGATGGAAGAGGCGGATCTAATCCACTTCAAATCGGTCTTGGCGTTTCAGTAAGTTCTACAACTAGAATTCATTCTCAAGGTTCAGTTCAAACCACAGATAAAAACACTGATGTTGCTATAAATGGTGATGGTTTTTTTATGGTGAGTGATGATGGTGGTCTTACAAACTATCTTACAAGGAGCGGGGATTTTAAACTTGATGCTTATGGAAATTTTGTTAATAATGCAGGTTTTGTTGTCCAAGGGTGGAATATCAACTGGGATACTCAAAGTATAGATAGCTCAAGAACTCCGCAAAATATTTTTATCGATCCAGGTATGCATATCCCTGCAGCGCAATCCACAGAAGTAGCCATCAAAGCGAATTTAAATAGTGGTTTAAATATAGGAACAGCTAAAACTCCTATATATGGACTTGATTCTGTTCATGGATATAACAAAAAAGATGGAACAGCAAAAAATGAAAATGATACAGGAATCACTCAGTTTTACACGACTTCCAAAAATTCTATAGAAGTGACGGAAAAGGGTGTGGATGCGGGATCACTTTTTAATGCTAATGGCACAGGATTAAATCTTAGAGATGGACAAGGGATTTGGGTATCTTATGCAGATGCTAAGTTTAGTACAGCTGGAGAAGGAGTTCAAGCAAATCAAGGTAATAATGGTGTTTTTGATCCTAATCAAAAAGTTCTGCAAGATAGAGTTATATTTTGGGGACATGAGCAAAAACCTACAACTTTGGATATTACTTTAAATGGAGTTCATATACAGAATAATTCTATAAAAAGTTTAGATGAAGCTATAGCTTATATCAATACCTTTACTGCACCAACGGATACAAGGGATGGAACAGGAGTAAAAGCGGTAAAAAAAGCAGATGGTAGTGGGATTGATTTTATCAATGATAATGCTGATGGCACTACAGATAACATGAAAAATATAGATTTACAAGTAAATCCTCAAAATTCAGCTGGAGAATTAGTAAGAGTAAGAGTTACTAACACCAATCCTCCTGATTTTGATTGGCAAAATACTCAACTTAGACCTGCTGGTAATCCTATAGTGAATGGTGCTGGTAGTGCTTGGATAGCAGGAAATGCTGCTCAAAATCAAAATAGAATACAAATAGTAACAGCACATAAATATATTTATAGTTCAACTCCAGTTGAATTAGATCCTATGTATAATCCAGATGGTGGACCTGTTTTTAATCCTGCAAATCAAAATACTGCTGGTACTGCTGAAAATAATTATATGAATGCCATTCAAGGTTCTTTGTTAAATACAACTCCAAGAACTTTTAGAACCACAGAGGATTTAAGAGAACTTTTACAAAGAGATGCTAGATATGGGGTGGATTATGATGGAAGTGGCGGATTTGAAGCTGATGGTAGAGATGTTAATGAAGGAGTAAAAGTTACAGTGGGTGCAACAGGCGAATTTATAATATCAAATCCAAATGAAATTCCAGCTAGGCCAGGTGTAACACCTCCAGGTGGACAAGATAATAGAAAACCTCATAATATAAGTTTTAATGTAACAGCTTATACTGATACTCAAGGTAAAATTAGTAAAAATGATGCTTTTACAACTATTTTTAAAGGTTTTGATGGAGTTTTAACCGTGGGAAATTCTAATCGCCAAAGCGAACAACTTTTCTTAAGTGCTTTTTCAGCTGGACTTGAAATTTATGATTCCTTAGGTTCAAAACATACTTTAGAAGTACAGTTTGTTAAGCAAAGTACCACTCAAGATGGGGGTAATGAATGGCAAATGATCATCCGTGTACCAGAACCTGCAGAGATTAACACTACAGGCGAAGGACCAAACAATATCATCGTAGGAACAGCAAGATTTAACAACGATGGTTCTTTATCAAACTATACACCAAAAACTATAAATTTCTCACCAAACAATGGTGCCGCACCAAATCAACAAATCAAACTTTCCTTTGGAACAAGTGGAAGCAATGATGGCCTTGTAAGTTCAAATTCTGCTTCAACTCTAACAGGACAGGCAACTGATGGTTATACTTCAGGTAACTTAAAACCTGATGCTATCCGTGTGGATGATAAAGGTAATATCTTAGGTGAATTTACTAATGGCAAAACCTTTGCTGTAGCAAAAATAGCAATGGCTTCAGTGGCAAATAACTCAGGTCTTGAGGAAATTGGTGGAAATCTTTTTAAAGTTACTGCAAATAGTGGTAATATCGTGGTAGGTGAAGCAGGAACAGGAGGTCGTGGTGAGATGAAAACCTCAGCTCTTGAAATGTCAAATGTGGATTTAAGTCGTTCTTTAACAGAGCTTATTATCATTCAAAGAGGTTATCAAGCAAATTCAAAAACCATTTCAACGAGTGATCAAATGCTTCAAACTCTAATCCAGCTTAAACAATAATTTAAGCTTAGTATTCTATAAAATATTGTTTTTTGCTCCCTTAAGGGAGCAAGCCTTGCTTTACAAGCCTATCTTGGTAGTCTTGTAATACTAGGCTTAGGCTTGAACTGCCTTCAATTTATTGCTAACTCACTCTTGCTAGGGGTGAGTTGCAATAAAATTGCATTTTCTTATCTGTATCATAATCGTTTTAAAAACTTATTTTGTTATAATTTTTGCTCGAATTTAAATTTAAGGAAATTTATGCGTTATGGTGAAAAGGAAATCAAAGAATTTGATGTAGAAAATATGGAAATTTGGCCAAATGATGCTAAAAATGACTATATCATTAAAATCACTTTACCTGAATTTATGTGTTGTTGTCCGCGTTCGGGTTATCCTGACTTTGCGACGATTTATCTTGAGTATATGCCTGATAAATTTGTGGTTGAGCTTAAGGCGATAAAACTTTATATCAATACTTTTATGTATAGAAATGTTTCACATGAAGCAAGTATCAATGAAATTTATAATACTTTAAAAGATAAATTAAAACCAAAATGGATTAAAGTTGTGGGGGATTTTAACCCGCGTGGAAATGTACATACGGTGATAGAATGTCGTAGCGATATGGTAGTGCCAAAATAATATTTGAGTAAAATATTAACATATTTTTATGCAAAGATTAAGTATTTTATAAAAAATTCTTATTTAATCTTTGAAGAATATATAATATAAAAAGATCTAAATTTTTTAGATCGAATTTTATTATAAGGAGTTAGGTTATGAATAAAAAATTATTAAGCATTATCGCAAGTACTACTTTGTTTTCAAATTTGGCTTTAGCAGATGAGAATTCTGGTTTTTTTATAGGTACTGATGCAGCTTGGATGCATGCTCAAGTAAAAAGTGAGTTAAAACATAAGAATACAAAGCGAAATTTTAATGGAGATATTTCAGGTAATATACCATCGTTTGGTCTAAAACTTGGATATCGTTTAAATGAAAATCATAGAATTTATGCTGGTTATAATTATTCTGATGAATTTAGTGATTTTATCAAAACTCCTAAAATTCAAATCGAAGGTGATTTTACTACACATAAATTTTTCACAGGTTATGATTTTACTCCTAAGCTTTTTGAAAAAACCAGAGCTGTTTTAGGTGTGTATGGAGGATATGCAAGAACAGATCTTACCTTAAAAACAAGCTTTTTATCTTTGTCGCAAAATTTTGACGGTTATTTTTATGGAGCGAAAATAGGTGCTTTATATGATTTAACACCACATAATGAAATAGAATTAGGCTTTAAAGCAGAGCAAATTCATTATAATTCTAGAAATTTTTATCAAAATAAAGTGGGTTCAAACTTTTACGATCCTAAACAAACAAATTATGGTGTATATTTAGGATATAATTATAAATTTTAATCTAATGCAAGTTTTTATAACTTGCATTAATGAAATCAACCTCCACCGATAAAGTATTTTTCAACATCATCAAGTAGTTTTTCACAAATTTGAGATTCTGTATTTTTTTCTACTACAAGATTGATATAAGTTTTAGTATCTCTGAAACTTCCTGCTGATTTTGAATTTTCACGAGTGAGTTTTTGATTCTCTTTAGTATATTCTATAGTGATGTTAAATTTTAGAGCAGCACTTGCTTCACCTAAATTCGTTTTTACTACCACATTCATTTTAGAAGCTTTAGCAAGTGTAGCTTGGGTTTTGTTTATGATCTCTTTAAAGCGTTGGCAAGAGCGTATAAGTGTAGCGATAAATTTGTTATCAAGTCCTTCATAAGCTACTTTGAGTTTGTTTTTGATATCTTTTGTACTTTCTTTTTCAGGGGCGACAAAAACCATGTAAAAACCATTTTTTATAGCTACATTGTCTGTTTTTACATCGCGTCCACTTGACATAACTTTAACATAAATGGCATTATCAAGATAAACACGATCTACCATAGGCCCATAAATTTCGTATTCTTTTTTTCGGACTATGACTTCACGAGCTAGGACATTTAATTTCACATTGGCTTCGTGGATAACAGGTTCCATTTCTTTTTTAATCTCTAAGAGTTCTTTTAACATCAACTTCCTTTTTGTTACTTAAAATTACAATTATATCAATAATTTTCTTAATTTAAGAATTTTACAAACACATTTACTAAAAATATGATACATTAAGTATTAATTTGAACAAAGGAGGAAAAGATGAAACAAATTTTTGAAATTTCAAATTCAGTCCAACAAAAAAATAAAGACAATACTTTTAATTTGCTACTGCAACTCTCACTCTAAAACTCAATTTTATTTTTAATCATTTTTTACATTTTTAATTTTTTATCATTGTTGTTAAGTTTTTGAATTTTTTAATTCATTTAGTCTGTTTGGTTTTAAAGGATTAAATCATGAAAGATAATAAAATCATAATCTTTGATACCACTTTGCGTGATGGAGAACAAGCTTTAGGCAGTTCTTTGAGTATCAATCAAAAATTACAAATCGCTTTAGCGCTTGAAAATTTAGGCGTAGATGTTATAGAAGCAGGTTTTCCGGTATCTTCACAAGGGGATTTTAAAGCGGTGCAAAAGATCGCTTCTAAGGTTAAAAACTCAACCATTTGTGCACTTTCTAGGGCATTGGATAAAGATATAGATATGGCTTATGAAGCTTTAAAAGTGGCAAAGCATTTTAGAATTCATACTTTTATAGCCACTTCGACTTTGCATATGCAAGATAAATTAAAAAAAGATTTTGATGAAATTTTGTCTATGGCAAAAAGAGCGATTATAAGAGCAAGATCTTATACTGATGATGTAGAATTCTCATGCGAAGATGCAGGAAGAACTCCGATAGATAATCTTTGTTTTATGGTGGAAAATGCGATAAAAGCAGGCGCTAAAACTATAAATATCCCAGATACCGTAGGCTATACCTTGCCAAGTGAATTTGCTAATATCATCAAAATTTTATTTAACAAAGTGCCAAATATAGACAAAGCTATCATTTCTGTGCATTGTCACAATGACTTAGGTATGGCAACGGGCAATAGTTTAAGTGCTATTTTACAAGGTGCAAGACAGATAGAATGCACTATAAATGGACTTGGCGAAAGGGCGGGTAATTGTGCTTTAGAAGAAGTGGTTATGGCGATAAAAACTAGGAAAGATTATTTAAAAGGTTTTTATACTGATATTAAATGTGAAAATATCTTTAAAACTTCAAAATTAGTTTCAGCTATCACTAATGAAAGCATACCTTCGCATAAAGCTATAGTGGGTAGCAATGCGTTTTCTCATAGTTCAGGCATTCATCAAGATGGAGTGCTTAAAAATAGGCAAACTTACGAGATCATAAGCCCTAGTGCCATAGGAATTCATGAAAATCGTATGTTAATGACGGCAAGAAGTGGAAGGGCTATGATAAAAACTTGCCTTGAAAATTTAGGCTATGATGAAAATACTTATAATTTAGATGATGTTTATGAGCGTTTTTTACGCCTTGCGGATAAAAAGGGTCAAGTGTATGATTATGATTTGGAAGCTTTGATGTTTTTAAGCTATGAAAATGAAGAAGAAAATAAATTTATACTTGAAAAATTAAGCGTGATTAGTGGCAATATCCCAACTGCTTGTGTTTGTATGCGTATTAAAGAAGAGTTAAAAACTGAAGCTTGCACAGGAAATGGTCCTGTTGAAGCAGTTTTTAACTGCATTGCTAGGATAACGAATTTAAAGCCTGCGCTAAAAGCTTATAGTATCAATGCAAAAAGTTCAGGGGTAGATGCTCAAGGACAAGTGGATGTGGATTTGGAATTTAAAGGGAGAAAATTCCATGGAAAAGGAATTTCAACAGATGTTATAGAAGCTTCAGCACAAGCTTTTGTGAGTGCTTACAATGCGATTTATCGCTCTTTAAAAGTAGAAGAAAGGAAAATGGCATGAAAACTTATAAAGTAGCTGTCTTAGCAGGAGATGGTATAGGGCCTTTGGTAATGAAAGAGGCTTTAAAAATTTTAACTTTTATCGCGCAAAAATACAATTTTAGTTTTGAATTTAATGAAGCTAAAATAGGCGGTGCAAGTATAGATGCTTATGGAGTGGCTTTAAGTGATGAAACTTTAAAGCTTTGTGAGCAAAGTGATGCGATTTTATTTGGCTCTGTTGGAGGGCCTAAGTGGGATAATTTGCCCATAGATCAAAGACCTGAAAGAGCCTCGCTTTTGCCTTTAAGAAAGCATTTTAATTTGTTTGCAAATTTGCGTCCTTGTAAAATTTATGAAAGTTTAACTCATACTTCACCTTTAAAAAATGAGATTATCCAAAAAGGAGTGGATATTTTATGTGTTAGAGAGCTTACAGGTGGGATTTATTTTGGTAAGCAAGATTTAGGTAAAGAAAGTGCGTATGATACTGAAATTTACACTAAAAAAGAGATAGAAAGGATAGCTCATATCGCTTTTGAAAGTGCAAGAATAAGAAAGAAAAAAGTGCATTTAATCGACAAGGCGAATGTTTTAGCAAGTTCTATTTTGTGGCGAGAAGTGGTGGCAAATGTTGCAAAAGATTATCAAGATATAAACTTAGAGTACATGTATGTGGATAATACTGCGATGCAGATTGTAAAAAATCCTAGCATTTTTGATGTTATGCTTTGTTCAAATCTTTTTGGTGATATTTTGAGTGATGAGTTAGCTGCCATTAATGGATCTTTGGGTTTGTTAAGTTCAGCAAGTTTAAACGATAAAGGTTTTGGACTTTATGAGCCAGCAGGTGGAAGTGCGCCTGATATAGCTCATTTAAATATAGCCAATCCCATAGCTCAAATTTTAAGTGCGGCTTTGATGTTAAAGTATAGTTTCAAAGAAGAACAAGCCGCACAGGATATAGAAAATGCTATATCTTTGGCATTGGCGCAAGGAAAAATGACCAAGGATTTAAATACTAAGTCGTATTTAAATACCGATGAAATGGGGGATTGTATTTTAGAAATTTTAAAGGAGAATAATAATGGCTAAAACTTTATATGAGAAAGTCTTTGATGCTCATGTGGTTTATGAAGGCAAAAACGAACTTCCTATACTTTATATCGATAGACATTTAATCCATGAAGTAACAAGCCCTCAAGCATTTTCAGGGCTTAAAATGGCTAAGCGTAGAATGGCAAGAGCGGATTTAACTTTGGCTACCATAGATCATGATGTTTCAACTAAAAGTGTGGATTTAAATGCTTGTTCTGATATGGCAAAAGAGCAAATTACAACTTTGATGCAAAATACTAAGGAATTTGGAGTAAGGCTTTTAGGACTTGGAGATAAAAATCAAGGCATAGTTCATATAGTAGGTCCTGAGCTTGGCTTTACTTTACCTGGGGTTACTTTAGTTTGTGGGGATTCTCATACGGCAACACATGGGGCTTTTGGAGCTTTAGCCTTTGGTATAGGCACGAGTGAAGTAGAGCATGTTATGGCAACGCAAACTTTAAAACAAGCCAAACTTAAAACCATGAAAATCGAATGTAAAGGGCAGTTTCAAAAAGGCGTTTATGCTAAGGATTTGATTTTGTATTTGATTGCACAATATGGCACAGCAAAAGGCACAGGCTATGCTATAGAATTTTGCGGAGAACTTATAAGAAATTTAAGCATGGAAGCTAGAATGACTCTTTGTAATATGGCTATAGAATTTGGAGCGAAAGTAGGTATGATAGCTCCTGATGAGATCACTTTTGAGTATATTAAGGGAAAGGAATTTGCACCTAAAGGAGAAGAATTTCAAAAGTATTGTGAGTATTGGAAGAGTTTAAGAAGTGATGAAGGAGCAAAATATGATGAGAGTATTACTCTAGATGTAAGCAAGATAAAACCACAAATTAGCTATGGAACAAATCCTTCGCAAGTGATTGGCATAGATGAAAAAATTCCAAAAATAAGTGATTTTAAAAATCAAAGTGAGCAAAAATCTTTGCTTGATGCTTTATCTTATGTAAATTTAGAGCAAGATCAAGTTATAGAAGGGGTAAAAATCGACATTGTATTTATAGGATCTTGCACAAATGGGCGTTTAGAAGATCTTAAAATAGCCGCTGATATCTTAAAAGGGCGCAAAATTCATAAAAATGTTAAAGCTTTAATTGTGCCTGGTTCAATGCAAGTAAGAAAAGAAGCTGAAAATTTAGGACTTGATAAGATTTTTATCGAGGCAGGGTGTGAGTGGAGATATGCAGGGTGTTCTATGTGTCTTGGTATGAATGATGACAAAGCAAATTCAGGTCAAAGAGTTGCTTCAACTTCAAATCGTAACTTTGTAGGCAGACAAGGCAAAGGTTCTATCACTCATTTGATGAGTCCTGCAAGTGCAGCAGCTTGTGCCATAGAAGGTGTTATTTGTGATAATAGAAAGTATTTAGGAGTTTAATATGCAAAAATTTATTATACACAAAGGTATAGCTTGTCCTTTAGAATATGCCAATATAGACACAGATCAAATTATACCTAAGCAATTTTTACTTGCAGTGTCTAAGCAAGGTTTTGGCAAGCATTTGTTTCATGATTTGCGTTATTTAGATGATAAAGAAAGTGTTTTAAATATGGATTTTAATCTCAATAAAAAAGAATATCAAAATAGCTCTATTTTGGTGAGTTTTGAAAATTTTGGTAGTGGCTCTTCAAGAGAGCATGCGCCTTGGGCTTTGGTTGATTATGGTATTAGAGCTATTATTGCACCTTCTTTTGCGGATATTTTTAAAAACAATGCCTTAGGAAACGGTTTGCTCACTATAGAACTTGCTAAAGATGAGGTTTTGGAAATAGTTGATGAGTTAAAAAAATCCCAAGATAAAAATATAGAAATTTCTTTGTTGGAAAAAAGAGTATTTTTTAAAGATAGGATTTTTTCTTTTGATTTAGATGATTTTCACAGAATTTGTCTTTTGGAAGGACTTGATAATATAGCTTTAACTTTAAAACATGAAGCACAAATCAAAGCCTATGAAAAAAACTCAAAAAGCTTTTTGGTTTAGAATTTTTTCATAAGCTAAAAAAGGATCTTGGTAATTAGGTATGTCGAAGTTTCCACAAAAATTAAAATCAAGCTTTTTAAAAAGCGAATTCATAGGAAAATTTTTACTATGAGTATCTGCTCTTAAACTTGCCTTGTGATTTTCCAAGGCAAAATTTTCGCAAAAATTTAAAAGTTTTTGTGCCACGCCTTTGCCTTTTGCATTTTGTTTGACAGCTAAACGGTGTAGATAAAAGGCTTTATCATCATAATTTTTGTTAAAAATAACTTGTTTGTAAAATTCAGGTTCAAATTTTTCATTGATACAGATAAAGCCTAAAATTTCATCATTTTCTTTAAACACATAAAGTTCTTGCGCTTGTATATCTTCTTGAAAAACTATTTCATTGGGATAATTCTCATCCCATTGGTGAAAATTCATAGTTTTCATAGCATTTAAAGCATCTTTTGTGATTTCAAGTATAGAATTTAAATCTTTATTGACGGCTTTTTGTATGATAGTGTTTTGCATGATAATCCTTTGTATAAGGAAGGGTGATGGTGGCTCCGATTGGACTTGAACCAACGGCCACTACCATGTCAAGGTAGTGCTCTACCAGCTGAGCTACGGAACCATATGGTGGAGCATAGCGGGTTCGAACCGCTGACCCCAACGCTGCCAGCGTTGTGCTCTCCCAGCTGAGCTAATGCCCCTTTATAAGTCTGAGATTTTATCGCAATATTACTTGTTTTTGGCTGAAAACTAAAATCAAATTTTTAATTTATGATGTAATATATGTATAAAAAGATTTATTTTTTATGAAAAATTAGAGAATTAATGAGAGTAATTTTACTATTTGATTAATTCTAAAATATCTCTTTTTTTTGTTAAGCTCAAGTTGTCTAGAATAATAAAAATATTTGGTCAAAACCAAAATTCCTATATGGAATTCTTTTTTCTTATCTAAAAATTTCTTAATATATTGATGAGCATTATTAATAATTTCCAATGCATCTTTTGGGCGACTTTTAAAATATTCAATTACTGCTGGCAAATTCTCATTATCAATCAAAGCAAAGTGATAATTTGGTTTTAAAGTTCCTTCCATAAACCAAGTTTCGCAAGTTATTTTTGGAGCTAAAACTAAAGAATTAGAATTCATAGCCCATTTTAAGTTGCTTGCTACATCGTTACCCTCTAAAGAAATTATAAATTTATATTTCATTTGTTCTTTTTTGTTTAAAAAGTTTTTTTTCCATTGGCTAGGTTGTTTTGAAGTATCTCCTATATCGCAAAAAGTTCTACCAAAATAAGAATCAAAAAATTCTTTTCGATGATTTTGATATACTGCTCCTCTAAATATTGCTATATCCTTTTTATTTTCATAGTTTATGTTATCTTTTAAAAAGCAAAAGTGCCTATTTTTATCAAGTTTTAATAAAATATTATTTATATTATTTTCCAAAGATCTCGATTTGCAAATAGTTGCTTCTTTAAAAGTATGTCTTACATCGCCAAATTCTTTATTCCATAAAAATTCATCTTTGAAGTATTTACTGACTTCATAAGCATCAAAAGCATAAGAGGTGCTTTTAAAAGGAAATTTTCCTATTTTTTCCTTTGCTGTAGGTGTAAAAAATTCATTTATTTGATTATAATATTTAACTCGAGTTTGTATTTCTTCTAAGTCTTTAATATTGTATTTTAAAATATCATTAAAAATTTTATCAAATTTATTTGAAAAAATATCTTGGTATAAAAGATATTCCTATTCCTCTTAAATTCATCAAAAGTCTTGATTGTAGCATTATAAAAAACCTAATAAATAAAATTTTTAATATTTTATCAAAAATTTAAGAATTTATAAACAATAAAATAACTTTTGACAAAACAATAGTATTTTAAATATTAAAAATAAGAATGGCAGACAGGAAGGGATTTGAACCCTCGAAAGCTTGCACTTTACACGCGTTCCAGGCGTGCTCCTTCAACCGCTCGGACACCTGTCTATGAAATAAAGCGTTTATTATATCTATAAAAGCTTTAAAAATAAAGAAATTTTTTAAATATTGAAAATAAAATTATTTTTTTTTAAAAATCAGAAAATTTTTAGTAAAAAGTAGTATAATTATATTTTTATTTTTAGTCAGGGTAGCTCAGCTGGTTAGAGCGCTGGTCTCATAAGCCGGAGGTCGGGAGTTCAAGTCTCCCCCTTGACACCATTAAGTGTAATAATTATTTTTTTTCTTTTGTTACTACAAAAACAATTCCACCAAAACCTATAATTACAACAGTTGTTATAAAAATGATTTCGAAAATATCTAACATCGTCATTGTTCTTTTGCCCTTTCTTTAAGCTGTCCACAAGCAGCTGAGATATCAAGTCCTTTACTTTCTCTTATAGTGCAAGTTACACCTTTATTACTTAGTAAATCTTGGAATTTAATCGCATTTTCTAAACTAGGGCGTTTATATAAACTTCCTTCATGTGGATTAAAGAGTATTAAATTCACTTTAGCTTTAATGCCATTTAAAAGCTTGACTAATTCTTTAGCGTGTTCAAGCTTATCATTGATACCATCAATTAAAAGATATTCAAACATCACTCTTTTTCTTTGATCTATAGGAAATTCACGCACCGCATCCATAATCGCAGCGATATTATAAGCTTTATTGATAGGCATAAGTTCGGTTCGAAGCTCATCATTAACCGCATGCAATGATATAGCAAGTAAAACACCTAAATTCATTTGACCTAATTCTTTGATTTGTTTTGCCAAACCGCTAGTACTGATGGTTTGACGGCGAGGACTTATAGCAAGTCCCTCATTTTGCGCTAAAATTTTTACCGCTTTAGAAACATTTTTAAGATTATCCAAAGGCTCGCCCATACCCATATATACTATATTTACACGGCGTTCATAAGGGATATTGTTTTGTTTTTTGATCCATAAAATTTGTCCGACTATCTCCCCTGCACTTAAATTTCTTTTCAAACCACCCTTGGCAGTAAGACAAAAACTACATCCACTTTTACAACCTACTTGAGAAGAAACACAGATAGTGTATCTTGCATGAGAAATTCTTTTGCCTTCTGCGTCTATTTTTTCTTCTTTCATAGGCAAAAGCACACTTTCTACCCTTAAACCATCAACGAGTTCAAAAAGATATTTTATACTTCCATCTTTACTTTGCTCATTTTTAACACATTTTACAGGAGAGAAATGAAAATTTTGCGCAAGTTCTAAACGTAGATCTTTTGGTAAACTTGACATATCGGAAAAATTATTGGCGTATTTTTGATAAATCCATTGATAAATTTGTTTCACGCGAAACATCGGTTTGATTTTTTCTCCTAATTCTTCAGGTAAAAAATCTAAAATATTAACAAGCTCTTTCAAAATTATTTTCCTTTTTTGAATTTTTAAATATAATGATATTTTTTTAAGTATTCTTCTAATTTTTCTTTTGCCTTTTGATGATTTTTTATAAAATCTTCGTGAGCGTTTTCATTGCAAAAATTTGTTGCACACAAAATACACTCTGCATCAATATTTAAATTTTTAGCTACGCTCAAAACAGAAAAGGCTTCCATATTTTCTGCAAAAAAACCTAATTTTGAAAATTCTTTTGCTGCTTTTGAATTTTGACAAATATAATTTGAAGAATTGATCTTGATTGTTTCACGAGAAACATTTTCTTTTTCTAAGCAAATTTCATATTTTGCAGGAGTATAAAATGCATGTGAAATTTTAGAAAATTCTACATTAAAAGCGTGCGAACTTCTATAAATTTCTAAAATCTCTCCCTTATCATAAAGCCCACAAGTTCCTATAAATATAAGTTTTGATGGTTTTTCTTTGAAGCAAAGTTGACTCAAATGAAAAGCTGATTCAACCAAACCTATGCCTATAGCTTTTGCAAAAGAAAAATTTTCATTTCCACCCGCACAAACAATCATTTTGATCCTTAGAAATTTTACAAAAAATAATTCTACCTAAAAAGACTTAATTAAGAATTTTTAGATAAAATTATTTCTTATGGTTAAAGCAAAAAAACAATACGGACAAAATTTTTTAATCGATAAAAGCGTATTAGCAAAAATCATCCAAGCCATACCCAAAGAGATGAACAATATCATTGAGATTGGGCCTGGCTTAGGTGATTTAACGCAAGAACTTTTAAAAATTTCTCAAGTAAAAGCTTATGAAATCGATAATGATCTCATACCTATTTTAAAAAAGAAATTTCAAAAAGAACTTGAATGTGGAAAATTTAACTTGATCCATCAAGACGCAAGCGAAGCTTTTAATCCTAGTCTTGATGAAAAACCATATTTTTTGGTTGCAAATTTGCCTTATTATGTTGCAAGTCACATTATATTAAAAGCTTTAGAAGATAAAAATTGTCTAGGGCTTATTGTAATGGTACAAAGGGAAATGGCTGAAAAATTCTGCGCTAAAGAAGGAAATAGTGAGTTTTCTTCCTTAGGTGTTTTAAGTGCAATGATTTGCGAAAGAAAAATACTTTTTGATGTTGATCCACAATGTTTTAATCCTCCACCAAAAGTTATGTCAGCGGTGATGAGTTTGATTAAAACTAAAGATTTTGATGAACTTTGCGAAATAGAAAATTTCAAAAATTTTCTAAAAGATTGTTTTAAAGCTCCTAGAAAACAACTCTTAGGAAATTTAAAAACATATAAAGCAAAAGTTTTAGAAGTTTTAAGCACTCTTGGCTTAAAAGAAAACATCAGACCACATGAAATTTGCGTTGATTTATACCTTAAAATTTATGACAAATTAAAGGATGAATATGGACGAAAACAAAGAGATAAATAAAAACGAACAAAATCCGAACTCAAATTCAAAAAACAATAAACGCTATAAATATAAAAATCGTAGAAAAAAATTAGCTGATTCTTTGCAAAATGAAAATGATACTCCAAAAATTGATCAAAATTCCAACAAGGAAAATTCTGAAAACTCAGAAAATAAAACTGAGAAAAAAAAGAAGAAAAATCGCAATCTTCCTTCAAAACTCACAGGTAATGAAGATTGGCAAATCGCTCTTGCAGAATGCATAGAAGCTAACCGTATTTCACATGAAAACCGCTTACACCCTTTAAAATATAATAATTCTAGCGAGCATAAAATCCGCATCACTCCTTTAGGAGGTTTAGGAGAAATTGGTGGAAATATCAGTGTTTTTGAAACCAATAAAGATGCAATTATAGTAGATATAGGTATGAGTTTTCCTGATGGAACTATGCATGGGGTAGATATTATCATCCCTGATTTTGACTATGTAAGAAAAATTAAAGATAAAATTCGTGGTATAGTGATCACTCATGCACACGAAGATCATATCGGTGCAGTGCCTTATTTCTTTAAAGAATTCCAATTTCCTATCTACGCTACACCTTTAGCTTTAGGAATGATTTCAAACAAATTTGAAGAACATGGCTTAAAAGCAGAACGCAAATGGTTTCGTCCTGTAGAAAAACGCAAAGTTTATGAAATAGGTGAATTTGATATAGAGTGGATCCACATCACGCATTCTATCATTGATGCTTCAGCACTTGCGATCAAAACAAAAGCAGGAACGATTATCCACACAGGTGATTTTAAAATCGATCAAACCCCAATCGATGGCTATCCAACAGACTTAGGACGTTTGGCGCATTATGGAGAAGAAGGAGTTTTATGTCTTTTAAGTGATAGTACAAATTCGTACAAAGAAGGTTATACAAAAAGTGAAAGCTCCGTAGGGCCAACTTTTGATCAAATCTTTGCACGTACTAAGGGTAGGGTGATCATGAGTACTTTTAGCTCTAATATCCACCGTGTTTATCAAGCTATCACTTATGGTTTAAAATACGGCAGAAAAGTTTGTGTTATCGGTCGTTCTATGGAAAGAAATCTTTATACCACTATGGAATTAGGCTATATTAAACTTGATAGAAAAATTTTCATCGATGCTGATGAAGTAAGCAAATACAAAGACAATGAAGTGCTTATTGTAACTACAGGAAGTCAAGGCGAAACCATGAGTGCGCTTTATAGAATGGCAACTGATGAGCATAAATTTATAAAGATTAAGCCTACAGATCAAGTAATCATTTCAGCTAAAGCTATACCAGGAAATGAAGCAAGCGTTTCTGCAGTACTTGACTATCTTTTAAAAGCAGGAGCTAAAGTAGCGTATCAAGAATTTAGTGAAATTCATGTAAGCGGACACGCTAGTATAGAAGAGCAAAAGCTTATGCTAACTCTTACTAAACCTAAATTTTTCTTACCGGTTCATGGGGAATACAACCATATCACCAAACACAAAGAAACAGCAATGAAGTGCGGTATCCCTGAAAGAAATATTTATCTTATGAGTGATGGCGATCAAGTAGAACTTTGCCAAAAATATGTCAAACGCATAAAAACCGTAAAAACAGGTAAAGTTTTTGTAGATAATCAAATCAACAAACAAATCGCCGATGATGTAGTTATAGATCGCCAAAAACTTGCAGATAGTGGTATAGTAGTTATTATCGCACAAATTGACAAAGCTACAAAAACACTGATCAACAAACCAAGAGTATTTAGCTATGGGCTAGTAGCTGACAAACACGATCATGCTTTTAGCAAAGATATGGCTGAAGTTTTAGGACAATTTTTCATCAATGTTAAAGATGAAGTACTCAATGATCCAAGATTTTTAGAAAATCAAATCCGCCAAGTTTTAAGAAAGCATATCTTTAGAAAGATTAAAAAATACCCAACCATAGTTCCAACTATTTTTGTAATGTAAAAAAGGGCAAAAACGCCCTTTTTAAGGAAGATCAAATGAGAATTAATAAATTTATATCCCATAACACCCGTTATTCACGCCGTGAAGCTGATGAACTTATCAAACAAGGCTTAGTAAAAATAAACAACAAAATTGCCCTTTTAAGCGATGAAGTTAAATTTGATGATAAAGTTTTTGTTAAAGGTAAAAGAGTGCAAAAAAGAACGCAATTTAGCGTGATAATCTACCATAAACAAAAAGGTGAAATTGTCAGTAAAAAAGACGATCGTGGAAGAAAAACTATATACGATACCTTGCCAAGACAATTTAGTACTTGGCTTAGCGTAGGTAGATTGGATTATGCAAGCGAGGGCTTGCTTTTGCTTACAGATTCTCCTGTGATTGCCGATGCTTTAATGCATAGCGATTTAGAAAGAGAATACTACCTTAAAGTTAAAGGCACGGTGAGCAAACAAGTCATTGAAGCGATGCAAAATGGACTTGAGATTAAAAATGAAAAAAAAGGCGCACATGCAAAAACTAAAATTACCTCTATGAGTTTTGCTCCTTTTATAGACTTTGAAATTTTTGGATCAAGTGGAGGTTATACTAAGCTTAGAGTGGTTATAAATGAAGGTAAAAATAGAGAGCTTAGACGCTTTTTTGGACATTTTGATCTTGAAGTCATGGATCTTAAGCGTGTTGCTTTTGGGGCTTTAGATCTTGGTATGTTGAAGGCGGGAAAACATCGTTATTTAGAAAATGGCGAATATGAAAAATTAAGAGATTTTTTAAAATTTAATGAAATAAGATATTGACCATTATATACAAAAATTTAAAAAATAATGATAATTTTTAAATTCTAAAAATTCTATTTTTATCCTTTTTAAAAGGAAAATAATAGAAAAATTTCATCAAATTCCTTGACTTTGAAAACAAGATTTTATATACTCTCATTTCAATTTTTATAAATTGGTTAGTTTTTAACTAACGAGTTCTTTTTAAAGGAAATATTATGGAAAGAATTAGGCTTAAGCTAAAAGCTTATGACCATCGAGTACTAGACAGAACAGTTGCAGCAATCGTAGAAGCTGTTAAAAGAACAGGTGCGGATATCAGAGGTCCGATACCAATGCCTACTAAAATCAAACGCTATACAGTTTTAAAATCTCCACACATTAACAAAGATTCTCGTGAGCAGTTTGAAATAAGAATTCACGCGCGTATGCTAGATATAGTAGCAGCGACTCCAGATACAGTTGATTCTTTAACTAAGCTTGATTTAGCGCCAGAAGTAAGCGTTGAAGTAAGAGCTATGGGTAAGTAAGGATAAGATATGGAATATATTGTAGAAAAAATCGGAATGAGCAGAACAATTACTAATCCAAGTATCGCTGTAACTTTACTAAGAGTTGTGAATGCAAAAGTATGTGAAGTTGAAGGCGGAAAGGCTTTAGTAGCATATCCAAAAGGTAAAGCAAGTAATAAATGTGTCGCAGGACAACAAAAAAAGTATAATCTTTCTGCAGAATACAATAGATTTGCGACTTTAGAAGTAGCAAACACTGAAGCAGGAGATTTAGATGAAACTCCATTAAATGAAGCAAAAATTTTAAAAGTAAGCTTTAACACTAAAGGTAGAGGTTATAGCGGTGTTATGAAAAGACATAACTTTGCAGGGGGTCCAGCAAGTCACGGTTCTAGATTTCACAGACGCCACGGATCTATTGGTAATAGAGAATGGCCAGGTCGTGTTCAACCAGGTATGAAAATGGCAGGACATTATGGAAATACTAAAGTGACCGTTAAAAACGAAGTTGTATCTTATGATGCTGAAAACAAAATTTTAGTAGTTAAAGGTGCAGTACCAGGTTATAATGGTGCTATGGGTAAAATAAGGATTGCAAAATGAGTAAAGTAGTTGTTTTAAATGATAAATTAGAAAAAGCAGGTGAACTTGATTTACCTTCAAAATATGCGGAAGTAAATCCACACAATCTTTACTTATATGTAAAATCTTACCTTGCAAGTTTAAGAGCAAATACAGCTCATACTAAAGGTAGAAGTGATGTAAGTGGTGGTGGTAAAAAACCTTGGAGACAAAAAGGTCGTGGCGGTGCTAGAGCGGGTTCAACAAGAACTAACGTTTGGGTAGGCGGTGCGGTTGCTTTTGGTCCAACAAATGAAAGAAACTACTTCCAAAAAGTAAATAAAAAACAAAAAAGATTGGCGCTTGAAAGAGCTTTAGCAGATAAAGCAGCTAAAGGTGCGTTATTTACTGCTGATTCTTTGGCTATTGAAAGTGGCAAAACAAAAGATGCAAACGCTGTGATTAAAAAACTTGGCGTCAAAGATGCTTTAATCGTTAAAGATTTACTAGATGAAAAAACACTTTTAGCTTACAGAAATTTAGCAAATTGCTATGTAGTTGATGTAACTGAAGTAAATGCTTATTTAGTATCTGTATTTAATGCTGTTATCATAGAAAAATCAGCGTTAGAATCTATTACAAAAGAGGGATAATTATGGCAGATATTACTGATATAAAGACTATACTTTACACAGAAAAAAGTTTGAATTTGCAAGAGCAAGGTGTCGTAGTTATTCAAACTTCACCAAAGATGACTAAAACAGGCTTAAAAGCGGTTTTAAAAGAGTATTTTGGTGTAACTCCAAAAAGCATCAATTCTTTAAGAATGGATGGAAAAGTTAAGCGTTTTAGAGGTCGTTTAGGTCAAAGAAACGATTACAAAAAATTCTATGTTAAGCTACCTGAAGGTGTTAGCTTAGAAAATACGGAGGCTTAAGATGGCAATTAAAACTTATAAACCATATACTCCAAGTAGAAGATATATCACAGGTTTAAGTTCTGAAGATATTACAGCTAAACCAAGTGTACGCTCACTACTTGTTAAACTTCCAGCACACGCGGGTCGTAACAGCTATGGAAGAATTACAAGTCGTCATAAAGAAGCGGGTGCTAAAAAACTTTACAGAATTATTGATTTTAAACGTCGTAAATTCGGTATAGAAGGTAAAGTAGAAGCGATCGAGTATGATCCATACAGAAATTGTAGAATTGCTTTGATTGCTTATAAAGATGGGGAAAAAAGATATATTCTTCAACCACGTGGATTAAGTGTTGGCGATATCGTTGCAGCTGCTGAAAGCGGACTTGATATTAAACCAGGTAATGCAATGAAACTTAAAAACATTCCTGTGGGTACTATTGTTCATAATGTTGAGTTAAAACCAGGTAAAGGCGGTCAAATGATCCGTTCTGCAGGTGCTTACGCACAACTTATGGGTAAAGAAGAAAAATATGTTATTTTAAGACTTGCAAGTGGCGAAATGAGACAAGTTTTAGCTGAATGTATGGCAAGTATCGGTGAAGTTGGAAATGAAGAATGGGCTAATGTAACTATCGGTAAAGCAGGTAGAAATCGCCATAGAGGTATCCGCCCGCAAACTCGTGGTTCTGCAATGAACCCAGTAGATCACCCGCACGGTGGGGGTGAAGGTAAGAAAAATTCAGGCCGTCATCCAGTAACTCCATGGGGTAAACCAACCAAAGGTGCGAAAACTCGTCGTAAAAAAGCTAGCGATAAGCTAATAATTTCAAGAAGAAAAGGAAAGTAAGATGGCTAGATCACTAAAAAAAGGTCCTTTTGTTGATGATCATGTAATGAAAAAAGTCATCGCTGCTAAAAAGGCTAATGATAATAAACCAATTAAAACTTGGTCAAGAAGAAGCACAATTACTCCTGATATGATAGGACTTACATTTAATGTTCATAATGGTAAAAGCTTCATTCCGGTTTATATTACTGAAAATCACATCGGTTATAAACTTGGTGAATTTGCTCCAACACGCACATTCAAAGGGCATAAAGGCTCTGTGCAAAAGAAAATTGGTAAGTAAGGGATAAGATATGAGTAAAGCATTAATTAAATTCATAAGATTATCTCCAACTAAAGCAAGATTGATTGCTAGAGAAGTTCAGGGGATGAATGCAGAATTAGCTATGGCTAGTTTAAAATTTATGCCAAATAAAGGTGCAAAATACATCGCAAATGCAATTTCAAGTGCAGTAGCAAATGGTGGCTTTGAAGCAAACGAAGTGGTTGTAAAAAGTTGTCGTGTTGACGCAGCTGCGGTATTAAAAAGATTTAGACCAAGAGCTAGAGGAAGTGCAAGTCGTATTAGAAAACCAACTTCACATATTTTAGTAGAAGTGGCAAAAGCAGAAGTGAAAGCTGAAGAGAAAAAAACAGTAGCTAAAAAAGCTCCAGCTAAAAAAACAACAAGCACTAAAAAAGCAACAGCGAAAAAGGAAAGCTAATGGGACAAAAAGTTAATCCAATTGGTCTAAGACTAGGAATCAATAGAAACTGGGAATCAAGATGGTTTCCAACTAAAGCAAATTTAGTAGAAAATATCGGTGAAGATTACAAAATCAGAGCTTTCTTAAAAAGAAAACTTTATTACGCAGGAATTAGTCAAATTTTAGTAGAAAGAACTGCTAAAAAACTTCGCGTTACTGTAGTTGCTGCAAGACCAGGTATCATCATCGGTAAAAAAGGTAGTGATGTTGATAATTTAAGAAAAGAATTGCAAGATTTAATCGGTAAAGATGTAAATATCAATATCAAAGAAGAAAGAAAAGCAGGAGCTTCAGCTCAACTTGCTGCTGAAAGTGTTGCAACTCAACTTGAAAAAAGAATTGCTTTTAGAAGAGCGATGAAAAAAGTAATTCAAGGTGCGCAAAAAGCAGGTGCTAAAGGGATTAAAGTTTCAGTTTCTGGTCGTTTAGGCGGTGCTGAAATGGCAAGAACAGAATGGTATCTTGAAGGACGCGTTCCACTTCATACTTTAAGAGCAAAAATCGATTATGGTTTTGCAGAAGCTAGAACTACTTATGGAAACATAGGGGTTAAAGTATGGATCTTTAAAGGTGAAGTATTGCACAAAGGTATGCAACCTGAAAAAACTGAAGAAAGTGCTCCAGCTAAAAAGCCAAGACGCACAAGAAGGGGTAAATAATCATGTTAATGCCAAAAAGAACTAAATATCGCAAAATGATGAAAGGGCGTAACAGAGGTTATGCTAATCGTGGAACAGAATTTACTTTTGGTGAATTTGCATTAAAAGCAACTGAAGCAGGACGCATTAACTCACGCCAAATCGAAGCAGCGCGTATCGCTTTAACTCGTTTTGTTAAAAGACAAGGAAAAACTTGGATTAGAGTTTTCCCAGATAAGCCTTTGACAAAAAAACCTTTAGAAACTCGTATGGGTAAAGGTAAAGGTGCTGTTGAAGAATGGGTAATGAATATCAAACCAGGCCGTATCATTTATGAAATGGCAGGAGTAAGCGAAGAAATGGCAAGAGAAGCATTGACTTTAGCTATGCATAAACTTCCATTTAAAACTAAGTTTGTTACAAGAGAGAGCCAAAATGAAATATACTGAGATTAAAGATAAAACAGCAGCTGAGCTTGCAACAATGCTAAAAGAAAAAAAGGTGCTTTTATTCACTTTAAAACAAAAGCTAAAAACAATGCAACTTACTAATCCAAAAGAGATTAGCCAAGTAAAAAAAGACATTGCTAGAATAAATACAGCAATTAACGCTTTAAGATAAGGATAGAAAATGGCATTTAAAAGAGAAATTCAAGGCGTTGTTGTTAAAATCGCTGGTGAAAAAACCGCAAGTGTTTTGGTTGAAAGAAAAGTGGTTCATCCAAGATATAGAAAAATTGTTAAACGCTTTAAAAAATATCTAATTCATGATGAGAGAAATGAAGTTAAAGTTGGTGATACTGTTGTTGCAGTAGAATGCAGACCACTTTCAAAAAGAAAATCATTTCGCTTAAAATCTGTATTAGCTACAGGAGTTGAGTAATGATTCAAAGTTTTACAAGACTTGCAGTTGCTGATAATAGCGGTGCAAAAGAATTAATGTGTATCAAGGTTTTAGGGGGTAGCAAAAGAAGATACGCTACCGTAGGTGATGTAATCGTTGCATCTGTTAAAAAAGCTTTACCAAATGGAAAAGTTAAAAAAGGTCAAGTGGTAAAAGCGGTTATCGTTAGAACTAAAAAAGAAATTCATAGAGATAATGGTTCTTTGATTCGTTTTGATGAAAATGCTGCAGTTATTCTTGATAACAAAAGAGAGCCTATCGGAACTCGTATCTTTGGGCCAGTGGGCAGAGAAGTTAGATATGGTGGCTTTATGAAAATCGTTTCACTAGCACCGGAGGTATTATAATGGCGGTTAAATTAAAAATCAAAAAAGGTGATAGCGTTAAGGTTATCACAGGTGATGATAAAGGTAAAACAGGTAAAGTTTTAGCGGTATATCCAAAAACGCTTAAAGTGGTAGTTGAAGGATGTAAAATCGCTAAAAAAGCTATTAAGCCGAGTGAGAAAAACCCAAATGGTGGTTTTATCAATAAAGAAATGCCAATGGATATTTCCAATGTGGCAAAAGTTCAGGAGTAAGCGATGATGAGATTAAAAGAAAAATACAATCAAAGCATTAAACCTGCATTGGTTAAAGAATTTGATATCAAAAATCCTATGCTTATCCCTGTGATCGAAAAAGTAGTTATTAGCGTAGGTGCTGGTGAGTTGGCTAAAGATCAAAAAGTATTGCAAAATGTTGCAGATACTATTTCTTTAATTGCAGGACAAAAGGCTGTGATTACTAAAGCTAAAAAATCAGTTGCAGGATTTAAAGTTCGCGAAGGTTTTCCTGTGGGTGTAATGGTAACTTTAAGAAAAGAAAATATGTATGCTTTTCTTGATAAATTAATTTCTATTGCCTTGCCAAGGGTGAAAGACTTTAGAGGTTTAAGTAGAGATGGTTTTGATGGACACGGAAACTACAACTTCGGTCTTGATGAGCAGTTGATGTTCCCAGAAGTGGAGTATGATAAAATTTTAAGAACTCATGGTATGAACATTTCTATAGTTACAACAGCACAAAATGACAAACAGGCACAAAAGTTATTAGAACTTATCGGTGTGCCATTTACAAAAGGAAAGTAAGATGGCTAAAAAATCAATGATTGCAAAAGCGGCACGCAAGCCTAAATTTAAGGTTAGAGCTTATACAAGATGCCAAATTTGTGGGCGTCCGCATTCGGTTTATAGAGATTTTGGAATTTGTAGAGTTTGCTTAAGAAAAATGGGCAACGAAGGTTTGATTCCAGGTCTTAAGAAAGCAAGTTGGTAAGGATAAAATATGATAAATGATATTATTTCAGATTCACTCACTCGTATCAGAAATGCAGGAATGAGAAAGCTTGAAACAACCAAGCTTTTACATTCTAAAGTTGTAGAAGCTTTAGTTGGAATTTTTCAAGCTAAGGGCTATATTGAGAGTTTTAATGTTATTGAAGAAGATAAAAAGAAATTTATCAATGTAGTTTTAAAATACGATGAAAAAGGTAAGAGTGTTATCAATGAGCTTAAAAGAATTTCTAAGCCTGGTCGTCGTGTTTATAAAGGTAAAGATGAAATCAAGCGTTTTAAAAATGGTTATGGTACTATCGTAGTTAGCACAAGTCATGGTGTTTTAGCTAATGATGAAGCTTATAAAGCAGGTGTTGGCGGCGAAATTTTATGTACCATTTGGTAAAAAATCTGCTTTTTATGGCATTGGGTATCCATTCTTTTAAAAAAGTAGAAATATCCTAGACAAATAAAAAGGAAAAATATGTCTCGTATAGGTAAACAACCGATTGCTATTCCAGCAGGAGTAGAAGTAAAATTAGAAGGAAATTTGCTTAAATTTAAAAAAGGAAATTTAGCAAAAGAACTTGATACTAAAGCAAATGTAAATGTTGAGATTAAAGATAATAATATTCTTTTTTCTCCAAAAGGTGAAGACAGACAAAGTAGAGCTTATTGGGGAACTTACAGAGCTTTAGCTTACAATATCGTTGTAGGTTTAACTCAAGGTTTTTCAAAAACTCTTGAAATCAATGGAGTTGGTTATAAAGCAGCTTTAAAAGGTAAAGTTTTAGAACTAAGCCTTGGTTTTTCTCATCCTATTAATTATGATATTCCAGAAGGAATTGAAATTGTAGTGGATAAAAATACTATTGCAGTTAAAGGAAGTGATAAACAAGTTGTAGGTCAAGTTGCTGCTCAAATTCGTGAATTTAGACCACCAGAGCCATATAAAGGAAAAGGCGTTAAGTATTCTGATGAACGCATTATCCGCAAAGCTGGTAAGACATCTAAGAAGTAAGGGTAGAATATGAGAGCAAATGTATTAAAAAGAAAACTAACTTTAAGAATCAAAAGAAAAAAAAGAATTAGAGCGAAAATTTCAGGTTGTGAAAATTTTCCAAGAATTTCTGTATTTAAATCGAACAGAACTCTATATATCCAAGCGATTGATGATGTAAAAGCTGTAACTTTAGCAGCAGTTGATGGACGCAAACTTGGCGTTAAAGCAAATAAAGAAGGTGCTAAAAAAATCGCTGCTGAATTTGCTAAAATTTTAAAAGCTAAAAAGATAGAACAAGCTGTTTTTGATAGAAATGGTTATGTGTATCATGGCGTTATTGCAGCATTGGCTGAATCTTTAAGAGAAAATGGCATTAGGCTATAAGGGGTAAATCGATGGAAAAATATAATAGAGAAGAATTTGAAGAAGTAATCGTCGATATCGGCAGAGTTACTAAGGTTGTTAAAGGTGGTAGAAGATTTAGATTTACTGCTTTAGTTATCGTTGGAAACCGCAAAGGTTTAGTAGGTGTTGGTTATGGTAAGGCTAAGGAAGTTCCAGATGCTATCCGTAAAGCTGTTGACGATGCGTTTAAAAATATCGTTGAAGTTAAAACTAAAGGCTCAACTATCGCTCACGATGTAGAGGTAAAATATAATGCAAGTAGAATTTTACTTAAACCAGCTAGTGAAGGTACAGGAGTTATCGCAGGTGGTTCTACACGCCCTATCGTGGAACTTGCAGGTATTAAAGACATCTTAACCAAGTCTTTGGGTTCAAATAATTCAGCTAATGTGGTTCGTGCTACAATCAAAGCTTTAACAATGTTAAAAGGATAAGAAGATGAATTTAACAAAAGCAGCGGGTTCAACGCATAAAACTAAAAGAATTGGCCGTGGTCAAGGTTCTGGCATGGGTAAGACTGCTACTAAAGGGGGTAAAGGTCAAACTGCTAGAAAAGGTTATAATGAAAAAAGAGGTTTTGAAGGGGGTCAACAACCGCTTCAAAGAAGACTACCAAAAGTAGGTTTTACTTCTAAAATTCAAAAACCTTATGTGATCAATGTTGAAAAAATCACAGCTATAAAAGAGCTTAGTGAAATTACATTTGAGAGCGTTAAAAGTGTTCACAAAATTTCAAAATCTGTGAATAAAATCAAATTAATTGGTGCAAGTGCAAAAGACTTAGTATCAAAAATCAAAGACGAGAATATTAGCGTCACCGGATCAAAATAATGAATAGAGCATTGACGAATAAGATTTTAATCACCTTAGCATTTTTGTTTGCTTATAGGGTTCTGGCTTATGTGCCAGTTCCTGGCGTCAATGCTGATGTGATTGCGGAATTTTTTAATAACAATCAAAACAATGCTTTGGGTTTATTTAATGTTTTTAGTGGTGGAGCGGCTGAACGCTTTTCTATCATTTCTTTAGGTATTATGCCTTATATTACTGCTTCTATTATTATGGAGCTTCTTGCAGCAACTTTTCCAAATATTGGTAAGATGAAAAAAGAGCGTGATAGTATGCAAAAATATATGCAAATTATCCGTTATGCGACTATTGTGATTACTTTGGTTCAAAGTATAGGCGTTGCTATAGGTTTGCAAAGCTTGCACGGTCGTGGTGGTGCAGGGGCTATAATGGTGGAAGATTTAAATATGTTTATCGCACTTTGTGCTATTTCTATGCTTGCAGGAACTATGCTTTTAATGTGGCTTGGCGAACAAATCACACAAAGAGGTATAGGAAATGGTATTTCTTTAATCATTTTTGCAGGTATTGTTTCAGGTATTCCAAGAGCGATTTCAGGAACTGTAGGGCAAATCAATTCAGGCGAGATGAATTTCTTAACCGCTTTTGCAATTTTTGCTTTGATTTTAATCACCATAGGCGTGATTATTTATGTAGAACTTGGAGAAAGAAGAATTCCTATTTCTTATTCTCGTAAAGTTGTAATGCAAAATCAAAACAAACGCATTATGAATTATATTCCTATTAAACTCAATCTTAGTGGGGTTATTCCACCGATTTTTGCTAGTGCGATTTTGATGTTTCCAACAACAATTTTACAAACTAGTACAAATCCTTATCTACAAGCCATTAATGACTTTTTAAATCCAAATGGTTATTTGTTTCATGTTTTAACCTTCTTGTTTGTAATTTTCTTTGCTTATTTTTATGCTTCTATTGTATTTAACGCTAAAGATATAGCAGAAAATTTGAAAAAACAAGGCGGTTTTATCCCTGGAATTCGTCCAGGTGAAGGAACTTCAAATTATCTTAACGAAGTGGCTTCTCGTTTAACTTTATCAGGTTCTATTTATTTAGGACTTGTTGCAACCTTGCCTTGGGTTTTGGTGAAATTTATGGGTGTGCCTTTTCATTTTGGCGGTACTTCCGTACTTATTGTAGTTCAAGTAGCACTTGATACGATGAGAAAAATTGAAGCTCAAATTTATATGAGTAAATACCAAACTTTAAGTGCGGTAGGTTTGTAATAAAATTAGCAAGATTTTTCTTGCTAATTTATCCTAGGTTTTTGCTTTAAAAATAAAAACACAATGCATACTATAAAAATTACTATTGACCATATTAAAAAAGCATCTACAAGACCCATTTGTCTAACGATAGGTTGAGAGATAATAGGACTTAAAAATTGTCCTAAAAATATACAACTTGCTAAAATTCCATAAGCCCTAGCGCGAGCATTTTCAGGACAGATTGAAAAAAGATAAGCCGTATTATTTACAAGCATAATGCCTCCACCCATTCCAAGCAAAGCTAAGGCGATTAAAACTGTAAAAAAGCTATCTACTAAAAAAAGCAGCAAAAAAGAACAAGATACGATAAAAAGAGTTAAAACATAGATAGTTTTAATACTTAAGAATTTTATAATATATCTATAGCTTAGAGAGAAAAAACCATAACATAGTGCAGATACAGACATCGAAATACCTATATATTTAGGATCCAATCCCAAATGTTCTTCTATATAGTAAGGAAGTTGAGTTGGCGAAATATAATAAACTACCATGATAAAAAAACCTATAAAATAGATAGGGAAAAATTGCCAATAATTTGTTTTTGCTTCTATTTTTGTATGATTATAGAATTTAAATTTTCTAGGTTCAAAAAGATAAATGATAGCCATTAAGGTAATTAAAATTCCAAGTCCATATACTAAAAAAGGATAACGCCAAGAATAACTCGAAACAAATCCTGCAATAGAAATAAAAACAGCACCCCCTACCGCACAAAAAAATCCTTGAAGACTTAAAGCATTTTCTCTGCGATTAAAGCCACCACGACTATAATAATCTCCAAGTAAAGCCGAAGCGCCTGTCATTATAAAAGCAGTTGCCATACCAAAAATAGCTCTTGAAGTCAGTATAGCATAAATATCATTTAAGAAAAAGCCACTTACTCCAGAAATAGTCCAAACCACCATAGCTGGAAGAATGAATTTTAATTTGCCAAATTTATCCATTAAAATACCAGCAAATGGAGATAAAATGACAACAAAAATAGCAGGGATGGTTAAAACTAAGCGAACAAGTATATCAAGATGAGCTAATGTGAAACTTGAAGCAAGAGTAGCGCCACTTTGGGTTAAAAGTTCTTCAAAATGTCTGTTGATAGCAGGCAGAGCAGATGAAATGACCACACTTCCTAGCATAGTCATAGCGGCCATAGAAAACACAGCCGCTTTAAATCCGGACTTTTCAGTAATTTGAATTATTTTTTTATCCATTTTCGTGTCATTTGGATGAAATTTATAAGTTTTGCCATTCATAATTTTTGCCTTTTTTGTTTTATTATACTCTAAAAATTATGGTTTGTATTTAAAATTACTTAAAATTATATTTTATTTATTTTGTTATGATAGTTTTGTTTTTAAAATATTTTAGCTTGATTAAAATATATTTTATAAGTAGAATTTTAAATATTTTTAGCTAAATTCAGCTTTTTATTTAACAAGGGTGCAAAATGAAGAAAAATTTAATCATAGTAGAATCTCCTGCAAAAGCTAAAACCATAGGAAATTTTTTGGGAAAAGATTATGAAGTTATCGCTTCTAAAGGACATATTAGAGATTTGCCTAAATCAAGCTTTGGGATTAAAATAGAAGATGATGAATTTATCCCTGAGTATAGAATCACAAGTGATCATAGCGCCTTAGTTAAAGAACTTAAAAGCAAAGCCAAAGATGCCAAAGAAGTTTATCTTGCAACGGATGAGGATAGAGAAGGAGAGGCTATAGCCTATCATATTGCAAAAGCTATAGGAAAAGATGAAAACACCTTACCACGCATTGTTTTTCATGAAATCACTAAAAACGCTATAGAAAATGCTTTAAAAAATCCAAGAAAATTAGATATGCACTCTGTAAATGCTCAGCAAGCTAGACGCCTTTTAGATCGCATTGTAGGATATAAACTCAGCCCCTTATTGGGACAAAAAATTCAAAGAGGGCTTAGCGCAGGGCGTGTTCAAAGTGCGGCTTTAAAGATCATAGTCGATCGTGAAAAAGAAATTCGTGCCTTTGTACCCCTAGAATACTTTAGTATTGATATGATTTTTCAAAAAGATTTAGATGCAGAACTGGTTGAGTTTGACAAAGCTAAAATAGAAAAACTTACCATTACCAACAAAGATCGTGCTAAGCTTATACTAGAGGCTTGTAAAAATGAAGCTTATACTATAAGCGACATTGAAAGTAAAGAAAGAAAAATCGCTCCGCCGCCCCCTTTTATGACTTCAACCTTGCAGCAAAGTGCTAGCAATCGCCTTGGTTTTAACCCTAAAAAAACCATGATGATAGCTCAAAAACTCTATGAGGGAGTAAATACCCATGAAGGCGTGATGGGGGTTATTACCTACATGAGAACCGATAGTTTAAATTTAGCCAAAGAAGCTATAGAAAATGCAAGAAAATTCATACAAACAAATTTTGGCAAAGACTATCTTCCAAGCAAAGCAAATGTATATACTACAAAGGCTAAAGGTGCTCAAGAAGCTCATGAAGCTATACGCCCTACAAATTTAAGTTTTACTCCAGAAATTGCGGCCAAATTTTTAGACAAAGATGAGTTAAAACTTTACACACTTATTTACAATCGCTTTTTAGCCTGTCAGATGAATCCTGCTATCTCTCAAACTCAAAATGTATTTGTAAAAAATGATAGAGCACTTTTTAAAATAAGCGGTAGAAAAATCCTTTTTGATGGATATTATAAAGTTTATGGTGATATGGATAAGGATAAAATTTTACCAAATTTTAAAATAGGTGAAAATTTAAAAATACAAAATTTAGAAATGAACTCACATTTTACCGAACCACCTTCAAGGTATTCAGAAGCAGGACTTGTAAAAAAACTTGAAAGTTTAGGCATAGGTCGCCCTTCTACTTATGCGCCAACTATTTCTATACTTACAAGTCGTGATTATGTAAAAATAGACAAAAAACAACTCATTCCTAGTGAAATTGCTTTTAATGTAACCGAAGTGCTTGAGAAAAATTTTAGCGATATAGTAGATAGTAAATTTACTTCAAACCTTGAAAACACCTTAGATGAAATCGCTGAAGATAAGGCAGACTGGCAAGAAACTTTAAAAGAATTTTACTATCCTTTTATGAGAAAAATCGAAGAAGGAAAAACAAAAATTGCTAGTCAAAAAACTGTCACAAAACTAGGTGAAAGTTGTCCTGATTGTGGCGGGGAGCTTGCTATTAGAAAAGGGCGTTTTGGAGAATTTGTAGCGTGTTTAAATTTCCCAAAATGTAAGTATTCAAGAAATTTAAAAAGTGAAAGTAAAAATGAAAGCGAAAATACTGCCGCAAAAGCTAAAGCTAATGGTACAGGTATTACTTGTCCAAGTTGTCAAAAAGGTGAAATCGTAGAACGCTTTTCAAAACGCGGTAAATTTTATGGCTGTAGTGCTTATCCAAAATGCAATTTTATAAGCAAATACAAACCAAGTGAAGAAAAATGCGAAGAGTGTGGCGAAACTTTAGTGATAAAAGAGCTTAAAAAAGGTACATTCCTAGAATGCTTAAAGTGCAAAATCAAAAAAGAAATGAAGGATTAGAATGCAAATCATGCTTTGTGCTATTTCAAATATAGCGAGTGGAAATTGTTCAGAAGACTGTAAATACTGTACCCAAAGTGCCCATGTAAAAACAGATATTCAAAAATATCGTCGCAAAGAACTTTCACAAATCGTTTTAGAAGCGAAAATGGCAAAGAAAAATGAAGCCTTGGGTTTTTGTTTGGTTACAGCAGGACTTGGGCTTGATGATGAAAAGCTTGAGTATGTTTGTGAGGCTGCTAAGGCTGTGCAAAAAGAAGTGCCTAATTTGCTTTTAATTGCCTGTAATGGTATGGCAAGCGTGGAACAACTCAAAGAACTTAAAAAAGCAGGAATTTTTTCTTATAATCACAATCTTGAAACTTCTAAGGAATTTTTTCCACAAATTTGCACCACTCATACTTGGGAAAGTAGATTTCAAACCAATTTAAACGCTAAAGAAGCAGGACTTATGCTTTGTTGTGGTGGAATTTATGGTATGGGTGAGAGTGAAGAAGATAGACTAAGTTTTAGAAAATCTTTGCAAGAATTACAGCCTTTTTCAACACCTATTAATTTTTTTATAGCCAATGAAAATTTAAAACTACAAGTTCCAAGGCTTAGTGCTGATGAAGCTTTAAAAATCGTGTGTGACACCAAAGAGGCTTTGCCTCAAAGCGTGGTAATGGTAGCAGGTGGGCGTGAAGTGGTATTGCAAGAAAGGCAGTATGAAATTTTTCAAGCAGGTGCTGGGGCTATTGTTATAGGGGATTATTTAACCACTAAAGGTGAAGAACCAAGTCAAGATATAATAAAATTAAAAGAAATGGGATTTACTTTTGCATCAGAGTGTCATTGATCCGCAAGGTTTAATTGATCTAAAAATTCTTATTGTTATAGCTTTATGCTTACTTTTTTCTCCGCATATTGCAAAAATTTTACGCTTGCCTCTTTCAGCTACTGAAATTATTTTAGGGGCAATAATAGCGTATTTTGGTTTTATAGGAAAAAGTGAAAATTTTGCACTTTTAGCCAATGTAGGTTTTTATTATCTAATGTTTATAGCGGGTATGGAAGTCAATTTAAGAGCTTTTTTCAATATGGATAAAGAAGTTGCCAAAAAAAGTTTTTTTTATATTTTTTTACTTTACGCTTTATCTTCTCTTATAGTATGGATTTTTGGACTTTCTTTAGTATTTGTTATCATTATACCTGTGATGAGTGTAGGGCTTTTATCTTTGCTTTTTAAGGATTTTGGAAAAGAGTGTTATTGGCTAAATATTGCTATGATAGTAGCTACTTTAGCTGAGGTGATTTCTATTGTGCTTTTGACTATAGCGGGAGCTTTTTTGCGCGAAGGAACAGGTATTATTGATGTAGCGCAAAGTATTTTATATCTTAATATCTTTTTGGGGCTTTGTTTGCTTGGATTTAAAATGCTTGGTGTGCTTTTTTGGTGGTATCCTCAGCTTAAAGTTGTGCTTATGCCATGGGAAGATAAAAATGAAAAAGATATAAGATTTTGTATGGCGATTTTTATACTGATCATTGTTGCTATGGTTATTACAAAACTTGAAATCGTTCTTGGTTCTTTTATAGCAGGTTCATTTATAGCTACTTTTTTTGATCATAAAAAAGATCTTGAGCACAAGCTTTCTACTTTTGGACACGGGTTTTTGATCCCTATTTTTTTTATCCATATAGGTTCAACCTTTGATCTTAAAATGATTTTAGATTATAAAATCGTTTTACAAGCATTTTTACTTATGTTTGTTATGGTGGGTTTAAGAATTTTATGTGCAAGTGTTTTTTTAAAAAGAATTGGTTTTAAAAATATGATTTTATTTGGTCTTAGTCATTCTATGCCTTTAACCTTGCTTATAGCAACAGCTACTTTGGGTTATTCGGGCAAGGTTATTGATGAGAAGCTTTATTCAGCACTTATTTTAACAGCGTTATTTGAGGCTATTATTGTTATGAGTATGATTAAATTTCTTTCTAATTCTAAAAAATGAAAGTTACTTTTTTACTCAAAAAAGCAAACAAAATCTTAAAAATTTAATAATAAAAAAACTCATAATCGCCCTTTTTTGTTAGAATTAATAAAAGTAACAATAAAAGGAGCGAAAATGTCAAATTCCGTTACTATAACCGATAATAGAAATGGAAAAAGCTATGAATTTCCTATATATGATGGTACAACTGGGCCAAGCGTTGTAGATATGTCAAGTTTTTATAAACAAACAGGAATGTTTTCTTATGATGAGGGCTTAACTTCTACAGCTACTTGTAAATCAAAAATCACTTATATTGATGGAGAAAACGGAATTTTAATGCACCGTGGCTATCCTATAGAGTGGCTTGCTGAAAACAAACTTTATTTAGATGTGGTTCATCTTTTACTTTATAAAGAACTACCTGATGCTACGCGTCTTGAAGCGTTTCGTTATGAAATGAAAAAACGTTCTTTTATCCATGAAGGTATGCACCGTCTTTTTGATTCTTTCCCTGATAATGCTCATCCTATGGCGGTTTTACAAGGTGCTGTTTCATCGCTTAGTGCTTTTTATCCTGATCATTTAAACATGAATGTAAAAGAAGAATATATGGAAATGGCAGCTAGAATAGTAGCTAAAATCCCTACTATAGTGGCCACCGCTTATAGATATAAACACGGCTTTCCTATGGCTTATCCAAATTTAGATCGTGGTTTTACAGAAAATTTCTTATATATGTTAAGAACCTATCCTTACGATCATGTAGAGCTTAAACCTATAGAAGTAAAAGCACTTGATACAGTTTTTATGCTTCATGCAGATCATGAGCAAAATGCTTCAACTTCAACAGTTCGTGCTGTGGGTTCAACTCATGCTCATCCTTATGCCTGTATAGCAGCAGGTATTGGTGCGCTTTGGGGTCATGCACATGGTGGAGCTAATGAAGGTGTTATTAGAATGCTTGAGCAAATAGGTAGTGTTGATAGGGTAGATGAATTCATCAAAAGAGCTAAAGATAAAAACGATCCTTTCCGCTTGATGGGCTTTGGGCATAGGGTTTATAAAAATTTTGATCCTAGAGCAAAAGTACTTAAAAAACTTCGTGATCAACTTATTGATGAGTTGGGTATTGATACCAATCTTATTAAAGTAGCAACGCGTATAGAAGAGATTGCTTTAAGCGATGATTATTTTGTTCAAAGAGGGCTATATCCGAATGTTGATTTTCATAGTGGACTTATTTTAAAAGCCTTAGGTATTCCAAATGAAATGTTTGCTACTTTATTTGTTATAGGACGCACCCCAGGATGGATAGCTCAGTGGATAGAACAAAAAGAGCAAGAAAGTCTTAAAATAGTCCGTCCAAGACAACTTTATTTGGGTGAAACTAGTAAAATTTAATTAAAATTTTTGTGGAAATTAAAAATTCCACAAAATCTTCTTGTATAATTTTAAAAAATCTTATAGAAAGTCTTATAATCATGCTTAATCTTGATAAATTTTTAGAAATTGCTATAAATGCTAGCAATCAAGCTTCTAAAGCTATTTTAGAAGAGAGAAAAAATTTCAAAACTTGGGAAAAAGAAGATAAAAGCCCGCTTACATCAGCAGATCTTGCTTCTAATAAAATTCTAAATGATATTTTAGGTTCTACGGATATTAAAATTTTATCAGAAGAAAAATTACTCAGCAAAGAAGAGTGTGAAGAATTAAAAACTTTTTGGCTTATCGATCCTCTTGATGGAACAAGTGGTTTTTTAAAAGGCAGTGATGAATTTTGCGTTATGATAAGTTTGGTTCATGACAATCGCCCTGTTTTATCGCTTATACAAAATCCATCAAAAGGTGATATATTCTATGCTCATGCAAAAACCAAGGTTTATAAAAACGATAAACCTTTGCAAATTGACCAGCAAGAATACGAGAAAAATAAATATAAAGCTTTATTGAGTGTTAATCATCTTAGCAAAGAAGATGAAGACTTTGCAAAAGAGCATCAATTAGAAGCTATTAATATAGGCTCTGGATTGAAATTTTGTGCTATTTTAGAGGCTAGGGCAGGAGTTTATAAAAGATTTGAAAAGCTTAATATTTGGGATATTGTAGCAGGAGATTTTTTGATTAATCAAAATGGAGGATTTATGGGGGATTTTTCTAAAAAATACATTTTATATAACCCTTTAAATTATAAATCCAGTCCTTTTATTTGTGTTTCATCTAGGAATTTTTTACAAGATTTTTTATAAAATAAAGAGTATAATTTTATATTTAAATAGTTTATAAGGATGAAGATGAGGTATTGTTTCATTTTGTTTTTAAGTTTAGTTTTAAGTTCTAATCTTTTAGCGAATAATTTTTCTCAGAAAAAGGTTATTAAAATTGAAAAAAGCGCAGATAGCTTTGAAGTAATAGATCTAAATCAAAATGTTGCAAATCCAAATTTAAATCAACAAAAAGCATTGTTTGATAGTTCTACTTTAATTGAAAAAAAATCGCAAATCACCAAAGATAAGGATATTGATTTTGCTATTGTATTAACTTCTAGGAAAAATTTTGGTTATTTTTTAGATGGTTTTAGGGTGAGTGATAAGGAATTTTCTACATTATTTGCTAAAAATTTGATTCAAAGCTTAAAGCTTAATTGGGTTAATTCTGCTGCAAATGGTATTTATCAAAGTCCTAAAACTTTGTCATATTTTAGTCCTAAAGATGCAAAACTTATAAATGTAAGTCCTTTTTTAACACAAGAAAAAGATAAGGCTAAAATGTATGCCAAATTTACAGATTATGTTGTGGTGGTAAATTTGCAAGATTTTTATGTAAATATTACAAATTATTTTATCACAACTAGTAAAGAGGGTGTGGCTAATGTTAATTTTAAAATTATTTCTACAAGCAATGGAAAAATTCTTGCAGCAAAAAATGCAGAATTAAATTTGACATTAAAAGATCAAGATGCAAAACAAAATTATCAAGATATTGTAAATCAAATGCCAAAAATGTTAGCTAGTGTTATAGATAATGAAATAAAAAAATTAAAATTAACTATCAATTAATTTAAAGATATATTGAAAAATTTTTAGATAATAATCACTTCATTTTCTAAGTTTATGCCAAATTCTTCAAAGACTTTTTTTCTAGCCAATTCGATAAGAAAAAACGCATCTTCAAAACTTGCATTTTTTTTATTGATTAAAAAATTTGCGTGTTTATCGCTTAACATAGCATCTCCCTTGCTAAATCCTTTAAGCCCTACAGCTTCGATTAAACGTCCTGCAAAGTCGTTTTTTGGATTTTTAAAGATAGAGCCAAAGCTTGCTCCACTAGGTTGGTTGCTTCTTGCATTTTTTAAAGCTTCATCTTTAAGGGTGTCAAAGCCAAAATTTAGTTTAAATTCAGCCCAAAAAAAAGGCATATTTAAAGGACAAAAACGATAATCAAAATTTATATTTTCTCTTAGAATTTCGCCTTGAGAAGTAGCAATTTTGATTAAATTTTGACTGATACACTCTCCTTTAAGCCCTGCATTCATTTTCAAAAGTCCACCAAGTGTGCCAGGAATTTTGCTTAAATACTCAAAACCCTTAAGATTATTTTCTTTAGCAAAGCGATACATTTTGCTTGATTTTGTTTTGCAGCCTATGCGAAGATGTATAAAATCTTTATTTTGATCTAAAATTTGTATAAAATCAAAACTATCTCCTAAAATTCCTATATTTTTAGGTTTTGGGCTAACTAAAAGGTTATTTGCACCACCTATTAGAAAACCATCAAAATCACAAATTTGATCCAAAACTAAAACTTCAAATTCATTTCCTATACGCACAGAAGAGTATTTTTTAAAATCAATGATCATTTGATAAAAGTTGGAATTTGATTTAGTATATTCTCAGTAAAATCAATCATAGTTGTAGTCATCCAAGGCATTAAAAAGATTAAAATAACCACAACCAAGATGATTTTAGGAACAAAAGAAAGTGTCATTTCGTTAATCTGTGTAGTTGCTTGAAAAATACTGATTACAAGCCCTGCAATAAGCCCTGCTAAAAGCATAGGCAAGGAAAGTAAAAGTGTGATTTTAAAGGTTTGCACTCCAAGAGCAACTAAGGTACTTTCGTCCATTTTTATCCTTTTTAAGAATTTCTAGCTTCTTCGTATTCGCTAGGGATAAGATAATCATTTACATGTATGATTTTATCATAAAATTTATAATCATATCCTAGTTTAAAAAGCGTATCTACAGCTAAAAGTTGAGTTTGATTCATGCTAATAGAGTTTTTATTGGCATATAAATTAAGATAAGTATCAAGTTTTTCTTCATTAACACGGATAAGTTTTCTTTCCATAAGCATGGGGGCTAAAATTTTACGATTTGCATCGGCAATTTTTACAGCATTGGTTAAATCTCTTTCGATCTTAATCGCATCGCTTAAAGGCAAAGAGCGACGCAAAGCCATTCCACCTAAAGGCAAAGGTAAATTTTCTTTAGCAAATTCAAGCCATATATCCCAAAGTTCTGCTTCCACGCAAAGACTTTGATCAAATTCTAAAATGCTTTCATGGATCAAAACTCCTGCATCTACTTCACCACTTAAAACTGCATTTTCAATGTCTAAAAAATTCTTATAAATGATTCTTGCTTCAGGGTATTTCATACGAAAAATCAAAGCATTGGTGGTATTTGCTCCACTCAAAGCGACTTTAAAATTTCTTTTTAAATGCGTGTCTTTTTTCTTGATGAGTTTTGGCCCATAACCTTCACCAAAACTCACTGCTGTGCGTAAAAGCGCATACTCAGAAGCGATTAAAGGATAAAGCCCAAAAGAAATAGCCGTAGCATCAAATTCATTTTTCAAGGCAAATTCATTTAAAGTTTGTATATCTAAAGCTGTATTTTCATAAGCAAAATCATTCCCTATCCACCCAAATTTAATAGCCATATACATAAAAATATCATCAGCATCAGGAGAATGTGCAATAGTAATTTTTTTCATCTATGCTTCCTTTAAATCTTTGCTTTAATTCTAGCAAAATAAATCATTATTTAATTTTATTTTGTTAGAATTCTAACTAAAAATTTAGAATTTTTAAGGAAAGTTATGGATGATAATAAAAGAAAATCTCTAGACGCTGCCCTAAAAAGTTTAGATAAAACCTTTGGAAAAGGCACTATCTTAAGACTAGGGGATAAAGAAGTCGAGCAAATCGATAGCATAGGCACAGGTTCAGTTGGACTTGATCTTGCTTTAGGTATAGGCGGTGTTCCAAAAGGAAGAATTATAGAAATTTATGGGCCTGAAAGTTCAGGTAAAACCACTCTAACTCTACACATTATCGCAGAATGCCAAAAAGCAGGTGGAGTTTGTGCTTTTATCGATGCAGAGCACGCTCTTGATGTAAAATATGCTAAAAATTTGGGTGTAAATACAGATGATTTGTATGTTTCTCAACCTGATTTTGGAGAACAAGCCTTAGAAATTGTAGAAACTATAGCAAGAAGTGGTGCAGTAGATCTTATCGTAGTAGATAGCGTTGCAGCACTTACCCCAAAAGCAGAAATTGAAGGCGATATGGGCGATCAACATGTAGGACTTCAAGCAAGACTTATGTCTCAAGCTCTAAGAAAACTTACAGGTATAGTTCATAAAATGAATACCACAGTAATTTTCATCAACCAAATTCGTATGAAAATTGGTGCTATGGGTTATGGTACTCCTGAAACCACAACAGGTGGAAATGCATTAAAATTTTATGCTTCTGTGCGTTTAGATGTTAGAAAAGTAGCAACCTTAAAACAAAACGAAGAACCTATAGGAAACCGCGTTAAAGTAAAAGTAGTTAAAAATAAAGTTGCTCCTCCATTCAGACAAGCTGAATTTGATGTGATGTTTGGAGAGGGTTTAAGCCGTGAAGGTGAATTGATTGATTATGGCGTAAAACTTGATATCGTAGATAAAAGCGGTGCGTGGTTTTCTTATAAAGATAAAAAACTTGGACAAGGTAGAGAAAATTCAAAAGCTTTCTTAAAAGAAAACCCTGAAATTGCAGATGAAATCACAAAAGCAATTCAAAATTCTATGGGAATAGAAGGTATGATCAGCGGTAGCGAAGATGACGAAGGAGAAGAATAATGTTAGTAATTGAAGATGTTAGAGCCTATGAAGTTCTTGATAGTAGAGGAAATCCAACCGTAAAAGCCGAAGTTACGTTAAGCGATGGAAGTGTAGGTGCGGCCATAGTTCCAAGTGGTGCAAGTACAGGTTCAAAAGAAGCCTTAGAATTGCGTGATAATGATGAAAGATTTGGCGGAAAAGGCGTTTTAAAAGCTGTTGCAAATGTCAATGAGACCATTGCAGATGAAATTTTAGGACTAGATGCTTTTAATCAAACTCAACTTGATGATACTTTGCGTGAGCTTGATGGAACAAATAATTACTCAAATTTAGGTGCAAATGCGACTTTAGGCGTATCCATGGCAACAGCTCGTGCGGCTGCGGCTGCTTTGGGAATGCCTTTGTATCGTTACTTAGGTGGTGCAAATGCGAGCATTTTACCCGTGCCAATGTGTAATATCATAAATGGCGGTGCTCATGCAAACAACAATGTAGATTTTCAAGAATTTATGATCATGCCTTTTGGTTTTACTAGCTTTAAAGAAGCTTTGCGTTCAGTTTGTGAAATTTATGCGATATTAAAAAAAGAACTCGCAAATTCTGGACATTCTACGGCTTTAGGTGATGAAGGCGGTTTTGCTCCAAATTTAGCTAATAACACAGAACCTATCGATCTTTTAATGACTTGTATCAAAAAAGCAGGTTATGAAAATCGTGTAAAAATCGCTCTTGATGTAGCAAGTACAGAATTTTTCAAAGATGGTAAATACCACATGGAAGGCAAGGCTTTTTCAAGCGAGGATTTGATCGAACGCTATGTAGAACTTTGTGCAAAATATCCAATTTGCAGTATCGAAGATGGCTTAGCTGAAAATGACTTTGAAGGTTGGATTAAGCTTACTGAAAAATTGGGCAATAAAATTCAGCTTGTAGGCGATGATTTATTTGTAACTAATGAAGATATTTTAAGAGAAGGCATCATCAAAAAAATGGCAAATGCTGTGCTTATTAAACCAAATCAAATCGGAACTATTACCCAAACTATGAGAACTGTGCGTTTAGCGCAAAGAAATAACTATAAATGTGTGATGAGTCATAGAAGCGGCGAAAGTGAAGATGCTTTTATAGCGGATTTTGCTGTGGCTTTAAATACAGGACAAATCAAAACAGGAGCCCTAGCAAGAGGTGAAAGAACCGCAAAATACAATCGCTTGCTTGAAATTGAACTTGAAAGCGATGAATACTTAGGAGAAAAGCTCTGAGCGATTTACTTAAAGAATACGACGAAAGCACAAGAAAAAAAAGTTTTTATACCCATGTTATAAAAATGATTTTTTGGGCTTTTCTTGTTGTAATTGGAGCGATTTATTTTGGCAATATGTTTTTTGGGCAGTATTCTTTAGATACTTTATTAAGCTTAGAAAATACCAAAGAAGAGCTTAATAAAAAGATTATTTTGCTCAAAGAACAAAATGCTAAAGCACAAAAAGATTATTTTGAATTAAAAGGATTATACCCAAATGAAAACTAGAATTTTGGCAATATTTTTTATTTTTACCTCTCTTTTATATGCTGATGAAAATCCTTTTAAGACAGATCAAAATATAACCTTGGTTGCTCCGCCTGAATTTCAAAAAGAGGAAGTTAAATTTAATTCTAGTGCAAGAATTTTAAAAAGCATCACTTTTAATTATATCAATTTAGACGGAAGTGAAGATAAGATCGATTTAGATGTTAATAAAAGTATTGATTGGCACGATACTTATACTATATCAAGATTTAAAAGCCCTGATCCTTCAAAAGTACTTGATGTTTCAGTTACTATACCTGAAAAAAATAGCTCTAAACAAGAATCAAACTCAACAGCCAATGTTGAAATACCTTTACAGGTTGCAAAGATTTATGATTTTATTTCTTACGCGGTTTATAAAAACAAAATAAAACTTAACACTAGTGATGAAATGATTACAGATTTTTCAGTAGGAAATCCAAGCAAAATCGTTATAGATTTTAGATCTAATTTGATTAGCCCTACAAAAAACATACGCCTTAGCAATTCTATTTTTAAACGCATAGACTTTGGATCTCATAAAGGATATTATCGACTTGTAATATATCTTGATGGAACTTATAATTATAATATTCAAAAAGATGCAACTGGATATATGATTAATCTGCTTTGATGAGATTTATTTTTTTAATATGTTGTGCTTGTTTAGTTTTTGCTAATGAAATTTTACTTCTTAGCAAATTCGATAAGCAAGATTTTAATTCTAAAGATTTTAATGCTTATTTGATGAGCGAAAAACTTGATGGGGTGCGTGGAATTTGGGATGGGAAATATCTAAAAACTCGCCAAAATTACAAAATAAAAACTTCTGACTTTTTTACAAAAAATTTCCCTCCTTTTGCTATTGATGGTGAGCTTTGGATAGCAAGAAATAAATTTGATGAAATTTCAGCTTTAATTCGTAGTGGCGATAGCAATTTGACCTTATGGAAGGAAGTAACTTATAATATTTTTGATGTGCCAAATGCTTGCGAAGAATTTCAAATTTCTACTTGCACCCTTAAAAATCGTCTGGCTGTTTTAGAAGAGTATTTACAAAAATATCCTAGTGCCTATATAAAAATTATTTCTCAAATTCCAGTTGAAAATCAAAATAATTTAAATCAATTTTACGAAAGCATTATAAAAAATCAAGGTGAAGGTATTGTTATACGCAAAAATTTAAGTCCTTATGAAAAAGGCAGAAGTAAAAATGCTATGAAATTAAAACCCTATGATGATGCAGAATGTGAGTTGGTAGGATTTCGCAAGGGTAAGGGTAAATTTGAAAATCAAGTAGGTGCCTTACTTTGTAAAATACCTAATGGACAAATCATTAAAATAGGCAGTGGTTTAAAAGATGAAGATAGAAAAAACCCTCCAAAAATTGGTAGTATTGTGACTTATAAATTTAATGGATTGACCAAAAATTCCTTACCTCGCTTTCCGGTTTTTTTAAGAATAAGAGATGAAAATCCTTGACTTTAAAATTATTTTGTGATAAAATATTTCCTTTTATTTATTCGGGGTGTAGCGCAGTCTGGTTAGCGCACTTGGTTTGGGACCAAGGGGCCGAAGGTTCGAATCCTTTCACCCCGACCATTTTTTATAAATTTATACAAAATGGTGAGTGTAGCTCAGTCGGTTAGAGCATCAGATTGTGGTCCTGAGGGTCGTGGGTTCAATTCCCATCACTCACCCCACTAAGCGCTCGTAGCTCAACTGGATAGAGCGACAGACTTCGGATCTGTAGGTTATGGGTTCGATTCCTATCGGGCGCACCACCAAGATTTTATATGCGTTCATAGCTCAGCTGGATAGAGCAACGGCCTTCTAAGCCGTAGGTCAGAGGTTCGAATCCTCTTGGGCGTACCACTTTAGCGGATGTGGTGAAATTGGCAGACACGCCAGACTTAGGATCTGGTGCAGCAATGCGTGAAGGTTCAAGTCCTTTCATCCGCACCACTTACTTTTATCATTTTCAAACAAGAGTTGATTTCTCATAAATTTTTTACTTCATTTTAAAATTTCTTATGATTGTTAGATAAAATGCAAATTTAATTTAGATAAATTTAAAAATTATCTTGCAAAAGATTTGAAAAATAATTAAAATATATAAAATTCAATTCAAGGAGATAAAATGAAAAAATTAGGTTTAGCTTTAGCAGCTTTAGTTGCTTTAAATGTGTCAGCATTTGCAGGGGTTATCACTATACATGATTCTAATTTAGTTAAAGTATCAGGAGGAGATGATGCCTATGTAAAAATAGCTTTAGAAGATATTAAAAGACAAATGAGAACTGATTTTAACACTGATAATTTAGAGATTTACGATATCGAGAGTATCAAAAAAGATGATCCACATAAATATGAAGGTATTCAAAGGGCTTTAAAAGTAATGAAACAAAGGATAGCAAAAGGAAAGACTGTTTATTATAATGAATTCTTAGCTGTAGATAGAAAAACAAATTGGGCTGCTGTATGGGATATTGAATGTGACAATAGCGATCTTAATCCTGTAAAATTGAATAATGGCATTAGTTGCGATGTTGGTTTTGACAAAGGATATAATTTCAAATAATACTTGAAAGCTCTATTATTTTAGAGCTTTCACACCATAAAGGTTTTAACTATGAAAAAACATAGTAAGTATAAAATATATCTAAATTTTAAGCTTTTTAAGTTAAAAATTTCTAGTTTTTTAAATCGTTTTATCTTTTATATCTTTGCTGCAAAGACAAAATCAACACTCATTAAAAGTCTTTTCTTGATTAAATTTTTGTAAATTCATTTTTAGTGTTAAAAATGTGATGATATTAACTTTATAAAAGTATTATTATATATTTTTTACTTAGGATAGCAATTATGAAAAAAACAATTTTAACCATTCTTTTTTTACTCACTCTTACGCAGGCTAAGGAAATACAAATTTATGAAAGTCCTACTTGTGGCTGTTGTGATCTTTGGGCTGATTATATGAAAGCTAAGGGTTATGAGGTTAGTGTTCATAAAACCAATGATTTTCTTAAAATCAAAGAAAAAATGGGTATAAAAGATGAGTATCAAAGTTGCCATACAGGTGTGATGGAAGGCTATGCTATTGAAGGGCATGTTCCTGAAAGTGCTATAGCATGGTTGCTTGAAAACAAACCTAAAGATGTTATAGGAATTTCAGCTCCTGGCATGCCGCAAGGAAGTCCAGGAATGGAACAAGGTTATAGTGAAAAATATCCTGTAATTTTGATGAAAAAAGATGGAAGCTATGAGCTTTATGGATATTTTATAGGGGATAAAAAGCTTTAAAGTAAATTTTTAGCTTTTTACTTTTTTGATTTCTTTTTCAAGTATGCTATAAGGAGTTAAGCCTATGAATTTTTCATCCATTTTTCCTTCTTTGAAAAAACTAAGCACAGGTACTCCATATATTTCCCCAATGGCACTTGAAAGGTATTTAGCTGCTCTTTTTTCATAAAACATTGCTAAATTAGATAAACCTTTTTCATCAGCCCAAGCTTTTGCATCATTTGCATCATTTGCATCGCCTAAAACCACAAAGATATTAAAATCATAATTTTTAGCCAAATTCTGCAAAATAGGAATTTGTTCTTTACAAACTCCACAATCTTTTGTGAAAAATACTAAGGCAAAATTTTGTGCTTTATCATTTAGTTTTAGGCTTTTTTCAAAACCATTGTAGGCAAAATTATAGGTTTTATCACTATTTAAAGCTTTAAAATTTTCTCCACTATCACAAGCTACAAAAAATAAAGCTATAATTAAAGCAAAGAAATAAGCTTGGATTCGAAAAATTCCCATGGTTTTTCTCCTAAAATTCTATCTTTTATCATCCCATCTTTAATGATGATGGTGGTAGGGGTTGCAAACACAGCGTAACGATCATTGGTGATTTTAAGATCGTCTTTTAAAACTTTTACATTTTTAAAGTCAAATTGTTCGGCTAAAACCTTAACCACATTGGCATTATCGATGGAATTTATAGCATAAACACTGATTTTATTGGGGTAATTTTGTATGAATTCATCTAAAGAAGGGAGCTCTTTTAAGCAAGAAGGGCAGCTATTTTGAAAAAAGACTAAGACTTTTAAACTTGTATTATCATCAGCAAGTTTTACAGCTTTTCCTAAGGTATCTTTAGCTGAAATTTCAGCACTTTTTTCTCCAACTTTTCCAGTATCTTTTGAATTTTCAAAAGAACAAGCATTAAGCAAAAACAAAATGCTTAAGATTAAAAGGTTTTTTTTCATTTTAACACCCCATGTTGTAAGATAAGGGTTCGATCTGCGAATTTGGCTAAATCAGGATTGTGTGTGATTAAAACTATGGTTTTGCCTTCATTTTTTAATTTTTGCAAGGTTTGAAGAACGATTTGTTCATTGGCTTCATCTAAATTTCCTGTGGGTTCATCTGCGAGCAAAAGCTCTGGGTTGTTGATCAAAGCTCTTGCTATACAAACTCTTTGTTGTTCTCCACCACTTAATTGGCTAGGTAAATGAGTGAGTCTATGCGAAAGTCCTACTTTTTCAAGAACCATTTTGGCATCTTCTTCATCTACGCTTGAGTGATAATACTGAGAAAGCATAACATTTTCTAGGGCGTTAAGATAGGGGATAAGATGAAATTGTTGAAAGACAAGCCCTATTTTTTCACGACGTAAGGTGATTTTTTGCTCCTCATCCATTTGCTCTAGGTTTTCATTGTCTAAGATATACTCCCCAGAGCTTGGAGTGTCCATGAGTGATAGTATGTTTAAAAGCGTTGACTTTCCACTTCCTGATGGACCCATGATGGCAAGCCATTCTCCTTCATAGACGCTTAAATTGATATTGTTTAAGGCTTTAACTTTGCCAAATTCTTTATTTAAGTTGTTTATTTTAATAAGTTCTTTTTTCATCATTCACCTTTCAAATTTTCACACACATTGATTTTTAATGCTCTTTTTATAGGAAAAAATGCAGCCAAAAAGGCAAAAATCAAAGAAATGATTAAGGCTATAAAAACAGCTATAAATCTAAAATCAATACTAGAATTAAAAATCAAATAACCAAAGACATTAGCTAAAAATATTCCACAAAAAGCTCCGATTAAACTAGCAAAAAAACTTACTATAAAGCATTCACTAGCAAAAAGTTTAAAAATTTCACTTTTTTTCGCACCCAAGGCTAAACGCAGTGCGATTTCTTTTTTGCGAGAAAATATAATAGAGCTTAAGGTCGTATTAACGCTAGTAGTGACTATGATCAATACTACAAGTATGATTAAAAACATTAAAGCTTTGATTTTTCCAAGCACTAAACCTTCACTTAAGGATACTGAAGATATAGGTTTTGCATCGATGAATTCATTGCTGATTGCTTGTGTTTTGGCTTTAACTTCATCAAAATTTCCATAAACTACAGCATTAGCATAGTTAATACCGGCTCTATCGCTTAAATTTTGCACCACGCTTAAAGGAGCTAAAACAATGCTATCAAATTCATCATTGCTTGAAAGTATGCCTTTTATGGTAAGTTTTATGCTTTTTCCATTGTTTGGATTGTAAATTTGAAGTTCATTGCCTGTTTTTAGGCCTAGTTGCTTGGCTAAATTAACCCCTAAAAAGGCTGAATTTTCATCAAAATCATTTAGAGAAAAGCTTCCTTCTTTAACTTCTAAAAAAGGTTTAGTGATTTTTAAAGCCCTAAAATCAGTGCCTAAAACCACCCCACTTGTACTGCCTAAATTTAAAAAATCATACAAAAAAGGAGTTAAAGCTCTAGCCTTTAAATTTTCTTTTATTTTTTCATACTCAGCATTGGAGATAAAATTTTCATCCTGCTTAGGACTTATCATTACATTTGCTCCATAAGCTTTTAATTCTTTAGAAAGTTTGGTGTCAATATCAAAATAAATATTTAAAAAAGCTGAGCAAGTAAGTGCTCCTATAAAAACACTTAAAACTATAATAAAAAGTCTTTGATAAGAAAAGCTAATGCTTTTAAAAAGTTCATTAAGGAAAAACTTATCTACCATAAAGCACTCCTGCGGCTGAAAGTTGTGTGATATTTTTGATAGGAAGCAAGCAACCTAGCAAGGCAATAAGTCCTGCAAAAATAAAGCTTAAAGGTAAAGCTACAAAGGCTATATCAATAAAATATCCAAAAATGCTAAGACTGATGATTTGAGAAAGTGCTGTGCCAAAAATAAAGCCAAAGAAAGCGGCAAATAAAGCTACGATTAAATTTTCACTAGCAAAGATGAGATAAATTTGAAAAGTATTAGCACCAAGTACTTTTAAAAGTCCTATTTCTTTTTTTCTACGATGAATTTCAGAACTCATCAGGCTTGAAATCGCAATACTTGCAACAATAAGACAAATAATGCAAGTAATGCCCATTAAGGATTGGATCTTTTTAACCACCAAGCTTTGAGCATCGCTTATAGCATTTAGAGCTTTTGCATCAGCACCTGGTAAGCCATCGCTAATTTGACTAGCGATTGAGCCTACATAAGCTGAGCAATACCATTTGTCATATTCTAACTGATCTAATTTTTCTTCGCCCATGCGACGTACTTTTTCAGAAAGGGCTGATTCAGGTATGGTAAAAGCTCTTACTTCTGCACTTGAGTAAAGCCCTTGTTTGTTGAGTAAATCTTGAGCTAAATTTAAAGGAGCGATGATTTTATTTGACATTTTAGGATTGGCATGAAGTAAAATGCCTACGATTTTTGCTTCTTTGCTTTGATTGTTTTCTCCTATGAGTTTGATGGTATCTCCTAATTTTAGTTTATTGTTTTTAGCAAAGTCTTCGCCTAGCATGATTTCATTGCTATCATCTTTTGCCCATTCTCCTTGCACTGCTAAATAAGGATAAAGACTTTTTATACCTGTGATAAAATCATCATCATCTTTAATTTTTATGGCTTTTTGAAAATAAGTGCCATAAATAAGTGCTTTTTGCTGGGAGTTTTCAATTGTGATTTTACCTTCTAAAAAAGGAGCAAGTGCGGTGATGTTGTTACGCCAATAAATGTCTTTAATCATATATAAATTTTTTTCTTCTAGGTAGTTTTTGTTTTTTAAGGGTTCATAAAGTTCATTACCTATTTCTATACTAAGACTTGAGCCTTTGGGTAAAACAAGGATATTAGAGCCATAGCTTTTGAGTTGTTTAGTTACTTCATCGCCTATACTTAGGGTAATATTTAGCATAGTAGAGAGCAAAAGCGTGGCTAAAAAACAAGTAAGAAAGGCTAAAAATTTTTGAATTTTGTTTTTAAATATAGAGTTAAAAATCATTTTAGCCAACATCGTTTCTCCTTTGGATTAAAAATTGGGCTTCGTTTTCTTCTACATATTTTGTAGGATCTTTTTTAAATTCTTCATAGTTGTTTTGATTTGAAAAATAATAAGTAATCCCTTTATAGCTATAAGAAAAAGGAGCTTGGGTGTTTATAACCTTTGTTTTTGATACAGGATCTTGCACTTCAATTTCTTTGATTTGACTAAAATAATTAGATCCTGCTATTACATCTTTAACATCTATGGTGATTTTTTTACCATCGTATTCGTATTTGAGTGGGATAGGATTGCAACCCCCGCTTTTACCTACACTTGGCAAGAAAATACGCACATTGCAAGAAATGCAAATGAGTTGTCCATCTTTTTTGATATAGCCCATATCTCCACAAATCATACAAGCATCAAAAACAGCTACAGGAGAATCCTTATCTTCTCTTTTGTTGATAAGAAAAAACCTTATCACTTTGCCTTCAGCACTGATATAAGCAAAGCGGTGGAGTTTGTTGTCCCTTAAAAGAGCTATATCAAAGATAAATTTGCCATTCTTATCGGGTAAAATTTCTTTAGGCTCATCTATGGTTAAAGGCTTAGAGCTTACCATAAAAAAGTATAAAACAATGCAAAAACTTACAACACAGGAGATAAAAACACTGGAAAAATAGCGATTAATAAGACTTGTTTTAGCTTCGTTTTTGCGATAATTTATATCTAAAATTTGTTTTTTGCTTATATTTTTTTTGCGAATTTTTAAGCTTAAGAATGCTAAAAAAGTGATGAAAATTAAATAAACATAAATTCCAAAAACACCAAAATAATTACTTTTTCCTACAAAACTCACCAAAAAAGCATGAGTTTCTATGATGGAATTTCGCATTAAAGTAAGCAAGATATTGGCTAGAGCTTTATCGCTTTCTATAAGGATAAGCAGTAAAAACAGCATAAAGCTTGTTTTTTGATTAAAATTTTTTTGCCATTTTAAAAAGAAGAAAATCAAAATACAAACAAGCAAGGCTAAAGCAATAAAACCTAAAGAACTTATACCTTCGCTATCGATTAAAGAGCTAGTAAAAATAGGGAAATCTTGACTTAAAAAATAATAATGCAAAGCGGTGCAAAAACTTAAAATTCCCAATAAAATAAAATTTAAAATTTCAATTTTTTTCCAAAAATAAAATATAAAGCTTACTAGCAATAAACCTATAAAAACAAAATCAAAATTAAAGATTAAATTTTCGGTTTTTAAAAATTGTGCCGCGATAAAAAAAGCAAAATATCCAAATAAAAAGCCCAAAAAAACTACTAAAAAACTTTTAAAAATATATTTTTTATTAGGAGTGATAAAGGCCATTAAAATACTTAGCGGTAAAACACTGATAAGAAAATGCACAAAATATATACTCATAATTTACTCTTTAAACATTGTTATTTTAATTTTTCAATAAAAATAAAAATATTTAAACACTCGGAAAATCCGAGTGTAAAATCATTTCGGCGTGCCTGTGTATTTGAATTTATAATCTACTTTAAAAGGTTCAAACCACTTACCCACGCCTGTTTCTTCATCAACATGGCGTCCAAAACCTTGTTTTTCTGGATTTGAGATATAAAAAGTAAGTTCATAATTTCCTACGCCAAAGCCACCTTTTTTATCTTTTTCCATAGCGATATTTGCACCATAGTGAGGACCATCATCAGCCACCATAGGCATCAAAGTTCCGCGTTTAATCGCACCTGTGTCGGTATTTTTAAGTTCATAAGCTATGGTTAAATAAGGCATCCAAAAACCTTCTGGAAAACCATTTGGATTGTTTTTAAGTGCGTGAATATCAGCTTCTAGGTGAATATCTGCTAAAGATGCAGCTAAATCAATACCTCTTGGTTCCATTTCAATAGGTTGTAAATAAACAGCGGCTATTTCCATGCCATTAAGTTCTTTTGGATCGCCAATTGGCACTTCACCTGCAAATAAATTTGTACTAATAACCGCAGCTGCAGCAACTACTGATAAAACTTTTTTTATCATGATTTTACTCCTTTTTTTGAAATTTGTTTTGTTATTAAAATGCCAATAATTAGCATAATCAAAACTATAAATTGAGGGATTAAAGTCTCATAGTAAGGATAAATTCCAAGCCATAAAATCGGTTCAAAATTCATAGGTATAAGACTAGGAATAATGACTTTTCCTTCTATGAGTTCGGCTATGCCTTTGCCTGTAAAAACAAAAACCATGTAAAAAATAATGTAAGAAGTGATATAGAAAAATTGTTTTACAGGTATGCGAATGGCTCCTGCTTTTAAAAGAAAATATAAAACAATAAGTATTAAAATTCCAAGTCCAAGCCCGCCAAAAACAGCACTAAAATCAGTGCTTGTTTTAGCATCAAAAAGCAAGGCTTGATAAAAAAGCACAGTTTCTGCACCTTCTCTATAAACAGCTAAAAATACGGTGATCCAAAGGGTTTTTGCACTATTGTTTGATATAGCATCTATAGCACCTTGTTTGATAAAGCTTGTCCATTTTTTATTTTGTGCGTTTGAAAGTAGCCAAAAGCCCACATAAAAGAGTAGTAATACGGCTATAAGCATGGTAATACCTTCTATAAGCTCTCTACTTTGTCCTGCATTTTCTTTGAATAGCCAAGAAACTCCAAAAGCGGTAACAAAACTTAAAATCACTCCTGTAAAAAGAGCACTATAGGCGATATTTAGACGATTTTTATTACCACTTTGTACAAGATAAGAAACAATGGCTACAACGATAATCAAAGCTTCCAAGCCTTCACGCAAAATAATACCTAAAGCCCATATAAACAGCGAATAAGGAGTAGAATCTTGAATTTTATCCACGCTGCTTGCTATGAGTTGTTCTAAGTCATTAAAAGTAGCTTCAAGCTCTTTTTTATCTGCACTTGCTTTAATCAGTGCCACGCCTTTGGAAAATAAACTTTCTATTTTAAGTTTTAAGCCGCTATCTACAGCACCGATTTTATTTTCCATACCGCTTGCTTCAAAAATATCTAGATAAATTCCTTGTAAATCATCTACTATAGAAGCACTAAAGCTATCATAATTTTTTAAAATTCCATCTAAAGCAAGTTTGATATTATTAGAAACTTTGGCGTAATCTTTGCCTTTTGTTTCATCATTAAAGCCTGAAATTTGCAAACTTGAAAGTTCTGAATTTGGAATTTGTAAGAAAACATCAAAAATTTGTTCTTCTATGTTATCTAAGCCATCTCTTAAGCCTTTTTCATCTATTTTTGCATCGTTGATTTGGCGTATAAGGGTGCGTATGGCTTGTTGAATTTTTTGATCGTTTCCTGCTTTGGTAAATTTATTTACTAAAATTTCTACTTTGGTATTGCGATAATCACTAAATAAGGCATCATTTAAAAAATCTTTACTAGCTTGGTAGTTTTTTTCTTTAAAAGCATTAGCTGCCTGTGAAAATTTGGTAGAGATATTATCTAGTATAAATTGCAATCTTGCGTCCATTGCAGCAGCAGCTTGTAAATCAGCGCTTGCATTATCATCTGTAAGTTTGCTTGTGTCGTTGTTTGCAGGTGTAGAAGCTTGGGTGGTTAAAGAACTTTGTGCTAAATCTTTTTTATCCATGCCCATCATTTGTGCGATTAAAGCTTCTGCATCAGCTTCGCGTTTGGCATTGGCTTCTAGGCTTGATTTTTCAGCTTTAGCTTTATCATAGTTTGTATCGCTTGCTTCTGCTTTTAAACGATATCCATTTTGTAAGATTGGGGCTACTTCATCAAGATCATAATAAAGACTATCAATTAAAGCATTAATTTGTGTCAAAGGAGCTTCATCTTTATACATACGACGCAAATTTACAAATTTACGCTCCATGGTGATGGCTTTTCTTCCTATGTTTCTTCCTATAGGGCCTTCCATATTTTCAAAATGTTGAAAATACGCATCTTCGCTAAGCTTTTTAGCACCTAGATTATCACCCTTTTTGTAAGTTTCTATGCTTTGTTTTAGCATGTCTTTGATAAGATTTGCTTCATTAATATAATCATCTACTCTAGCAAAAGCTGAGCTTGATAAAAAAATACTTATAATTAAAAATATAATTTTAAAAATTTTCATTATCATTATCCTTAGTTTTTGATAAAAATAATATTTATTATCAAAATAAATAATGGCTAGTATAATATTAAAAATCTTAAATAGAACTAAAAAATAAGCTTTTGTATCGATAATATTTTTTATTAATTATATTTAAGATATATTTTAATAAATTTTTAAATATATCTTATTTTGTGATTTAATATGGGTTGTTTTTAAGTATCGCAAGGTTTTCTTCTAAGCTATGCACTTTGGGATATTGTTTTTGTATTTTTAATTTTTCATTTTTTAGTGTTTTAAAAGCTTAATAAAAATCAAAAAATCATTTATTGTGTATTCTTCAAGGAGATGGTTATAGCATATTTTAGATTAAGCAGATATATCCAAAAGTTTATCTTTTTTGTTGGTATCTGTATTTGTAGAATTGCTATTGTCTTTATTTGCTTCTTCTTTCTCAGCTTTAGCTTCTACTTTTTCTTTTTTTCTTGAAATTTTAAAGAAAAGTCTATAGTTCGCTTATTTACTTCACTTTTGCCAAAATTTGTGGTATCCATAACGCCACAAGGTGTTACCAGTATCATTTCATTAACCTCTTAGTTTACAATGTTTACTAAACTTAAGATATTTTTTTCATTTTTTTCTTAAGTTGTAATTTTTGATTATATTATAAATCGTATAAATAAGATAAAACTTAAATTTATTGAAGTAAAATTTTATCTATTTCATTTGCTTCTAAAAGTATCAACCATTTATATTTTGCTTATTGTTTCATAGTGTAAAAATTTTTAAAATAGGATTTTATCTTAAAAATTTATGATTTTTAATTTCAGATATTGGCTTCCTTGAAAAATTTTAAAAAGTTTAGTAAAAAATATTAAGTTTTAAAAATATCATCCGATTTAAATAAAGTCTTAAGACTCAATCTAAAAGGAGGATGATATGGTTTCAGATGTTTCTATGGGTAATGCTAATTTAATGACTGCTGTTAATACTTCAGTTTTGAAAAAATCTATGGACACAAACGAGGCATTGATGAATGAACTCATCGAAGGTATGGAAGGTGTCTCTCAAGCCTCCGCTCCACAAGTTTCTAGCTCTAGTGGTTTGGATATTTACGCTTAAATATCTTAAGAACAAGCTTAAGAACTTTTTGGTATCTTGGGCTTGTTTTTTTAAATAATTATTTCTTTAGTATTTTTTCGTTATAATTTTGCCATTTTATTTATCGTATTAAATTTTTTATAATATTTATTTAGGAGCAAGGATGCAAATGATAAAGAAGATGGTTTTAAGTGAAACTTTCCCTGGTATTTTGCTTATATTTTTTACATTTTTAGCTTTATTATGTAAAAATTCTTCTTTAAGTGTTATTTATACAGATTTTTTTCATGCTAATTTTACAGTAGGATTTGATCATTTTCAAATTTCAAAATCGTTGGATTTATGGATAAATGATGGTTTGATAGCTATATTTTTTCTATGTATAGGGCTTGAGTTAAAATATGAAATTTTACGCGGACAGCTTAAAAATATAAGAGCTGTATCTTTACCTATATTTGGAGCTTTGGGGGGTATGATTACTCCTGCTTTAATTTTTGCTGCTATTAATTATTCCCATGATTTTGCTATGAAAGGTTGGGCAATACCTACAGCAACTGATATAGCTTTTGCAGTGGGCATTTTGATGCTTTTAGGAAATAAAATTCCTACAAGTTTAAAGCTTTTTTTACTTTCTTTAGCTATTTTTGATGATTTGGGCGCTATTGTTATTATTGCTTTATTTTATACAGATCAGCTTTCAGCTTTGGCGATTATTATTTGTTTGTTTTGTATATTTGCTCTGCTTTTGTTAAATTATTATCACATCACCCATCTTTCTTTGTATGTGTTAGTAGGTGTTGTATTGTGGATAGCTATGCTTAAAAGTGGAGTGCATGCGACTTTGGCTGGTGTAATTATTTCTTTATTTATACCGCTTGATACAAAAAATAAAAAACCTTATTTGCATGAAGTTCTTAAGGATTTAAATCCTTGGGTGGTTTATTTTATCTTGCCTTTATTTGCTTTTGCTAATGCTGGGATTGATATCAGAGATATGCATCTTGGTTCGGTATTTTCGCCTGTAAGCCTTGGAATTATTCTAGGATTATTTTTAGGAAAGCAACTAGGTGTTTTTACTTTTTGTTTTATTGCTATCAAACTTAAGCTTGCAAAACTACCTGAAAATATTAAATATGGAAAATTTTATGGTATATGTATTTTAACAGGCATTGGTTTTACGATGAGTTTGTTTATTGATGGTTTGGCTTATAAAAATAGTGATATTTTTGAACATGCGGATAAACTTGCTATTTTAATAGCTAGTTTTTTAAGTGCCATTGTTGGTTTTATTTATCTTAAGATTGTTAAATGAATAATATAGTACATAAATTAAAAACTTTAGTTTTAAACGAGGCTTTTGGTGGTGTTTTACTTATAGTTTGTACTTTGCTTGCTTTGCTTGTGCAAAATGGATCTTTTAGCGAACATTATCGAGAATTTCTAAATTTAAAAGTCGGATTTAGTGTAGGTGAATTTGAGCTTAACAAGCCTTTTTTACTTTGGATAAATGATGGGCTTATATCTATATTTTTCTTTGCTATAGGGCTTGAGCTTAAGAAGGAATTTTTGCACGGGGATTTTAAAAATCCTAAAAATATTGTTTTACCTTTTATGGCTGCTTTAGGGGGTATACTTATACCTGCGATGTTGTTTGCTTTGGTAAATATAGGAGATGCTTATACTTTAAAAGGTTGGGCTATACCTACAGCCACAGATACAGCGTTTGCCTTAGCGATTTTAATGATGTGTGGCAAGCATATTCCATCAAGTTTAAAAATTTTCTTACTTTCTTTGGCTATTTTTGATGATGTGGGTGCTATTTTAATTATAGCTATTTTTTATACGACAAAATTATCAATAGTTGCTTTTGTCGTTGCAGGAATTGCTATTTTGGCAATGCTTGTTTTAAATATTTTAGGAATAACAAGAAAGTCTTTTTATTTTATTTGCTCAGTTATTCTTTGGATTAGTGTTTTAAAAAGTGGTGTGCATGCAACTTTAGCTGGAATCATAACAGCATTTTTTATACCGATGCAAACTAAAAATGGAGAAGCATTTTTAGAAGAAATCTATGAAAGTCTAAAATTTTGGCTCGCTTTCGTTATATTGCCTTTATTTGCTTTTGCTAACGCTGGGGTAAATTTATCCAATATCGATATAGGAGCAATTTTTTCAGGTGTAAGTGTAGGTATTTTCTTGGGGCTTTTTGTGGGTAAACAAGCGGGTGTATTTTTGTTTTCTTATTTGGCAATCCGCTTTAAATTTGCAGCCTTGCCCCAAGGTTCAAATTTGAAACAACTTTATGGGGTTTGTATACTTACAGGAATTGGTTTTACAATGAGTTTGTTTATCGATGGCTTGGCGTATGAAGTCAGTGATATTTTTAATTATGCAGATAATTTAGCTATTCTCATAGCTTCATTTTGTTCTGGGATTTGGGGTTTTATTTATCTTAAATTCTTTGCTACTCGATCTTAAGGGGATTGATGAGGCATATTTTTTTCATCATCGCGATTATATTCTTTATAAGCGGATGTAGTTTTTATCAGAATTTAAACTATACTCGTCCGATTTATAATACAAATAAAGAAACAAAACTTAAGACTATTGCAAATGAATGGAAAAAAACTCCTTATGTTTTAGGTGGAACTAGTAAAAAAGGTGCTGATTGTTCAAGATTTACACAGAGTGCATTAGCTCAGCTTAATATACGCATACCTCGCACCACAAAAACTCAATTAGGTTCTGGGAGAAAAGTTTCTAAATCAAAATTGCAAACAGGAGATTTGGTATTTTTTAAGACAGGTAGAGGGCCAAATGGTATGCATGTTGGTATTTATATGAGTAAGGGAAAATTTATACATTTATCTACTAAAGGTGGAGTAAAAGAAGCCGAGCTAAATAGTTCTTATTGGAAGGCTCGTTATATAGGAGCAAGAAGGTATTAAAGTGAAAATAGGTGTATTTGATAGCGGAGTAGGAGGGCTTAGTGTTTTAAAATCTCTCTATGAAGCTAGGCTTTTTGATGAAATTATCTATTATGGAGATACCGCAAGAGTTCCTTATGGAGTGAAAGATAAAGATACTATTATAAAGTTCTGTCTTGAAGCATTGGATTTTTTTGAACAATTTCAAATTGATATGCTTATCATCGCATGTAATACTGCTAGTGCTTATGCTTTAGATGCTTTAAGAGCAAAAGCACATTTTCCAGTATATGGCGTAATTGATGCAGGGGTTGAAGCAACGATAAAAGCTTTGCATGATAAAAATAAAGAAATTTTAGTCATTGCGACAAAAGCAACCATTAAATCAGAAGAATACCAAAAGCGTTTATTATCTCAAGGATATACAAATATAAATGCTTTAGCTACAGGGCTTTTTGTGCCTATGGTTGAAGAAGGTATTTTTGAAGGAGATTTTTTGCAAAGTGCTATGGAATATTATTTTAAAAATATCACAACTCCAGATGCTTTGATACTCGCTTGCACTCATTTCCCTTTACTAGGACGTTCTTTAAGTAAGTATTTTGGTGATAAAACAAAATTAATTCATTCAGGAGATGCTATAGTTGAATTTCTTAAAGAAAGAGAAAATATAGATTTGAAAAATCATAAAGCAAAATTACATTTTTATGCTTCAAGCGATGTTGAATCTTTAAAAAATACTGCTAAAATTTGGCTAAATTTATAAGGAAATAAAATGATAGAATTGAAAAAACCAGATGAAATAGAAAAATTAAGAATAGCAAATCAAATTGTAGCAAAAACTTTAAATTTTTTAGAGAATGAAATTAAAATAGGAATGAGCTTAAAACAAATTGATAAAATGGCAGAAGATTATATTTTAAGCCTTGGCGCCAAGCCATCATTTAAGGGACTTTATGGTTTTCCGGGTGCCATTTGTACATCTTTAAATCAAGTTTGCATCCATGGAATTCCAGATGATAAAATTATCAAAGAGGGTGATATTTTAGGTCTTGATGTGGGAAGTTTGATTGATGGGTATTATGGGGATGCAGCAATAACTATTGCTATAGGAGAAGTTTCACCCACTGATAAAGCTTTAATCTCTTGTGCTAAAGATGCGTTATACCATGCTATAGATATTATTCATGATGGAATGCGTTTTAAGGAACTTTCAGCTGCTTTAGGCGAATTTATCCATGCAAGAGGTTTTGTCCCGCTTCGTGGATATTGCGGGCATGGTATAGGACGAAAGCCCCATGGAGAGCCTGAAATTTTAAACTATTTAGAAAAAGGTGCGAGTGCAAAAAGTGGCCCTAAAATTAAAAATGGAATGGTGTTTTGCATAGAGCCTATGATATGCCAAAAAGATGGAACACCAAAGCATTATAATGGAAAATGGGATGCTGGAAGTATTGATGGGCTTAATGCGGCTCATTATGAACATTGTGTTGCTGTGATTAATGGGCGTGCTGAAATTCTTTCTATGATATAATATTAAATTATAAAAATAATATTTTTTTCTTAAAATCCTAAAAATTTAAAATTTTTTAAATAATATTGTAGTAATATTCTTTAATAATTTAAGTTACTAAATGATATTTTTATAGCAGTTTAAGTGTTATTAGAATAAAATGTTACATCTTATTAAACTAAAACATAAATATGGTTTAGATAATTTAATAAAAATTGTTAAATTATCTAAATATTTATTTTAGTTTAAAGAGATCTTTTAAGATCTCGTTTGGGTTAGGCTATTTCCCTCCCCCTTTTTATTCGTAGCCTAACTCTCTTTTAGAGTTTGGAAAATCTCTTTAAGCTAAAATATATTATATTTGCTTAAAGAGAACAAACGATTACTATTCTTATTTAAATAAATTTTTAAAATCCATTGTAGAGTTATAAATTCCAGTATTATCCATAGTTTCGCCCATGGTAATTGCGGTTGCTAACTCCGATAGAATGATTTTTATTTCATCTCTTTTATCTTGTATATAGGCCAATACACCTTCGTAATTACTTGTTTGAAGAATTAAAAGCGGATTAGCAATTTCAAATTCAAAAAGTTTTTTACCAACATAAACATTGAAAATATTTCCAAAAAGGGCTGTTCCCATGAAAGAGCAGTTTTGTATAAGTTGTGATGCTGTGGCATCAAGAGTTCTTTTTTGCATATCATCTGAATTTTCATCTATTCTTTCTAGAATGCTTTTTTCTATTTTTTTTAAAGACATATCAAGCACTTGAAGTGCTCCTATAAAATCATTTGCATCATTGATTTGAGAGCAAATTTGATTTGCTTTAAATTCATTCACACCTTGAATTTCGCCTAAGTGTTTTTTAAATATTTCTAAATCACTTTTCATTGTTTACCTTTCAAAAATATTGCTAAATATTTAAAAAGCAAAAAGTGTTCCTAAATTAGGATAAGTTAGAATTTACCCAAAAAATAATCTCATTGCCAATTTTATTCAAGGCTTTTTGAAAAGCATTATAGGTAGAGCGGATATCTTTTTTTTCTATTTTTTCTTTAGTATTGAAAATTTTATGAGCTATTATTTGATTGTTTTCAAGATTTATGAAATTTACACTTACAGAAATTTGAGCGTAGTTTTCATTGTTATTAAGAATTTGCTCAAAAGAGTTAATCCTGCTTTCAAGAGCATAATCCGCACTTAAAGAGCTTATTGAAGAAAGCAAGGTTGTAAAAATATTGCTTTGTTCAAATTTTGACAAAATTAAAAAAGAATAAAGATTGCTTGGTAAATCTCCCCAGAAATAATGTGCGTATTTGTTGCTAAAACCATTATCTATATAAACAATAGCTCTTGAGTTTAAATACAAAGGTGCATTTGCATTGCGAATTTTAAGAATTTTACCAGTTTTTTTAAAAAAAATATTTGAGTCTATTCCTTCATCTTTTAATATGATATTTTCATTTTTGTTGATGGTTTCGTGTCTTAAAGAGCATCCGCATAATATAAAAATAAAAGTCAAAATATAGAATAATTGCTTTAGCATTATTTTTCTCCTGGTCCAAGTTTAGGTTTGGTTTCTTTAAAAATCAAATCAGCAGGGCTATTTTGTAAATTTTCTATTAGAATATTGCTTTCAATTAAAACTCGTTTAAAAAGCTCTAAATTTTGAATCAAAGATGCTTTAATATCATCATAAGTGTTTAATTTTTCATCAGCTTTTTTTATGAAATTTTTTAAAATCATTGTGCTTTCTTTTATGTCTTTAAGACTGGAGTTGAAATTTTGCGCACTAAGGCTTATATTATCAGCCATTTTTCCTATTTTTAAACTTGCGTTTGAAAGATTAAGGCTTAAATTTTTAGAATTAGCGTTTAAATTTGCACTTAGTTCTGCTAGATTTTGCAAAAGGATTTCTAGATTTTTAAGATTTTTTTCGCTTAAAAGTTCTTTTGATTTATCATCGGCCGTTTTAACTAAAGAAAAAATATGTTCACTTTGTCTATCTATGGTTGCTAAAAAACTTTCTTTAAAAGGAATGACTGGAAGTTTTCCGTGGATAGATACTAGATCTTTGCTATTTTTACTTCCGCCTTGAAGTTGGACAAATTTAAGTCCTGTAATACCTTGAAGTTGTAAAGTAGCAAAAGTATCTTCTTTTATAGGGGTATTGTTTTTGACCTTGATGCGTATGTTAACGCCGAGTTCATCTTGATTGTAAATGCCAATTTCTTCTACACTACCTACTTCCACGCCCAAAAGCCTTACGGGTGCTTTTACGCCAAGTCCTGCAACGGATTCTTGTGTGTGAATTTCATAATACTTAAAACTTTCTTCTTTAGAGTATCCACCAAGCCAAAGTATGAAACCAAGGCTTGCAAAAAATACTCCAAAAACAAAAAGTCCTACAAAAAAATAATTTGCTCTATTTTCCACTTTTACTCCATAAATCTTTTAAAAAGTCGTTCATTTTGCAGGCGTAATTCTTTATAAGTACCGCAAAATCCAACTTTTTTATTTTCTAAAATGATAAAGCGATCGAGTAAATTTTTCATACTTTCTTTATCATGTGTAACCAAAATGATATTTAAATCAAAACTTTTTTTTAACTCTAAAACCAAATCGTCAAATTCACGACTACTATGAGGGTCAAGTCCTGAGGTAGGTTCATCTAAAAAAAGCAATTTACTATCAAGTGCTAAAGCTCTAGCAATTGCCACTCTTTTTTGCATGCCGCCACTAAGTTCACTTGGAAATTGTTTTAAAACACTTTCGTTTAAGCCTACCATTTTTAGCTTCATTAAAACCAGTTCTTGTATGCTATTTTCATCTAAATGAGTGTATTCTTTTAAAGGAATAGCGATATTTTCATAAACATTAAAAAAGCTAAAAAGTGCAGCAAACTGAAAAACCACACCCCATTTTTTACGCAAAGCAAGTGCATCTTTTTCGTTGATATTTTTAAGTTTATAGCCTAAAATTTCATATTCTCCACCATCAAAATGTTCAAGCATAAGCATTTGTTTTAAAAGGACGGATTTTCCACTTCCACTACCTCCTAAAATACCAAAAATTTCGTTTTTTTTGATTTCAAAACTTACGCCATCATGGACGATTTTTTCTCCAAATTTTGTAATGATATTTTGCGCTTTAATAACCATTTAAATTCCTGTAGAGGTTAAAATAACGGAGAATAAAGCATCAAAGGCTATCACCCAAAAAATAGCATTTACAACGCTTTTTGTTGTATAAATTCCTATACTTTGTGTAGTGTTTTTTACCTCAAAACCACGAAAACAAGCAATAAGTCCTATCAAAAATCCAAAAATAGGTGCTTTTGCAAGTCCTATAAAGATATGTTTTATATCTACAGCTTCTCTAAAGCGTCTTAAAAATTCGGCAAAAGAAATATCAAGATTTAATTTTGCAACCATCATTCCACCTATAATACTGATTGCATCGCTAATGGCAACGATTAAAGGCATAGCTACTACCAAAGACATGACACGTGGAATAACAATAAATTCAAAAGAACGAAAACCCATAGTATTCATAGCTGCAATTTCATCAGTAATTTTCATCACCCCAATTTGTGCGGTATAAGAGCTTGCACTTCTTCCTGCGATCACTATGGCAGCGATTAAAGGTGCAAGTTCTCTAGTGGCTGAAATTCCCATCAAATCCACTATGAAAATATTGGCTCCAAATTGTGCGAGTTGGTAAGCAGCCTGATAGGCTAAAACCACTCCTACTAAAAGAGCGGTTAAAATAACTATAGGTAAGGCTTTAAAAGCAGAATTTTCTATATGATATAAAAAAGCAATAAAGCGAAAATTTTTAGGATTTTTAAGGCATAAAAAAAGACTTGTGAAAAAAGCTCCTGTGAAATTGATGAATTTTATTAAAATTTTTAAAAGTTCTAAACTTAATTTTCCAAGATCGATAAAGTATTCACTGAAATTTTTATGTGATTTTTTTGTTTTGCCTAGTCTTTGGTAGTTTTTTTCGCAAAGTTCAAACAGGATTTGAAAGCGTGAATTTAAGCCTTCTTTGGTGATTTTAATATTTTTATCTTTAAGGTCATTTTCCAAAGCAAGGAAAAATCTCACTCCAGCGGTATCGATTGCTTTTAGATCTTTAAAATCAAAAATCACTTCCTTGCTTTGGATCAAAGCTAAAAAATCTTTTATTTTTAACTTATAAATACTTGTTTTATCCCAAATTCCAAAGATAAAAAGAGTGTTATTTTGAAATTTGAAATTTGTATTCATTTTATTTGCTAAGGATAAAATTTACAAGCTTTGAAACGCTAAATCCAAAGCATTCAAACACATCTTTGTCTTTACCACTTTCTCCAAAACTTTCTATGCCATATACTTTATGGCAAAATTTATAAAGTTCATTAGAATGTGCTGCTTCAACACCTATAACTTCACCTTTTAACAATCTTTCTTGATAAGCTTTATCTTGTTTTTCAAAAAGTTCAAAACAAGGCATGGAAACAACATTGCAAGCAAAACCTTGTTTTTCAAGTTCGTTTGCACTTTCTAGACAAAGCCAAACTTCACTTCCACTTGCTAGAAGTGTAAATTTAGCCTCTTTGCTTTCTTTGAGTAAATACGCTCCGTTTTTTACATCTCCAAAAATAGGTTCATTTAGAGCCTTGAGTTTTTGGCGTGAAAGCACAAAAGCACTCGGAATATCAGCATTTAGGGCTATTTGCCAAGCTTTGACATTTTCCACCCCATCAGCAGGTCTAAAGGTTAAAAAATTTGGCATAGCTCTAAAAGTGCTAAGTTGTTCTATAGGTTGGTGTGTTGGTCCATCTTCACCCACGCCTATGCTATCGTGTGTGAAAATGAAAAAATGTTTGATTTTCATTAGAGCTGCTATTCTTGCGGCAGGTTTTAAGTACTCGCTAAAGATGAAAAAAGTTGCCGAAAATGGTAAGAAAATTCCATATCTTGCAAAAGCATTGTTAATCGCTGCCATAGCGTGTTCTCTGATACCAAAATGAATATTTTTACCTTCTACAAAGTCTCCCATACTGTGAAGTTCTGTTTTATTCGAAGGGCCTAAGTCCGCACTTCCACCTAAAAATCCTTCTAAATTTTTAGCTAAAACATTTAAAATTTCACCATTACTATCTCTTGTAGCAAGATCTTTTCCTTTAAAATCAGGATAAGCTATTTTGTTAAAATCAGGATTTAATAACCTTTCTAAAAGTTCTTTTTTAGCACTTTTTTCAAGCTTATCTTTCCATTTTGCTTCTTCTAAATCCCCAAGTTCTACAGCACTTTCAAAGCGGATTTTACTTGCTTGTGGGATATGAAAACTGATATTTGGATCAAAACCTGCTTGTTTTTTGGCTTTTTTAATCACTTCTTCGCCCAAAGGTGCGCCATGGCTTTTATGACTGCCTTCAAGCTCTCCTGCACCCTTTGCTATAGTTGTTTTTGCGATGATAAGACAAGGTTTTGTGGATTTTTTAGCTTGTTCTAAGGCTTTATTGATTTCTTCATAATCGTGTCCATTTATACTTAAAACTTCAAATCCTTGTGCTTCAAAACGCATTTTTACATTTTCGTTAAAGGCTAAACCTACATCGCCTTCTATGGAGATATTGTTGCTATCATAAATGAGTATGAAGTTATCAAGTTTGTGAAGCCCTGCTAAAGAACAAGCTTCATAAGAAATGCCTTCTTGTAAATCCCCATCTCCGCAAAGACAATAAATTTTATGATCGATTAAATCACTGCCTAGCAAATTTTGTGCTTTTTTTGCTGCCATAGCAAAGCCTACAGCATTGGCAACGCCTTGTCCTAAAGGGCCTGTAGCGATTTCTACTCCAAGAGTTGAAATTTCAGGGTGTCCAGGGGTTTTAGAATGAAGTTGGCGGAAATTTTTAAGATCTTCTAAGCTTAAGTCATAGCCGCTTAAATGTAAAAAACTATAAAGCAAAGCACTTGCATGTCCGCCTGAAAATACAAGTCTATCACGGTTTAGCCAAGTGGGATTTTTAGGATTGTGTTTTAAATGATAACTTAAAACACTTAAAATATCTGCTAAACCCAAAGGTGCACCTGGGTGTCCTGAGTTTGCTTTTTGCACCATATCAGCACTTAAAAATCTTAGAGTATTTGCCTGTTCTTGTAAAATTTGAATGTCCATTTTTTGCCTTTATAAGTATTGAATTATTAAATTTTGTATCATTTGTGCGAGTTTTTCATTGAGTTTTTCTAAGTCTTGTTCGCATTCACTAAGAAGATTTTCTTTTGTTTTTATAGCTTGTTCAAGTCCAAGTAAATTGACAAAAGAATTTTTATGAATATCGTTGTTAGTAGGCTTTCCGCTTTGTTCTTGACTTGTGGTTACATCGATAATATCATCATTGATTTGAAAAATCAGTCCTAGTTTTAAACCAAGTTTGTAAATTTGATTGCTTTCTTCGTTGTTAAGTTCGCAAATTTCACAACCCATTTTTAAAGCTGCAGCGATTAATCTTGCGGTTTTATGTGTGTGTAAAAACTCAAGTTCATTTAAACTCAGTCTTTTGTCTTCAAAAAAACAATCAATAGCTTGTCCTATGACCATTCCATTAAGTCCTGCATTAAAGGCAAGGGTTTTGATGAGTTTGATTTTGATTTCATCTTTTAAATGAGCATGACTTAGAACTAAAAAAGCTTCAGTATTTAAAGCATCACCCACTAAGATGGCTGTAGTTTCATCGTAGCTTTTGTGTAAGGTTGGAATTCCTCGTCTAAAATCCGCATTATCCATAGCGGGTAAATCATCATGTATGAGTGAATAAGTATGGATAAATTCCAAAGCTAAAGCCACATCTAAAGCTTGATTTAAAAGTTCAGGTTTATTGCTTTGTACTACGCTTAAAAGCAATTGTGCACGAAAATGCTTTCCTCCTGCTTTTAGCATAAGAGCTAAAGCTTCATTAAAAAAAGGATGAAAGCTTTCGACTTTAGGTAGATTTTTTTCTAAGTGATGGATAAAAAGTTCTTTTAAATTCACTTAGTAAGCCTTATGAAAAATTGAAATTTACCGTCGCCACCTGAGTTGGCATTTCCGCCTAGTTCATTGTTGAAATTTGATAAAGGTAATTTAGTACTTTTGCGTTCAATTAAGATGCTAAAGTCATTACCAGCGCTTAAAATATTTTGTAATTCTTTAAAATTATTTAAAATAATATTATTAACGCGTAAAATTTTATCTCCTACCATAAATCCTGCATTTGATGCTTTTGATTTTGGATCTATTTTAGTTACAACAAGACTAGTATTAACCGTTAAACCAAGATTGCTTGTGAAATTTGTAATTTTTGGTTTTGGTTTAGAATCAGGAAGATTAAATTTGCTCAAATCTTTTGCAAAAACTTCAGTAGAAATATTTAAATCCATATTATCACGCAACACTTGAAAATAAAGAGTGCTTCCGCGATCTGCAAAAAGAATTTTTTCATTGAGTTTTCTTAAATCATTGGCGGGCAAGCCATCAACACTTATAACTTGATCGTTGATTAAAAATTGTGGATTTTTTCTTACATTGTTAACATAAATTTTATTTTCTCGAACAACAAAATCAACGCCAATATCCCCCCAATAAACATCGTTATATTTCATAAAATGTTTTAAATAGCGATTGCCTATAAAAGAGCTATTATTTAAAGCAATCCCCATCATTTCACAGCATGGAGTCCCTAAAAGTCCTATTTTAGAATTAAAATCAAGTTGATCTTTTTCGTCAATATTTTGAGCTAAATACTTAATATGCCCTATATAAGGTTTATTAGGATCCCAAATTCCAACCCAATCATTACGAGTAAGTTTTTCTTCATCACCCATAGGAGTAGGGATTAGGCTAAAGTCAGTTCTTACAAGATATAAATTTAAAAATGGATCGTATTTTACATATTTGTTAAGCTTAGCATTAGGCTGTTTTAACACAGCAAGTAAATTTTCACTGAGTGCAAAAGCTGGCATTCCTTCATAGTTAAGCATGCTTGCCTTATTTCTTTCATAACCTGCTAAAAAATCTTCAAATTTAGGTCTTTCTATACCAAAAGACAAAGTAAAAAGCATGCAAATAATTAAAATTTTTTTCATAATTTCATACCTCCAAAACCGCCTAAAACATCATTCGCCATACTTGAACGATTTTGCGCAACCATAGCCAAAACATCATTAATTGCAGAAATAAGTAAAATTTGCAAGGATTCTTTATCTTCAAGTAAAGAATCATCAATGCTAACATCGATAATTTCACCCTTTCCATTAGCACTTACTTTAACAAGTCCTGCTCCACTTTTGGCACTAAATTCACGATTTGCAAGTTCTAGTTCTATATTTTTTGCTTTTTCTTGAACTTGATTTAAAAGTTCTCCCATTTTAGAAAAATCCATATTTTCAAACATTGATTATCCTTGATTTTTTAAAATTTCATTAACAACTACTTTATCACTAAAAGGATATTTTATCCCTTTAATTTCTTGAGTAGTTTCATCACCTTTGCCTAAAATAACGACTAAATCGTCATTTTCTTTTAGTTCTAAAGCTTTTTTTATAGCTTCTTTTCTATCTTCTATCATTAAAACTTTTTCTTTTTTAGTAAAGCCTGATAAAATTTCTTCCATGATGGTTTTTGGTTCTTCACTGCGTGGATTGTCACTTGTAATGATAGCAATTTTTGCAAAATGTTCGACGATTTTTCCCATTAAAGGGCGTTTGGTTTTATCTCTATCTCCACCTGCTCCAAAAACAACGATGAGTTTTTTATTTTTAAGAGTGTCAAGCACTTTTTCAATGCCATCAGGCGTATGAGCAAAATCTACAATCACACCTTTTGCTACTTGTTCTACCCTGCCACAAACCCCGCCAAATCCACTGATAGCTTTTTCCAAGTCTTTTAAATCAGGCTTTACGAGTTCATTCACACAAGCACTAGCAACTAGAAGATTGTAAAGATTAAAAAGTCCTAGCAAGGGCGAGTCTATGTGAAAAGTTTGATTTTTATTTGTTACAATAGCACTAATGCCTTCTTCTAAAGAATAAGCTTTGATTTGATATAAAGCAGGATTTTCTATGCCATAAGTAAAAGCATTACGCACATTAAATTTAATAGCCAAAGCATCTTTGTTGATAAATTTTAAACTCTCATCGGTAAAAAAAAGTTCTTTTGCTTCTTTATAATTTTCAAAAGTACCGTGAAAATCTAAATGATCTTGAGTGATATTGGTAAAAATTTTAGCAGCAAAATTTAAGCCTTCGATGCGGTTTTGAATTAAGGCGTGTGAGCTTACTTCCATGATGAAAAAATCACATTTTTTTTGAGTGGCTATTTGTAGGTATTCTAAGGTTTTAAGAATAGGGGAGGTGGTTAAGGATTTTTCATCGATTTGTTCATCGTTGATAAAAGCTCCTCTTGTCCCACAAAGCCCACACTTATAACCTAAATCCAATAAGATAGAATAAATCGCTGCTGCGGTTGTGGTTTTGCCATTGGTTCCTGTGATTCCTATGATTTGAATCTTTTCATCGATTTTTAAAAGTTTTTTACACTCATTTACATCAATGATTTTTGCACCTTTTTCTAAGGCTTGAGCGTGAAATTTAGCATTTTGTGTGGTTTGCAAAAAAAAGCATTCTTTTTCACACTCTAAGGTGTTATCTGTAATGAATGAATTTTCAAGTTTTAATTTCACTTTTAAATCCCATGAGTTTTTCTTGGAGTTTGATAAATCTATCATTTGCCCAAAAATGAGGCATAACATTTTCTATGTAATTTAAAGTCATATCTTTATAGCCATTATCAAGTAATTTTTCCAAAAAATCTAAAAAATCATCACGATTATCAATAACTAATTTAGTGCTGTTAATGATATTTTCAAAACTTTTTTGAAAGCCAAGTTCTTCTTCGCTTTTTAAAAAATCTTGATAATTTAACGCATGCCCATCTTCAAATTCGTTTTCCTGTTTGTTTTCTTGTTTTTTAAATTCAATTGTACTTAAAATTTCTTCTAAGTCTTTATCAATACTAGAGATTTTGTAATGTTCTATATAAAAATCAAAAAGTAAAGAAGCTTCTTTAGGAGATTTTAAAGCAAGATCACAAAGGCAGATAAAATTTAGCAAGCGTTTATTTTTGCGTTTTTCATAAGCCATAGAAAAATACATTTTTGCAGTTTTAAAATCTTTCTTGTAAAAATGTTCAATTCCAAGTTTTTTATAATTTTGCAAATTCGTCTGCTCCGCCGTTTAAATTGATTATAGTGATTTCTGGATGAATATCAATCTTAAGTTGCCTTTCAAGGCCATATTTTAGCGTTGTTCCACTCGATGCACAGCCTTTACAAGCTCCTATTAAATGGACATAAACAATCCCATTTTTAATTCCTAAAAATTCAAGCCCTCCGCCATCACGTTCAAGCATAGGCAAGCTCTTTTCTAAACTTGCTTTAACAGGATTTATAAGCTCTTCATCACTAAAAGGCATCATAATTTATCCTTAAAAATTTTTATATACTTTAGCGTGATTGTGTTTAAAAAAAGGTAAATTAAGGCTTGAAATTTAAATAAATTAAAAAGGTTCATCATTATCTTGTGTGCTAAATCCTAAATCATAAGCTGTAAAGTTTTTGTTACCAAAAATTCCATTTAAGTTTCTAAATGATTGTTGCAGAATTTCTTCGTTTTTTTCATATTTTAAGAAGATTAAATATTCTTTTAAAAAATTATTTAATTCTTCGGTATTTAAATTTTTAACTAGAAGATTTAAATTTTTATCAATAAGCGTAAAAAGTTGTTTTTTTAATGCGAGTGTAGAATTTTTAATTTTTACATTGTTTAAAAAAGCTAAATTAACCTTGCAAATACCTAACAAGAATTCGCTATAGTTTAAATTTTTTCGAATATTTTTACTTTCAAATTCTCTAATATCACTATCTTCATAACCTTTTTTTTCTAAAATTTTATCCAATAAAATCTTATGTTTAAAACAAACACTATCACTAATTTGCTTAAAATCGTTACATATATCTGGATGCTGTTTTAAAAAAGCTATAAGTTCTAATTCTGCAATGTGAATTTTTTCTTTAGGAAAATTGTATTTATTTTGAGAAATTAAAGGGGTTTGTATGGTTTTTTTTGAATTTTGTGATAAGACAATAAATTTTTCATCCACTTTTAATAAATTTGAAACTAGACTAGTGTAAGAATTTGCCACTAAAGGTTCAAGATTAAAGGTGAATTTTTGTATAGTTTCTAAAGCTTTTTGTTTATCAAGAGCAGAAATTATGGAATGAGTGGATATTAAGCGTCTGATATAAAATTCACCAAGCTCTATTCCTTCATCGAGTATATTATGGAGTTTTGTGCTTTCATTTTTTGCTACGAGCTCAGCAGGATCCTTTCCGCCTTGCAAAATTGCCACTTTACCGTCTATTTTGTTTGTGCTTAATAAAAATGCAGATCGTGTCGCAGCTTTTAATCCTGCTTCATCATTGTCAAAACATAAAATCACTTTTGCATCATAACGGCGGATTAAGGGTAGATGATGTTCGGTTAATGCTGTTCCAAGAACTGCTACAGCATTGTTAAACCCTGCTTTGTGAAAAGCTATTGCATCCATGTAGCCTTCACATACTATTATTTCTTTTTTTTTGGCTATATTTTCTTTAGCGATGTTAAAAGCATAAAAAATTCTACTTTTATCAAAAAGTATATTTTGGGGTGAATTTACATACTTTGCCGGTACATTGGGATTTAAAGTGCGCCCTCCAAACCCTACCAATAAGTCTTTATGATCGTAGATTGGAAAGGTGATACGCCATATAAAACTTGCGTAAAATTCATTATTTTCATCTTTTTTTAAAGCTCCAACACTCATAGCATCTTCTAAAGGAATTTTTTGATTTTGCAATAATCTTATACTATCTTCACTTGCTCCTGCAAAACCTAATTCGAATTTGGCTATATCTTTGTCATTTAAAGCTCTCTGGTAAAGATAGGTTAAAACTTCTTTGTGGTGTTTGAGATTATCTTTAAAATACGCATTTAAGCTTGGTAGTATAGACTTTAGCTCTTTTTTATTTTCTTGTTTTTCTTTTGTATAACTCAAAGTAAAATTACTAAGGCTTGCAACTTTTTCAACTGCATCAGCAAAACTTAATTTTTCATAATCCATTACAAATTTAAAAGCATCTCCACCAGCCTTGCAGGCAAAACAATGATAAAAACCTTTGATAGGATTGATATACATAGACGGGTTTTTATCTGCATGAAAAGGACAGATACATACAAAACTAGAGCCTTGTTTTTTTACTTCAATATAATTTTCTATAATATCAACAATATTAAGTCTTTGGGATAAATTTTCTATACTTTCTTTAGTTATCATTTTACAAACCTTGTTAAAATTATACAAAGATTTGGCTATAATTTGGCATAAAATTTTTAGAGCGAGACTATGGATTTTTTCTTTGTAGAATACAGAGACCCTTTAGTAGGGCTTATAATTTTAACCATTTTAGTATTTGTTGTAGCTGTTGCAAATTATATTTGGAAAATATTTGCTAACAAAGATGAAGAACAAAAGCTTGAAAAATTTATAAAAAAATTTGAAATGGATAACGCTCATAAAGAGTTATTAAGAAATAGTAGCTTGAGTTTTGGAAATTTAAGTTTTTTGGCTGAAATTTTTACTAAAAGCGGGGAATTTGAAAAAGCAACTCAAATTTATTTGATTGCTCTTGAAAAATGTAAAGATAAACAAGAAAGAGAATTTATTTTCCTTTCTTTAGCAAAAGTTTATTTTAAAGCAGGATTTTTAGAGCGTGCAAAAGAAGTTTTATTACAAGCTTTAAAACTGCGTCCAAGAAATATACAAGCCTTAAAACTTTTAAAAATTGTTTATTTAAAACTTCGTTCTTATAAAGAAAATTTAGAACTTTTAGAATGTCTTTTTGAGCTTAATGAAGATGTACAAAAAGAGCGTGATTTTATCAAAGCTTTAGAACTTTGTACTTTTAATATTACTGATGAAGAAAAAAAGAAAAAACTTTTAGAATTTAAAATAGAAGATAATCCTATGTTGGGGCGTTTAGTTTTTGAAAAATATCATATGTTTTTAGGGCAAAATTTTTTTGATATTTGTGATTTGCTTTATAGAGAAAATGAAGCGTTTAATTTAGAAAATCAAGATTTTTTAGAATTCTTTTATGCTTTGGGTAAAATTTCAAAGCATGATGATACGCACCAGTTTGTTTTTAAAAATTCTAACTTTAAAATGTTAAAAATTTTAAAAGATAATTCTTTTAATGCGGGGTTAGAATTTTCATATCGTTGTTCTGAGTGTAAAAATGTAATGCCTTTGTTTTTTTATCACTGTCCTGTTTGTTATGAGTTTAATACTTGTAAAATTATTTATGAAGTGAAAAACAATGAAACACATTGAAATTTATACAGATGGCTCATGTCTTAATAATCCAGGTTTTGGCGGATGGGCTTATATTTTGCGTTATAAGGAGTATCAAAAGGAAGGTTTTGGAGCTGAGGCTAATACCACTAACAATAGAATGGAGCTAATGGCAATTATTGAATCTTTGAAGGCTTTAAAAGAGCCTTGTGAAATTTCGCTTTTTACAGATTCTAACCTAATGGTTCAAAGTATTAATGAATGGCTAGAAGGATGGATAAAAAAGGATTTTAAAGGTAAAAAAAATATAGATTTATGGAAGGAATATATTAAAGTGGCAAAATCTCATAAGATTAAGGCTTTTTGGGTAAAAGCACATAATGGACATTTGGAAAATGAAAGGTGTGATACATTGGCGCGTGAAGCTGCTTTGAAAATTGCAAGGGAAAATGATGAAAAACATTGAAAAGCTAGAGCAGAGTTTAACTTATGAATTTAAAGATAAAAATCTTCTTATACATGCTTTAACCCATAAAAGTTTTAAAAAATCTTACAACAACGAACGCTTGGAATTTTTAGGTGATGCCGTGCTTGATTTAGTTGTAGGTGAATACCTTTTTCATAAATTCGCCAAAGATGCCGAAGGAGATTTATCTAAGCTTAGAGCAGCTTTAGTAAATGAAAAGTCTTTTGCAAAAATTGCAAATAGTTTAAATTTGGGCGATTTTATTCTTATGAGTGTTGCTGAGGAAAACAATGGAGGAAAAGAAAAGCCTTCTATACTTTCAGATGCGTTAGAAGCCATTATAGGTGCTATACATTTAGAAGCTGGGTTTGAGTTTGCAAAAACTATTGCTTTAAGGCTTATAGAAAAAAATTTCCCTCAAATTGATGCAAAAATTCTTATAAAAGATTATAAAACAAAATTACAAGAGATTACACAGGGAAAAATCGGACAAACTCCGCAGTATGAAACAGTGCGTGCTTTTGGCCCTGATCATTTAAAGCAATTTGAAATTGCTTTAATGCTTGATGGTAAAGAACTTGCAAGAGCTATTGCAGGAAGCAAAAAAGAAGCACAGCAAATGGCAGCAAAAATTGCACTTGAGAAATTAGGAGCTTTATAGTGAATACCTTTGGTACGAGATTGAAATTTACAAGTTTTGGTGAGTCTCATGGTGTGGCTGTTGGATGTATTATTGATGGAATGCCTGCTGGGGTTAAATTTGATGAAGAATTTTTGCAAAATGAGCTTGATAAACGCAAAGGCGGAAGTAAATTTGCAACACCAAGAAAAGAAAGCGATAAAGCTCAGGTTTTAAGCGGGGTTTTTGAAGGATATACAACGGGTCATCCCATAGCTATAGTAGTTTTTAATGAAAATGCTCATTCTAAAGATTATGATAATTTAAAAGATCTATTTCGTCCTGCTCATGCGGATTTTACTTATTTTTATAAATATGGCATAAGAGATCATAGGGGTGGGGGTAGATCAAGCGCTAGGGAAAGTGTTGCTAGAGTGGCTGGTGGTGCAGTTGCAGCGATGCTTTTGCGTGAATTTGATATTTGTGTTCAAAGTGGTGTTTTTGGAGTAGGAACTTTTGTATCAAATTTGAAAGAAGAAGAATTTGATTTTGAATTTGCTAAGAAAAGTGAAATTTTTTGCCTTGATCCAAAACTAGAAAGTGACTTTAAAAATGAAATTTTAAATGCTAGAAATTCAAAAGATAGCGTAGGCGCTGCTGTTTTTACAAAAGTTAGTGGTATGCTTATAGGACTTGGAGAAGTTCTTTATGATAAGTTAGACTCTAAATTAGCTCATGCTTTAATGGGAATTAATGCTGTTAAAGCAGTTGAAATAGGCGAAGGTATTAATGCAAGCAAAATGCGCGGATCGTGTAATAATGATGCTTTAAAAGATGGCAAGTTTTTAAGCAATCATAGCGGAGGAATTTTAGGAGGAATTTCAAATGGAGAAAATCTTATTTTAAAAACTTATTTTAAACCTACTCCTTCTATTTTTGCCAAGCAAGAAAGTATAGATAAATTTGGCAATAATTTGGAATTTGAACTCAAAGGTAGGCATGATCCTTGTGTAGGTGTTAGAGGAAGTGTTGTAGCTAGTGCTATGGTGCGTTTAGTTTTGGCTGATTGTTTGCTTTTGAATGCGAGTGCGAATTTAAACAATTTAAAAAATGCTTATGGATTAAAATAAAAAAAGCCCATTTTCATGGGCTTGATTGCAATATTTTGAAAAGATTCAAATACTATATCGCTTGTTTTGCTAAATACTTTATACTTTAACTAATAAAAAATTGATTAATATCAGCCTTATTTTCAAAAGCTATGCTTGTATAAGCTTGATTTTTAAATTTAAGTTTATAGCTTTTTCCTGCTTCGTGTTTAGTATAGGTAAGGGCTATTTTTAAGGCAAGTTCTAAGTCTTTTTCTGAAATTTTTTCATCTACCAAAGAGTAAGCTCCGATTAAATCCCCAATTTCTATTGCTTCATATTTAGGAGTTTTTAAACCTTTTAAAAGAGTATTTTCAAGTTCATTTCTACCTATGATCATTTTAGCTCCATTGGGTAATCTTAAATGACGACCATATTTTAAAAGTTGTGCGTCATTAACCTGCATATCTTTGTCAAATTCTATGAAATCTCGAATTTTTTTAGCAAAACTATCAAGAGTTAGCAAACAACCTCCACCTGGGCTTTCAAAGTCTTCTAAGCCAAATTTAGCTGCAAGTTCAAGTTGTCTTTTACGACTTCTTCCAATAATGCCTTCGAGTTTTTCTCTATCTACCCAACCTTCTCTTTCAGGTTTGGTTAGAGGTAGGTTTTTTGCACACATAGGACGCAAGATTAAATCTTCTTCATCAAGGGCAAGTTTTTTAACCTTTGCCATTGCATCACTTCTTTGACTCATAGGGCGTTGTCCTAAAACTTCTCCTGTGATGATAAAACTTGCATTTTCTTCTTTTAACATAGCAAGAGCAGTTTTAAACATAAAAGCATGACAATCTATACAAGGATTAAAATGTTTGCCATAGCCATATTGTGGATTAAAAAGCACTTCTTGAAGATAGGAATTTCTTACATCTATCATTTCAAAATCCGCACCTACCATTGCTGCACGCTTTTTCATGATTTCGCTTTTATCGCTTGTGCTTCCAAAACCTATGTTGATATTTAGAGCTTTAACTTCTATGCCTTGTGCAGTGATGAGTTTCATTGCAAGCATACTATCAAGCCCACCGCTAAAAAGAGCTAATGCTTTCATTGATTCCTTTCTGAGATTATAAAGTTTTTTAAGATTTTGTCGATTATAAAAGGTATAATTTTAACTAAAAAATCTTTAAAATAAGGATTGGAAAATGTTAAAAATAATTTTGGTTTTAAGCATTTTGAGTTCTTTTGCTTTTGCAAATTCTTGTGCTAACTACGAGCAAGAACTTAAAAAGTGTAATTCTTTAAAAAATTCACATGAGAGAAAAATGTGTCGTTTAGGTTTATTTGCAAAATGTAAAAAAGGATAAATAATGAAAATCGATACTTCTGCTAGTTTAACCCATTCTTTAACTAATAATGTTGATAAAAAAGAGCTTAGCGTATTAAAAAAAGAAGATCAAGATAAAATTCCCGTGCAAGATCTTTCGAGTTTAAATAGCGATGGTGTTAAGGTTGTTTTTGAAAATAAGCAAGGTGAACTTATAGCTTTAAATTTAAGCGATGAAAATTATAGTAGTTTACAAAAAAATTTCGGTTCTTATATGAATTATGTTGCTAGAAATGATGGTAGTATAAGGCTTAATGGCGAAGTAAATCAATTTGTTTCAAATTGGTTTGAAAGTGTAAAAGATAATTTTGGTTCTTTAAATTCAAATTTAAATAATAAACAACAAAGTGTAAAATTAAATTTTAATACAAGTACCCTTCAACAAAGTATGCAAAATTTAGGCTTTAAAACAAGTGATGAAAAAATATCTGATGATGCAAATATAGAAGAAAAATTAAATTTTTTTATTGATAAAGATGTAAATAAAGATGGTAAAGTTGATGATAGTGATGTTAAAGAACCTAGCATGAGAGAAATTTTAAGCGACATTAAAGAAGCATCAGGTGGTGGAGCTAATGCTATGAAAACCATAGATCCGCAAAAAATCAATAAAAAAGATGATAAGGAAAATAATATCAAAGAAAAAGAAGACGAAGATTTGCTTCAAAAAGCTCAAGAAAAAGGTTTAAGTGCTTTAAGTGCTGATGAGCAGGCAAAGCTTGAGGCTAGCAATCCTGAAGAATTTGAAAAACTGAAGCAAAAATCTTTGCAAGAATTAAGTCAGAATTTAAGTAAAGATTTTCAAAATAAAATTGAAAATCAAGAAGCACAAATTGTAGATAAGAGAGTGTAGCAAATTATAATTTTATCCTCTTAGGGTTTTAAAATCATATATAATAGGTAGTGTAATTCTTAAATCTCCATTATAGTGTGGAAAATTTAAAGAAGCTTTTCTTATGCTTTCTAAAGCACTTTTATCTAACAAATCATATCCTGAGCTTTCGATGATTTTTAAATCTGCTAAAGTTTTGTTTTCTTTCCATAAAAATTCTACTTTTACAGTTCCTTGCATACGCATTTTTTTTGCTTGCCTTGGATAAAATTGTGCTTGTTGTATAGCTTTTTGAATTTCTTTTAATACAGGGTGATTATCTTTTCCTTGTGTTAATTGGGTGATTTTAGGTTTGACATTTGTATCAGTTGTTTTTGTAAAAGTTTTAACTTCTTGAGTTGGTGCTATTGGGGTTTTATTTGGTATTGGGTGTGGAGGTGTTTTTTTTATCTTTTTTTGAATTTTTTCAGGAGTTTTTTTAATAACTTTTGGCTGAGGTTTTGGTTTGATGGGTTCTATAATGGATTCTGTTGGTTTAGTCTCATTTGTTGGATTAGTTTGGGTAAATTGTTTTATTGCTAAAGAAAAAGAATCTTCATTTTTAATTTCCATTTTAAAAAAGTCATTTGAGTGAAAAATGACAAAAAGTAAAGGTATAAAGACTATAAAAGTTATATAAGAAGCTTGGTATTTATGATTTAAAAATAAAGTTTTCATTTGTTTTTCTCAGTAAGAATCTGAAAATTTTCATGTTCTTTGGCTTTTAAAAAATCTATAATTTTTACAAAGCTTTCAAATTTAGCATTTTTATCGCTTTTTAGTTCTACTATGGTTTTTTTATCAAGTGAAAAAATAGCATTTTGAACTTCATTTAAATCAGCTAATTTATCATTTAAATAAAAAGTATTTTTTTCGTCTATGGTTATAAGAAGTTTTTTTTCATTATTGCTTATATTGGTAGCATTTTCACTTGAAGGAAGTGAGATTTGAATTTTTCCATGCGCAATAAAGGTTGAAATACTAAGCACTATAGCAAGCAAAACAAGCATAATGTCTATAAATGGAACTATATTTAAACCTTCATTTTTTGGTAGTTTAAGCATTTTTATTTGCCTTATAAGCATTGCTTAAGAGGGAAACTTTTCTAAGTAAGGCATTATAAGCCATTAAAGCAGGAATAGCAACCAAAAGTCCTAAGGCTGTAGCTTTAAGAGCTAAAGAAAGTCCCACGACTATAGATTTGACATCTATATTACCCGCCAAGCCCATTTCGTAAAATGTAACCATGATGCCTATTACAGTGCCTAAAAGTCCTATATAAGGAGCATTGGAATAGATGATATATATAGTGGTTAAATTTTCACTAATCGCATCATCAAATTGCTCTTGATTCTCATAATTTTTAAAGTTAATTTTTCTAAAAAATAGCATTCTTTCTACGACACACCAAAAAGCTATAAATGCCATAATTCCTAGAATTAAAAAGATAATTAAATCGATGTAATCTTTTAGAAATTCCACATTTTTCTCCAAAAATATACTTATAAATTTTAAAAAATTATACTATATAAAAAATAAATTTATAATTAATATCAATTATCATAATTTTTAAGAAATTCTTGTTTATAGTTTTTATTTTTATTAGGTTATAATTTATAAAAATTTAATAGGGTTTAACATGACTATAGATTTAAATCACAATTTTACCTCTTTTGTTCTTCTTGATGAAGTTGATTTTAATTTTTCGGAGTTAAAAAGCATTTTAGAAGATAAATTTAATATAAAAATAGCTGATGAAAATTTTACCAAAGAGGGAGTGATTTTTTCATATGAAAATATGTTGATTACTCTAAATTTGATTAAAAATCCTATACCTAATCACGAAGCAGAATACTATGCAAATTTTAATTTTATGTGGAAAGATGCCTTAGAGCAAACTAAAAAACATAAAGCTCATCTTCTTATAGCGGTGCTAAGTCAAGATCAAAGCAAATTAGAACAAGCTAAAATGTTTACGAAAATTGCAGCTTTATGTTTGGATAATAAACATGCTTTAGGTTTTTATACAGGTGCAGTTGTTTTAGAGCCCAGTTTTTATATAGAAAATGCAAAAATGTTAGATGATAATCGCTTGCCGGTATATAATTGGATATATGTTAGTGTTTATCCTAGTGAAAATGGAGTTAATGCTTATACTTATGGGCTTAGAAATTTTGATAAATTAGAACTTGAAGTTTGTGATTTAAACATAGAAGAAAAAGAACTTTTCTTTTGTATTTATGATATTGTTTTGCATATTTTAACTTATGATATTAATCTAAAAGATAAAGATATTTTAAAATTTGAAGATGGAAAAGAAATAAAATTTATAAAAAGTCAAGGTATAAGTGTTGAGAATGAAAGCTTGAAAATTATTTTTTAAGTTTCACATTCACTTCACAGTTTTGAGTTAAACTTTCGCCAACCAAGACAAAAAAGGAGAAACTATGAAAGCAAAATTAACTTTACTTGCTTTGTTGGGTGCTACGGTGCTTTTAGCTAAAGATATGGTTGTTCCTGCTAGCGAACTTCCAAATAATGCCAAAGAATTTATTTCTAAAAATTTTAAAACCGCTCAAATTGGTTTGGTGAAAAAAGATATAGATTCTTATGATGTAATTTTAAATGATGGAACTGAAATTGATTTTATGATCAATGGAGATTGGAAAGAAGTTGATGGAAAATACAAGGCTTTACCACATACTATTTTACCTAGTGTTATGAAAAAAGTAAGTGCAACTCAACCAAATGCTCAAATTCTTGAAATAGATAAAGAAATTAATGGTTATAAATTTAAGTTTAATAATAACATGAAAGTTTATACGGATATGCAAGGAAATGTCCTAGGTCAAAAATTAGATTAATTTTTGAAAATTTAACTCCCTTAGAAAATTTGATGCAAAAATTTGGAAGCATAGTCTTCCAAATTTTTTCTTTTTTGATTGCAAAACCCAAAATATATTTAGTTTTAAAATAATACTTTATTGATACAAGTGAGTGATTGTTTTTTTATAAAATTAAATTTACAAAATGTTACATAAGATTTAAAATATTTTTTTTAAAAAATAATTATTTATAAATATTTTGCTAAAATAAAAAAGATGTAATCTTAAATTTAAGGAAGAATAATGAATACTCCTAAATGGACTAGTCACGATACAAGGTGGGTTTTATCTCTTTTTGGAACAGCTATTGGAGCCGGCGTACTTTTGTTACCTATTAGTGCTGGGCTTGGTGGATTGATACCTTTGTTAGTTATACTTGTTTTAGCTTTTCCTATGACTTACTTAGCTCATAGAAATTTATGTCGCTTTGTGCTTTCAAGTTCTAATCCAAAAGATGATATTACTTTTGTTGCAGAAAGTTATTTTGGCAAAGGTGGTGGATTTTTAATTACACTTTTGTATTTTTTTGCTATTTTACCTATTTTATTGGTTTATAGTGCTAATCTTACAACAACTTTGCTTGAGTTCTTAATCAATCAGTTTAATTTCAATGCAGATCTTACTCATGCTGCTCGTTGGTGGGTGAGTTTTTTAATTGTTGGAGTTTTGGTTTTGATTTCTATTCTTGGTGAAAATGTTGTAACAAAAGCAATGAGTTTTCTTGTTTTTCCTTTTATTATATTTTTATTTATTTTTTCATTGCTTTTAATTCCACAATGGAATTCATCATTATTTACAAATGTTGATTTTTCCGTAATTTCAACAAGTAATTTTTGGGTTACTTTATGGCTTGTTATTCCTGTGATGGTATTTAGTTTTAATCACTCTCCTATTATTTCTTCACTTGCTTGTTATTGTAAAAAAGAATATGGTGATTATGCTGAACCTCGCGCTAGAAAAATTATTTCTTTGGCAATTATTCTTATGGTTTTTGTTGTAATGTTTTTTGTTTTTTCTTGTGCTTTAACCTTTACACCAGAAGATTTTGCATCAGCAAAAGATCAAAATATCAATATTCTTACTTTTATAGCAAATAAATTTCCTGAAGTTTCTTTACTAGCTTATGTTGGGCCTATTGTTGCACTTGTGGCTATTAGTAAAAGTTTCTTGGGACATTATCTTGGTTCTCAAGAAGGCTTAAATGGCATTTTATATAAAGCAAGTAATGGTAAAATTCAAGGTAAATTCGCTCAAACTTTAACAGCGATCATTACCTTTGCTATCGCTTGGCTTGTTGCGTATAAAAATCCAAGTGTTATAGGAATTATCGAGGCTATTGGTGGTCCTGTTTTGGCTATTTTGCTTTTCTTAATGCCACTTTATTGTATTTATCGTTTTGATATTTTGGCAAGATTTCGTAATAAATTTTTAGATCTTTTTATTTTGGTAATGGGGATAGTTGCAATTTCTGCTGCAATTCATGATCTTTTATAAATTAAGGATAAAAAATGAGTAATTTAAGCATTTTTAAAATAGGTGTTGGTCCTTCTTCTTCTCATACTTTAGGGCCTATGCTTGCTGGAAATTTATTTTGTAAAAAAGTTGCTAAAAAGCTTGATGAAATTGATAGAGTTGAGGTTACTCTTTATGGTTCTTTGTCGTTAACAGGCAAAGGACACTTGAGTGATAAGGCTGTGATTTGGGGGTTAAATGGCTTAGAAGCTAAAAATTTAAGTGCGGCAATACAAGATGAAGTAAATAAAAATGCTATTGAAAATGCTCAAATTGATTTTTGTGGCGAGAAAAAACTTAGTTTTAATTATGAAAAAGATTTGATATTCTCTAAAGATTTTTTACCTTTACATGAGAATGGTATGAAAATTAAAGCTTATGATTGTAAAGGTGGGTTAGTTGATGAGGAAACTTATTATTCTGTAGGTGGAGGCTTTGTTTTAACAGCTGCGGAATTAGAAAAAAAAGGTAAAAATTCCAACCAAAATAAAAAGAAAAAACTAGATATAGAGCTTAACAATGCAAAAGAAGCTTTAGAGCTTTGCGATAAAAGAGATTGGGATTTAGCAGAGCTTTCTTATCGTTATGAATTGCAATTTCACACTAAAGAGGAAATTCGTGCTTATTGTCTTGAAATTTGGGAAGTAATGCAAGAAGTGTATTATAATGGTACGCATCCAAATGAAGATTATTTGCCTGGAAAACTTCATTTAAAGCGTAGAGCCAAAGGACTTAAAGAAAGAGTGGCGATGACAGCTGATCCTATGGGCATTATAGATTTTATTTCTTTATATGCTATTGCGATTGCTGAAGAAAATGCTAGCGGAGCAAAAGTTGTAACCGCGCCAACAAATGGAGCATGTGCTGTTATCCCTGCTGTTATGCTTTATCTTAAAAATCATACTATAGGTTTTAGCGATGAAAAGGCTATAGAGTTTTTATTAACAGCAATGCTTATAGGTTCTTTTTATAAGAAAAATGCAAGCATTAGCGGAGCAGAAGCAGGCTGTCAAGCAGAAATTGGTAGTGCTAGTTCGATGGCAGCTGCGGCTATGGCAACAGTTTTAGGGGCTAATGCTTTTAAAGCATGCAACGCTGCTGAAATGGCAATGGAACATCATCTAGGTTTAACTTGCGATCCAGTTGCAGGACTTGTGCAAATTCCTTGCATAGAAAGAAATGCCTTTGGAGCTATTAAGGCTATAAGTGCTGCTAGAATGGCAATGACACGCAAATCTACTCCTATGGTAAGCCTTGATGAGGTTATAGAAACCATGTATGAAACAGGAAAAGATATGAATTATAAATACAAAGAAACTTCTTTAGGTGGTCTTGCTACAAATTTAAAAACAGTATGCTAAAGTGTTTTTACACTTTAGTGTATTTTTTCATTCTTTGACTTAAAAATTCTTTCATTTCTTCTTTGGAAAAACTTTTAAGAATACGAATTTGCTTAAAAAGCAAGCCAAGATTGATTGCTCCCATCACTAAAAGCAATAAGCAAATCATTAAAAAAACAAGATCTATGGCTCCAAATTCATTAATCATAGCCAAACTTGCAAAAAATATGCTCGCTAATAATAAAAAAAATAAAAGCAATATTTGTTTTAATTTTGCTTCATTAAAATTATCGCAATTTTGAGTGAAATTTCTAAAAAGTATGATCTTTTTACCCAAATTTGAAATTAAAATTTCATCATTTTCTTTAAATAAGCCTTCTTTTAAACTTTGATAAAAAAAGATTTCATTGTTTAAATTTAAATTATCTTTGTAGCTTGATAAAGTGTAGTCTTTGTAAAAAAAGGATTTTAATTCATTTTTCTTTTCTATTTTAAATAATCTTAAATCATTTCTCGCATAAAAAAATCCACTAAAGTTCATAAATGCCATAAGTATCACTCCCTAAAAAATTCCTATAAAGTGGCTTGAAATTTAAAGGTATTGTAACATTTTTTTCATCATTTAAACTTGAACTTTGGAAAATCAAAAACATATCTATTTCATCTTTAAAGGTTTTGAGAAAATTTTCTCCACCCTCATACATTAAAAATTTAGCTTCACTTGGAATTTGGGTATAAATTTGGCGGTTTGGAACTTTAAATAAAGGGATATTTTTATCAAAATTATCTATATTTTGACGGCTTAAGATACAAAGATTAGGCGCTTTTGCTTTGCAAAGCCTAGCATCTAGTATAGGATGATCTTTTCTTATGGTTTCTCCACCGACTACAAGCAAATCAATCACCGCTCTAATTTTATGTGCATAAGTGCGACTTAGCTCATTGCTTACGATTTTGCCAAAAGGCGAGCCATTCATAGAAAGGGCTAATTTAAAAAGTTTAAATTGCCCTTTTTGCCATTTTAAAAAAGGTTTTAAAAGTTTTTTTCCTTCTTCTTTAAGTATGTCAAATTCAATCTCTATGCCTTGTTTTTTTAAAAATTCAGCCCCACCACTTGCGATTTTATTTTCATCTTTAACGCTGATGAAAATTTTTTTAAAACCTAGCTCGCTAAAGAGTTTTGCACAAGGAGGCGTTTTTCCTTGATGAGAGCAAGGCTCAAGTGTGACAAAAGCTATGCTATCTTTAAATACACCTTGATGGTTTTTGCAAATAAACTCATGCAAGGCGTTTGCTTCTTTGGGCAATGAAATTTCAGGTCTTAAGCTTTTAAAAGCATGAGCTATGGCATTAAGTTCCGCATGAGCTAATCCAGCTTTTTCATGAGCTTTTATGGCTAAAATTTTTCCATTTTTATCTAAGATTACACAGCCTACAGCCGGATTTGGATAGGTTAAAAACTGATATTTCCAAGCCTCATTTAAGGCTAAATTCATATAAAATTCTTTCATTTACCTACCTTGTATTTTAAAATTTGACATATTTTTAAAATTTTATATTTTTGTTTTAAGATAACAAATTCTAAATTTTCCATTTGTATTTCTTATTTTTAATTATATTAGCCATAGTTTTTCTAAGTTTTTTAGGATATAACAAAAATAGTAAGACCGAAGTATTATTTTTCATTTGTAGTATCCTTTATAATTTCAGGAATGATATAAGCTTGATAAACTAGAAAGTTTTGGTGGCCGGGAGAAAGGGATTCGAACCCCTGGAGGTGTGACCCTCAACGGTTTTCAAGACCGCCGCTTTCGACCACTCAGCCATCTCCCGATAAAGTAAAGTTTTGCCTTTTGGAGGCGACATCCGGATTCGAACCGGAGATCAAGGCTTTGCAGGCCCATGCCTTACCGCTTGGCTATGTCGCCCTGATAATGTTGAAAAAGTGGTGCCCGAGGCCGGACTTGAACCGGCACGGAAGAAAAATTCCGAGGGATTTTAAGTCCCTTGTGTCTACCAATTCCACCACCCGGGCGGGTGATTATGGAGCGGGAAACGAGATTCGAACTCGCGACCCCAACCTTGGCAAGGTTGTGCTCTACCCCTGAGCTATTCCCGCATAAATTTCTGAAAGAATTGAAGATAAAATTATAGCAAAATAAACTTAAAAGGAGTTTATTTTGCCTTAAGTTATTTGCAAATAAATAAAGCTTTTGCACTTAAAATTTGTTCTTTTTCACTGATAATTGGAGATGAAAGTTCTATATTGTCAGATTTTGCATTTAACATTCTAGGTGCGATATTGGCATTTGTATTTACTTGTAAATTTTTCAATACACAAGTTTTATTAAGATCTAAAGAGTAAGTTTTTTCATATTCGTATGATGTTTTTAAAAGCTCTTTGTAGAGATTTTCTTTGTTGTTGTTTAGTGTATCTTTTGAAAATTTTGTTTGTATGGCTGGTGTTGAAACGCTGATGAAATTATTTTTAGCTATGATAGAATTGATGTCATTTAAAAGCTTGTTAAAATCTGCAAGTTGATTTTCTTTAAATTCACATTCTAAATTTGCATCAAATCTTTGACCTTTTGGAGTTTGTATACCATCTTTATAGGAAAAATTAGGCTCTAAAGAAAAACTTCCTCCGCTACAAAAATTTTCTTTTTTTGAGCGTTCTAAAATTTGATTGAAAGTATTTGCGATTTCAGCTTTTTCGCTATTGTCTAATGTGATTTTTGAGCTTAAATTTTCATTTGCCCAAAAATTAATATTTGCATATAAAATATCGGGTTTTAGCGTATTGCTTACTTCTATATTTCTTGAAAAATATAAATCATGATTAGAGTCTTTTTTGCTTAAAAATTCTACATTAAAAACTACTCCTGCAACAAAAAGCAATAAACATAAAAAACCTACGCCTAAACCTTTAAAAAAAGCTAACATGGATATCCTTAATAATTTAATTTGAGCTAATTTTAGCAAAAAATTTTAAATTTTTTTGTTATACTCTCATTTATGCAAAAAAAAGAGCTTGAAAAACTACAAGAAAATTTACTTCTTTGGTATGAAAAAAATGGACGCAAAACTTTACCTTGGCGTAATTTACAAAGTCAAAATTGTGATGAAATTTTAAAGCATATTGATAGAGCTTATGGGGTTTATATCAGTGAAATTATGCTTCAGCAAACTCAAGTTAAATCAGTTTTGGAAAGGTTTTATTTCCCCTTTTTGCAAAAATTTCCTACTTTAGAAAGTTTGGCTAATGCTAATGAAGATGAGCTTTTAAAGGCTTGGCAAGGACTTGGTTATTACACTCGTGCTAGAAATTTAAAAAAGGCAGCCTTAGAATGTGTGGATAAGTTTGAAGCTAAATTACCCAAAGAAGTTGAGGATCTAAAAAAATTAAGCGGCATAGGAGTTTATACAGCAGGAGCTATAGCTTGTTTTGGTTATGATCAAAAGGTTTCTTTTGTTGATGGCAATATACGCCGTGTGCTTTCTCGTCTTTTTGCTTTAGAAAATCCTAGCATGAAAGAACTTGAAAAAAGAGCTAAAGAGCTTTTAAATTTAAATCATGCTTTTGATCATAACCAAGCCTTGCTTGATATAGGGGCTTTGGTTTGTGTGAGTAAAAATGCAAAGTGTGGGATTTGTCCTTTGTATGATTTTTGTCAAGGCAAATTTCATACAGAGCTTTATCCAAGAGCTAAAAAAATACTTTATGAGAGTGTAAATTTAAATCTTTTTTTGTTTGAATTTAATAAAAAATTTGCCATAGGGCAAAGCCAAGATAAGCTTTATAAGGGTATGTATAATTTTCCTTTTTTTAAAGAAGGAGAGTATAAACTTTCTAAAGATATGGGTTTTGTAGGGGAGTTTAAGCACAGCTATACTAAGTATAAACTTAATATCAAGGTTTATCATCAAATTTTAAACAATGAAAATAAAAATTATGAATTTAAAACCTTAAAAGAGTTAGAAAGTACCGCACTTTCGGCACTTTCTTTAAAAGCGTTAAAATTAATTAAGCTCTGATTTTTTAGGCAAACATAAAGTAGCTATAAGCATGATGATTGTAAAAATAGCTATATATATAAAAAAGCCATTTTCTATACCTGCATTTTTAAATTGTAAAGCAACCCAAGGAGCAGATCCTCCAAAAACAGCATTTGAAATAGCATAACCCAAACCTGTCCCTAAAGCTCTTACATGTTCAGGAAAAAGTTTTGCTTTAAAAATCCCAGCAACTGAAGTATAAAAACTTAAAATAACAAACAATAATACCACCAACATAAATGTCAAAGAAGGATTATTTTGTGCGTTATTGGCTATAAGTGAAAAAATAGGATAAATTCCTACCAATGCCAAAATACAAAATACAATTAAAGATCGTTTGTGACCTATTTTATCTCCTATATATCCAAAAAGAGGTTGAATGATCATTAGTATAAATAAAGCACCTAAGAAAAGATTATTAACAAGCATTTTATCCATACCCGTATTTTCCATAAAAGTTTTAGTATAAGTTGTAATAGTATAAAAAGCTAAAGAACCTCCAGAAGTAACCCCAAGCACCATTAAAAAAGGTTTCCAAGATTTGCATAATGCTTTTAAAGTACCACGATCTTCATGCTGGTGAAGTTTTGTAGCACTTTCATTCATCATTTTTCTTACAAAAAGCGAGCCTAGTGCTAAAATTCCGCCTATTACAAAAAGTATTCTCCAAGCATAATCTTTCATATCATCAATGCTAAAAAATAAAAACATTATACTAATGCTTGCAACGGCCAAAAGTTGACCGCCTATTAGGGTTACATACTGAAAAGATGAGTAAAAACCGCGTTTTCCTTCTGTAGCAAGTTCTGAAAGATAAGTAGCTGCTATGCCATACTCCCCGCCTACACTAAGACCTTGAATGAGTCTTGCTATTAAAAGTAAGATAATAGCAAGATCTCCCACTGTATCTTTGCTTGGCAAGGCTGCTATCATAAAAGAGCCCAAAGCCATTAAAACCACTGATATAACCATAGATTTTTTACGACCTACTTTATCAGCTAAAGAGCCAAAAAGCCAAGAGCCTATAGGACGCATAAAAAACCCTGCTGCAAAAACCCCAAAGGCATTGATTTGCTGGATAACAGGATTATCTGAAGTTGAAAAAGTATGAGCAAAATAAGTTGCTGTAAAAGCGTAGATATAAAAGTCAAACCACTCTACTAAATTTCCGCTACTTGCAGCAATAATAGAGCGAATTTTTTTCGTGCGAGTAAGCTCTTGCATAAACCCTTCCTTAATTTTAGATTTTTATTTAAGTATAGTGTGATTTTTGTTTAATATATTTAAAAATAAAGAAGAGAAATAAAAAAGATAAAAATATCGATAAAAATGTTACATATTTTAATAAATTTCATAAATTTTGGTAAAATGTTTACTCTAGGAAATATAATGAAATTTAAAAAAATATATATAGAATTAAGTGATATTTGTGGTTTAAAATGCGATTTTTGTCCTTCTCGAAAAGGAATTCGCGGGGTAATGAGTGAAGAAAAATTTCAAAACTTAGCTCATGAAATTTCTAATAAGGCTGAGCTTTTTACCTTTCATCTTTTGGGCGATCCTTTGCTTTTACCTAATTTGGAAAATTATCTAAAAATCGCAAAAAGTGAAGCTATGAAGCTTGAAATCACTACAAGTGGCTTTTATTTAAATTCTAAAAATCAAGCTTTATTGTTAGGGTATGAGAATATCCATCAAATCAATATTTCTTTAATGTCTTTTTTAAGTCAAAGCAAAATTTCTTTAGAACAGTATTTTAAGCCTATTTTAGAACTTTGCAAAAAGCATTTAGAGCAAAAAAGCCTTTCTTTTATCAATCTAAGACTTTGGAATTTAGATGCTAATTTTAAAGCACCTAAGTCAAATTTAAAAATTTATGAGTTTTTAGCCAAAGAATTTGAAGTTAAGATTGATACAAACTTAAGTAAAAATCGCTTGCAAAGACATATTTTGCTTCATCAAAATAAACTTTTTAAATGGCCAAATTTAAAAGATGAACCCCTTTATAAAAAAGGAAAATGTCATGCTTTAAAAGAGCAAATTGGGATTTTAAGTGATGGAAGTTTGGTGCCTTGCTGTTTGGATACTAAAGCAGATATTAACTTAGGAAATGTTTTTGAAAATAACTTTGATAAGCTTTTTAAATCACCGCGTATAAAGATGATGAAAAAAGCTTTTGAAGAAGATAAACGCATAGAAAAACTTTGTCAAACTTGCGAATTTTTTAAAGCAAGATTGGGTGATTAAAAATTGTTATTTTCTAGCTTTGTTTTAAATTCTTGAATTCTATCTATTATCTTAGGACTAAGACGTAATAATATATGTGTATCTTTGTTAAAATAAATACTTCCTGTTTTAACTGCTTTGGTATTTTTCAATAAAGCATTTGTATCTAAAAGGTTGTTTTTAGCATTAATTCCAAGAATGAGTATGTCTGGATTTTGTTTCAGTATATATTCTGCTGATATAACAGGTCTTGAAATTTGACTTTGCGGACTTAAATTTTTAATCCCTATAAGTCTTAAAATATCAGCTATTAAAGAATTGTCATTAAAGGCCATTAAAGGGTTGCTAGAATAAAGATAAATCACACTTTTATTTAGGGGTTTATCGCTTAATTTTTTTAAATTTTGGGTAAATTCTTGTTTTAAAAGCTCTGCTTCTTTTTCTTTTTTGGTGATTTGGCCTAAGGTTGTGATATTTTTTGTTATATCTTCTAAACGCTCGGCTTTTAAATTGATACTTTTGATACCAAAATTTTTAAGTCCTTCTTCTAAATTTAAAGAATAAGAGCTTAAAATCACCAAACTTGGTTTTAATGTTACTATTTTTTCAAGCGAAGGATTTGAAAAAGTGCCTACGCTTGTAAGTTTTGAGGTTTGATCTTTGGGATAGATATTTGAGTGTTGTAAAGTGGCAATGCCTACGATTTGATCTTCAGCCTTAAGCATAAAAAGGGTTTCTATGCTTGCAGGATCAAGCACTACAAGGCGTTCTTTTGCATTTAGTGTGATTAAAAACAAACTCATAATAATTAAAATTTTTTTCATTTTTTCTCCTTTAAAGCTAAAATATAAGGTTTAGAATTTTTATAAATAATCTCGCAGTTTAAATCATAAATTTCTTTTAAAATTTCTTGAGTAAAAAGCTCTTTGATCGTTCCAAAATACTTTATTTCCCCTTCTTTTAAAAAAAGGATTTTATCACAAAACATAGAAGCTAAATTTAAATCATGCAAGATAGCAACAATGGCAATATTTTTTTCTTTAACTAGTTTTTCGCAAAGACTTAAAAGCTCTATAGCATAGTTTAAATCAAGGGCTGAAGTGGGTTCATCTAAAAAAAGAATTTTTGGCTTTTTAAGCAAAGCTCTTGCTAAAAGCATTCTTTGAAATTCACCCCCACTTAAAGAAAGTATGCTTCTTTCTAGAAAATTTTCAAGTCTTAAATCCTTAGCAAATTCTTGAATTTCTAAAATATCTTCTTTAGAATAAGAACTAAAAGCGTGTTTTAAATTCGCATATTTGCTCATTAAAAGCACATCGATGACTTTTAAAGGGGTGTTTAATTCTGATTTTTGAGGCACAAAGCCGCAAATTTTGGCAAATTCTTTAAGAGAAAAATCCTTGATATTTGTGTTAAAAAGACTTATCTCTCCTTTATTTGGACTTAAATTTTTAAGTATAAGTTTTAAAAGAGTGCTTTTACCTGAGCCATTTGGCCCTAAAATTCCTATAAAAGCCTGATTTTTAAGTTCTAAATGAATGTTTTTTAGTAAATCTTTTTGGTGATAAGCAAAGCTTAAATCTTGTATTTTTAGCATTATAAAAATCTCCTAGCACTTAAAGCTAAGTATAAAAAAATAGGAGCTCCAAAAAATGCAGTTAAAATTCCAATCGGAATTTGTACAGGGGCTAAAAGAGTTCTTGCTAAAGTATCACAAATAAGTAAAAATAATCCTCCAAATGCTGTACATAAAGGGATAACTAAGGCATTATCATAATTTTTAAGCAAAAGTCTTATAGTATGAGGAATGATGAGTCCAACAAAGCCTATAAGTCCGCTAAAAGCAACCGCAAAAGATACAGCCAAAGATGAGACAATGAGTAAATTTATCTTTAATTTTTGAGCATTTACCCCTAGATTTCTAGCTTCATCATCTCCGCTTAAAAGTATGTTTAATTCGTTTTTATGAGCGTAAAAATAAAACAAACAAAAAATTAAAGGCAAGATTAAAATTCCCACACGAAACCAAGAAGCATTGCCTATATTTCCCATAAGCCAAGCGACTATTTTAAAAGAATCTTCGCCTATAAGATAAGTGAAAAAAGAAGTAAAAGCTCCTAAAAAAGATGAAGCTGCTATGCCGATAATGAGTAAAGTCGCTATAGAAGCTTTAGAAGAAATTTTAAAAACTCCTAGGGCAAAAAAGGCAGAGCAAACAAAACCTAAAATTCCATAATAATAATCATTCAATTTTAACAAATACGCCAAAACCGCTCCAAAGGTTGCCGCAGAAGCTATACCTATGATATAAGGATCGGCTATAGGATTTGAAAATACATTTTGAGTGATAGCCCCACTACTAGCTAAAAGCATACCAATTAAAATCGCCATTATAATGCGTGGCAAGCGTCCATCTATGATGATTTGTCTTAAAATTTCATCTTGGCTAAAGATATATGAAAAAAGTTCTTTTGGGTTTAAATTCTCATCTCCTAAGCAAAGTGCTGTAAAAGAAGCGATTATATAAGCTACCAAAAGCCCTATAATCACTAAAATTTTAGAATGCGTATTTAAATTCAACATAGTAGTTTCTGCCATTTCCAACTAGGTATTGATCATTTATACTGTCTTGATAGGTGTAGTATCTTTTATCGAAAAGATTGCGAATTCCTGCTAAAATTTGTAATTTTTTATAATTATATTTCATGCCAATATCTGTTAAAAAATAATCCCTTATCCAAGAATTTTTAGACATTTTTCCTGTATTTTCATCTATAATTCCACCATCTTTTGCTCTAGAAAAATAGGTTAAATCAATAAAATTTGAGAAATTTTTATTCCAAGCGTATTCAATCCCAGCTGTGGCTTTGATTTTTGAAACATAAGGAATTCTCATACCGTCATTAACACCTTTAGAAATTTTAGCATCAAGATAAGTTAGACTTTCTCTAAGGATTAAATCATCATCTAAAAAATTTTGACTCAGGCTTAATTCTACTCCTAAACGGCGAGTTTGATCTATATTATAATATTGCCAAAATCCTCCACCTGTGGCATGAGGGTTTCCAAGATAAGAAATTTCATCTTTGCTTAGGGTGTAAAATAAAGTTAGATTAAAGCCGTAAAAATCCCACCAAAAATCATCAATTCCTAGTTCAAAAGTATCAAAGATCTCAGGATTTAAATTTGCAGAATAATACTTTTGTGAATTTTTATCCTTATTGACAAATTGTGCTGGACTTGGAGAGACAAAACCTCTTTCGTATTTGATATAAAGCTTTCCTGTGTCTGAGTATTTAAAATTTGGAGTGATTTCAAACGCGAAGTTATGACTTGTGTCATCGGTCGAAAAAAGTTCTGGAGTGCTTGGTTTAGGAGTGTTTGATATAATCATATTGCTAGTGTAATTTCTATTTGTGTCATAAAGACTATATTCATATCTTGCTCCACCTGAAATACTAAAAATATCGTTAAATTCATGAGAATCAAGAGCGAAAATAGAATGGCTTTGTTTATCCATATCCATAAGCGTTGTCATGGTGTGACTCATTTGAAACTTAGGGCTATTTACATCATAATGAATAATACTTGTTCTTTTTGCATCATGGTTTGTAAATTCATAACCAAAAATAAAATAAGAATTATTTGCATAATTTAGCTTGTTTTTTAAACTTATCCCTGTAAGTGTGTCTTCAAAACCACTTCCATTTTGATATACAGGAAGACTCATACTTCCATAACTCATTGTAGAAACATCTTTTAGATAATTGATCTTTTGATTTTGCCAAAAAGCTTCTAGGTTAAATTCCCATATATCATCAAAATAGTAATGATAATCCAAAGAAATTTCAGGGCGATTGATTTGTGTGATATTGTCACTATTGCCTTTTTGGGTTGGATCGCTTTGAGCTTGTGCTTTTGTTAGATAGCCACTGCTGGTATTTTTGCTTTTAAAATAATTATAACCCAAAGTTAAATCGCTATTATCATTGATATTAATATAGGTTTTTGTGTTGATAAAATAACCTTTTTCATTATAACCTTCTTGATATCCATCAAGGTTAAAACTTTGTATATCAAAGCTAAAAGCTAAATTTTCATTTATTTGTTTGGCGCCATTGATACCTAAATTTCCACCTAGTCTACCATGATCATAGGCACTGCTTTTTAAATTTATAGCAAAAGCATCTGATTTTTGTTTTTTTGTAATGATATTAATCACACCCCCTCTAGTACCACTTCCATAAAGCACAGATCCACCCCCAGGTATGATTTCTATGCGTTCTACATTATCTAAATTGATACTATCTAGCGGGGTTATACCATGGGAATTATCAAGAACATTAATAGCACGCCCATCGATCATAACTTTTACAGCTATATTGGATTTATCTCCTTGTCCACGCATATCTATATTGCGTCCAAGTCCAAAATTTACAAAACTAATGCCCGAAATTCTTTCTAAGGCTTGTTCTAAGGAAACATAACCTTTATTTTGCAGATCTTTGCCTTCTATGCTGATTACATTGCGTAAATTTGAGTCTGCATCTTGCTCAAAACCTGTTGCACTAACAACAACTTTTTGTAATTTAATAGCTTCATTTGATTCTTGTGCATTTAAATTAGTTATTAGCAATAATGCAAATAAAGATAACTTAAAAGCTTTTTTATTTGGATGCAAATTTTACTCCTTAAATAAAATAAATAATGATAATTTATATCATAATAATTTAGAACGAAATTTATCCTTTATTAACTTAATTTAGTATAAATTTTTGTTAAAATAGATAATTTATATATTTTAAGTTATTTTTAATTTGATAATTGATACCATTTTTTTTAATATTTTATTTTAAAATCAAGAAAGGATAAAAATGAATTTTGAAAGCATTATTTCTCATATGAATGATCATCATAAATCAAATTTAGTTGATCTTTGTAAAAAATTTGGTGGTATTGAGCAAGTGCAAGATGTTTTTCTAAAAAGTGTTGATTTTAATGGCTTAGATCTTGTTTACAATGATAAAGAAAATTTACGAGTGGAATTTCCTAAAAAAGCCGATGAAAACACGATTAAAGATACTATAATATCCCTTTGCATGAGTGCAAAGAGCGAGCAAAATTTTAGTGGCGTAGAAAAAGAATTAAATGAATTTATGCTAAGTTTTAATTCTGTAGCTTTGGCAACTTTAAATACAAATGGAGAAGTTGTTTGCTCGTATGCACCTTTTGTAAGCACACAATGGGGAAATTATATTTATATAAGTGAAGTAAGTGAACATTTTAACAACATCAAAGTAAATCCAAACAATATAGAAATAATGTTTTTAGAGGATGAGAGTAAAGCTGCTTCTGTTATACTTCGCAAAAGATTGCGCTATAGAGTAAATGCAAGCTTTTTAGAGAGAGGTGAAAGATTTGATCAAATTTATGATGAGTTTGAAAAACAAACCGGAGGAGAAGGAGGCATTAAAACTATACGCAAGATGCTTGATTTTCATCTAGTAAAGCTTGAATTTAAAAAAGGACGCTTTGTAAAAGGTTTTGGTCAAGCTTATGATATAGAAAATGGAAATGTTGCACATGTAGGTGCTAGTGGAAATCCACATAAATTCCCACATAAGTATTAATTTATATAAAATCTTATAAATTTTGTTCTTGTAAAGCTTGGGCTTGATGATGAGTGATTAAAGGTTCTATGATTTCATCAAAAAGCCCATCTTGCATAATGGCATCTAAGCGATATAAAGTAAGATTTATTCTATGATCGCTGATACGATTTTGTGGAAAATTGTAAGTGCGAATGCGTTCGCTTCTATCTCCGCTTCCTACTTGTGATTTTCTTGCTTCACTTTCTTTTGCCAGTCTTTCACTCTCTTGCATTTCATAAAGCCTTGCTTTTAGGACTTTCATCGCACTTTCTTTATTTTTGTGTTGGCTTTTTCCATCTTGATTGACTACAACTATACCTGTAGGGATATGAGTGATACGAACAGCTGAATCAGTAGTATTTACACTTTGTCCACCATGTCCTGAAGATCGCATAACATCAACTTTAAGATCGTTTGGATTGATTTCGATTTCTATATCATCAACTTCTGGCATTACTGCCACGGTGATAGCAGAAGTATGCACACGTCCTTGGGATTCTGTTTGAGGAACTCTTTGAACACGGTGCGTTCCACCTTCATATTTAAGTCTTGAATAAGCTCCTGTTCCTTTAACAAGCATGATGATTTCTTTAAATCCACCTACACTTCCTTCGCTAGAGCTTACAATCTCAAGTTTATAGCCGCGATTTTCAGCATATCTTGCATAAGCTTTTACAAGATCTCCTACAAATAAAGATGCCTCATCACCACCTGTACCTGCACGAATTTCAAGAAAAATATTTCTTTCATCATTGGGATCTTTAGGAAGAAGTAAAATTTTAATCTCTTCTTCAAGTTTCGGTTTTAATTCTTCTAAAGTTTTTAGTTCTTCTTTTGCAAGTTCCCCAAGTTCTGGATCGTTTAGCAAAGCTTTATTTTCTTCTATATTGTCTAAAGTTTTTAAATACTCTTTAGCTTTTAAAACGATAGATTCTAAATTTTTTTGTTCTTTAGAGAGTGTAGTCATTTTACTGATATCGTTGAGTATATCAGAACTACTAAGAAGAGAATTTAACTCTTCAAAGCGTTTTAAAAAAGGATCTAGTTTGCTAGCTAACATTAAAAACTATATAGAAAATTATGCGATTTTATTTACTAAAAGGGCTAAGCGGCTTACACGGCGAGAAGCAGTTTGTTTTTTAATGAAACCGCGACTTACCATAGCATGAATGCTTTTATTAGCTACTTTTAAAGCTTCATTAGCAGCATTTTTATCTCCATTTGCTGCAGCTTCTCTTACGGCTTTAGTTATATTTTTAAGTCTTGTTCTATAGAATCTATTTCTTTCTGTTTTTTTAATAGTTTGTCTTGCTCTTTTTTCAGCAGATTTATGGTTTGCCATTTATATTTTCCTTTTTTGAAATTAAAGACTAAATTATATAAGAATAAAATTTAAAATTTAATTAATTTAAGCAAAATTTCAAAATAAGTCTTTTAAATTTATATCCCAAAAAACTAAATTAAATTTAAGTAAAAATCCATAAATTACCGCACTTAAAAGTCCAGCAAACAATCCTGCTAACATATCATCAAGCATTACACCTAGTCCGCCTTTGACTTTTTTATCTATCTTACCAATAATAGAAGGTTTTGTAATGTCAAAGAGTCTGAATAAAACAAAAGCCAAAATAAAATTGACTATCGAGTTTTCAACACTTGCTGCAATAGCACAAGCAAGAAAAACTCCAGCAACCTCATCGATAACTATGTGTTTGTCATCGTGAATTCCTGTTTTTTTTTCATAATCATCTATAACACGAATACTTGCAACAAAAATTAAAATGCTTAGTAAAAACAAAGTATTAATCCCGAGATATTTAAGTATAAAAAAAGCAGGTATTAAAGCAGCGATAGTACCAAAAGTCCCACTTGCCTTTTTTACAGAACCTGAATAAAAAAAAGTTAAAAATAATTTTTGCATTTTATTACACCATATAAGACATTTGATGAATTTCTAAAAGTTTTTGATAAAATTCTTCATCATTTTTGTATTCTAAAATTCCATCAGTTGGAAAAAGCTCATTATAAATTTTTTGCATATTTTTTAATCTATTTGGAAAAAGAGAAGTTAAAATAACACTAGATACTTCCTTGCGCATGAAAATTGCTGGAGGAATGATACCCGCTCTTAGTAAATCTTTTAAAGACTGAGAATTATAGTGCAAATGGTGATGACAACCATGAGGGCAAGATCTTGTGCTAACAATCATGCGACATTGATCGCAAAATACAAATTCAGGCAAAACGATCACTTCTATGCCATAGTCCTTGGAAAAATCATCAAGTATGGTTTTTGGTTGGTTATCGTCATAAAACATTCCAAGTCCTGTATGATTTTGTCCTACTACTAGTTTGGTACAACCTAGACTTTTTGCGATAATACTTTCTAAGCCAGGATTTAAATGAGCGTGAAAAATATTAATATTTTTTAATGGAAAAATGAAAATTCTATCCGGTGGAAGATAGTTTTGAATAAATTTTTTCAAATATGCTTCTTTAAGTTCGAATTCAAACCCATTTACATCAAAAGATTCTACAAGAAAAATTACAACTAAATCTGCTTTATCAATAGTCCAACGAAACATTCTTTCATGGGCACGATGCAAAGGATCAAAACTTGAAACTATAGCAGTAATTTTTTGTGCATTAAGATTGTTTTTGATTTGTTGAAAATTTTCTTTTATTTTTTCAATTTGAGAATTATAAATTTCTATTTTTCCACTTATGCAAGTTGTTCCCATGTCTTCTAAAGAGCAAGTGTTAGGACTGAAAATATCAGAAAAATTTTTATTATTTTTAAATTGGCTTTTAAAATCTATATGTCCTACTACTTTTTCATCTAGTATGAGATCGATTCTATCGCCAGATTTTATATCATTTAGTGCTTCTTCAGCATTTTTTGGTGCAAAGCTTAAGGGATAGGGAAAACTTTCTCCTTTAAATTTTCCTGATTTAATGATTTCATTGACTTCTTTTTCATTCATTAAATGAGTGCAAGTACCTAGCAAACCTTCTTTAATAAGTGACAAGATGCCAAATTCATTTTGATCTATGGTAATGTTTTTATTTTTTCTTGCTGATTTCATATTTCTTCCTTTTTTCCCATAAAGATTTACGTGAAATGCCTAATTTTTTTGAAAGATCAGTATCAGGAAATATATTTTGGTAATTTATAATAACATATTTTACATACTCATCTATAGTTAAAATTTCATTGCTATTGATATTTTTTTCATTATCATTTAAATTAATGCAGTTTATTTTTAAATCATCTGTATTTGAATTGGTATGCAAAATAACATTTTTGTTTTGTATAAAATCTAGGAGTTTTTCCTTTTCTGTTGCTTTTAATGCTTGAAAATTACTCAAAAATAAGAGATTGTTTTCTGTGGGAAGTTTCATAACTTTTTCAACTGAATTTGTAGATGTTAAATCAATAAAAGAAAGAGTAATGTCACATTCATTTGCATAATTAAAAACAAAAGCATCAGCACTGCTTTGCTTGTTGGATTTTAATATCAATGGAAGTTTTAATTTTTTATAATTATACTCTGGAATTTTGATTGTTTCTAATCTTGATTTGATATAGCTTTGATAAGCTTTATTAAGAATTGAAAGTTTTCTAAAATCCTGATAATGCTTTATTTTTCTAATCAGCTCTTCTATCATAAAGGGTTTTTGAATATAATCACTAGCACCTAATTTCAAAGGATTTGAAACTGTATCTGTACTTATATAAGAAATAAGCAAAATAATGATACTATATTTAAACTGACCTACGGCTTTTAGAAAATTATTAGTATTTGTAGAAAGCAGTACAATATCATAGTATTTTTCACCATTGTATTCATCAAACGAGTTGATAATTTCACAGCTATATCCAGCATCACTTAGTTTAATGCTAATGCTTTGCGCTAGATAAATTTCATTTTCAATAATTAAAACTTTCATAATCTTGTCCAATCAAAATATTTTAAATTTACACTACTAAGCACTGCCATACCTTCTTTTCTTCCAATAAAACCCAATTTTTCCGTTGTTGTGGCTTTAACATTGATTCTAAATTCATCTAAATCTAAAGTATGAGCTATATTGCTTTGCATAGCTTGTTTAAAGTCTTTAAGTTTAGGGCTTTGTGCCATGACGCAAATGTCTATATTAATGAGTTCAAAACCTATTTCTCTGACTTTATCATAAGCCTGTTTTAAAAGCTCCATGGAGTTGGCATTTTTAAATTTCATATCAGTATCAGGATAAAGCTCTCCTATATCTCCAAGTCCTGCAGCACCTAAAATCGCATCAGTTAAAGAGTGAGCTAAAACATCTCCATCGCTGTGTGCTTTAAGCCCCATAGTAGGATGAATTTGCACTCCTGCTAAAAGCAAAGGGCGATTCTCTCCAAATTCATGCACATCAAAACCATTGCCAGTAAAAATTTCAAAGCTAGGTGTAGGCAAATCAAGCTTTTTAAGATCTTCTTTAAAGGTTAGTTTTCTTGCATTTTCTTCACCTTCAACAAACCAAATTTTTCCACCCATTGCAGCTATAGCTGTGCTATCATCTGTAAATTCTAGGTTTTGATCCAAGGCTTTTTTAAGCAATTTGGTTTTAGAAATTTGCGGGGTTTGAATGAGTTTGATTTTTTCTCTTTGCAAGGCTTCATTGTCAAAAAGTGTTGTATCTGCAACTTTTAAAGCAGGGGTAATACAATCTGCTTTATCTAAATTTTCAATCAAACGATCAAACAAATTTTTACTCACCAATACCCTTGCTACATCACTTACCATAACAAATTCGCTATCTATGAGCTCTAAGGCTTTTTTTAAGGATTCTGCTCTGGTATCACCACCTTCTATGAATTCATAGTTTTTAGTAAATTTTTTCATATAAGTGATATTACTAGAGGTAACAACTATTTTTTTAAAAGGATAAAAAGAGCTTAAATTTTTTGTTGCATAAAGCCAAAGAGGGTCATTTCCAAGTCGTAAAAATTGTTTTTTTACCTTTGTATTAAAACGAGTAGAATTTCCAGCTGCTAACATAATGAGGCTCATTTCACTCATTTTTTCATTCCTCTTTTTAATATTGTTGGTTTTTATAATGTTACCATATTATACACTTATAAAAAGCTAAATTTTATCATTTTATTAGTAAAATTGATTTTTTTAAAAGACAAGGAAAAAATATGAAAGAACAAATTTTAGAGAAATTAAAAACTGTAAAATATCCTGGTTTTGAAAAGGATATAGTGAGTTTTAACTTTGTAAAAGATATTAAAATTCAAGATGATGGTGTATTCATTGATATAGAAATCGTTTCAGCAAATCCTGAAGTAGCTAATGAAATTCGTAAAAATACTATTGAAGCTTTATCGAGTTTGGCTTTAAAAAATATTGAACTTAATATCATTACTCCAAAAATTCCTGAAGAAAAAAGTAATTCAAGAAGTGGAAAAAATATCGCTCCACAAGTAAAAAATTTCATCATGGTTTCAAGTGGAAAAGGTGGTGTGGGTAAATCTACAACTACAGTAAATTTAGCAATTTCCATGGCTAAAATGGGAAAAAGAGTAGGTATTTTAGACGCGGATATTTATGGGCCAAATATTCCAAGAATGCTAGGTGAAACCAAAACTCAGCCTGAAGTAGTAGGGCAGAGATTAAAGCCTATTTTAACTCATGGTGTTTATATGATGAGTATGGGGGTTTTGATCGAAGAGGGTCAAGGCCTTATGTGGCGTGGAGCTATGATCATGAAAGCAATTGAGCAACTTTTAGCTGATGTAATTTGGCCTGAGCTTGATGTATTGTTTTTGGATATGCCTCCAGGAACAGGCGATGCGCAAATTACTTCTGCACAAAGCATTCCTATTACTGCAGGAGTTTGTGTAAGTACGCCTCAAACCGTATCTTTAGACGATAGTAAAAGAGCTTTAGATATGTTTAATAAACTTCACATTCCTATAGCGGGTGTGATTGAAAATATGAGTGGATTTTTATGTCCTGATAACGGTAAAGAGTATGATATTTTTGGCAAAGGAACGGCTGAGGATATGGCAAAAGCCTATAAAAGTGAAGTCTTAGCACAAATTCCTATAGAAATGATAGTAAGAGAAGGTGGAGATGAAGGCAAGCCTGTGAGTTTTTATCACCCTGAAAGTGTGAGTTCAAAGCGTTATTTAATGGCGGCTGAAAAAATTTGGAGCTTTATAGAAAAAATTAACAATGAAGGTGGTGCGGATAATTCTGCTATACAACCTGTGATGAATGGAAAAAGTGCGTGTTCGCATTAAAAATTAAGTGGATAAGGAAAAGAAAATGATTAATACTAAAGAAGATTTTTTACTTTTAATCAAACAAATCGAGCAAAAAAGTGGCTATAAAAAACCTAAAGCTTTTGGTATAGCAAGGCTTGATAGAGGACAGTTAAATAAAAATAAAATCTTACAAGCAAGTTTTGCTTTGATTAACTATGAGCAAAATTTTGGCTCAGCGGCAATCATGCTTGAAGCTTTTATGCAAAGGGGCGTGGAGATTGATTTTAATGCGAGTGAGTTTGTGCAAACTTTGAAATTAGAAGATATTGATTTTGCACTTTCTTGTTTTAAACCTTTTTTAGAAGAAGATGGGCATCAAAATATTGATTTATTAAAGATTATCAAAGATAAATTTAAAGACGATGAGTTTGCTTTTGTTTGTCTTTTTGAAGATAAAGAACCTTTAAGTGTAGAAAGTATTTATCTAAAACTTTATTTGCTTTCTACTAAAAAAGTACCTTTAAGAAGTATCAATTTAAATGGAGCTTTTGGACTTTTAAGCAATGTAGCTTGGAGTGATGATAAGCCTATCGAGCTTGAGTATTTAAGAGCAAATGAAATGCGTTTAAAAATGAGCAATCAATATCCAAAAATCGATTTTGTTGATAAATTCCCAAGATTTTTAGCGCATATTATCCCTGAGGATAATACAAGAATTTTAGAAAGTTCCAAAGTAAGAATGGGTGCATCTTTAGCAGCAGGAACAACCATCATGCCAGGGGCAAGTTATGTGAATTTTAATGCAGGCACAACAGGAGCTTGTATGGTTGAAGGGCGTATTAGCTCAAGTGCTATAGTAGGAGAAGGTTCTGATGTAGGTGGTGGAGCTTCGATTTTAGGTGTTTTAAGTGGAACAAGTGGCAATGCTATAAGCGTAGGTAAGGCTTGTCTTTTAGGAGCTAATTCAGTTACAGGAATTCCTTTAGGGGATAATTGTATAGTTGATGCAGGTATTGCGGTGTTAGAAGGAACGAAATTTTTACTTAAAGATGCCGAGGAACTTGCTAAACTTAATCCTTATTTTAATTTTGATAAAGAAATTTACAAAGGCTTAGAGCTTAAAGGTTTAAATGGCCTACATTTCCGTCAAGATTCTATAAGTGGTGCTATGATAGTAGCTTTAAATAAAAAAGCAGTCAAACTTAACGAAGCCTTGCATTGATATAAATTTATTTACATAAAGCTTTAAGCTTTATGTCTTTCTTTTAATTTTGAAATCACATCTGAGAAACTAAGATTTGCATCTGCAAGTAAAACACTTAAATGATACATTAAATCTGCTGCTTCACAAATAAGCTCTTCTTTATCTTTTACTGTCGCTGCTAAAGCTGTTTCTACACCTTCTTCACCAACTTTTTGTGCGATGCGTTTTGTACCACTTTTGAAAAGTTTTGCTGTATAAGAAGTATTTTCATCGGCATTTTTGCGTGCATTAATAAGCTTTTCAAGTCTGGCTAGAAAAACAAAATCCGCATTTTTAGAAATTTTTTCAAAACAAGAAATATCGCCCGTATGACAAGTAGGCCCTACAGGATTTGCTAAAATTAAAAGCGTGTCATTATCGCAATCTAAGCTTAAATCTACGATATTTAAGAAATTTCCACTTTTTTCACCCTTCATCCAAAGACGCTGTTTTGTGCGTGAAAAAAAGACTACTTTGCCACTTTCTAAGCTTTTTTCTAAGGCTTCATTATTCATAAAGCCTAGCATTAAAACTTCACAAGTTTTTGCATCTTGGACGATGACAGGTAAAAGATGATCCACTTTTTGCCAAGCAATTTTTTCATTAAGTTCTTTGAAATTTTGCATATTATATCCTTATACTTAAGCCTTGATTTTTAAGATAAATTTTTAATTCTTTAATGTCTATAAGTTTTTGATGAAAAACAGAAGCAGCTAAGGCCCCATCTATACCTAGTTTAAAAGCTTCTAAAAAATGCTCTATTTTTCCTGCTCCCCCACTTGCGATCAAAGGTACTTTACAAATTTTATATACAGCTTCTAATTGTTCTAAATCATAGCCATTTTTAACACCATCTTGATTCATCATATTTAAAACAATTTCACCTGCGCCTAGATCTTGCACTTCTTTAACCCATTCTAAAGTGCTTTTTCCACTATTTTTGCTTGTTTTTTCATCGCCTGTGTATTGAAATACTTTTAAATTTCCATTTTCATCTTTGAAACTATCAATCCCTACTACTACGCATTGCACGCCAAAGCTTTTAGCAAGGCGTGTGATTAGGCTTGGATCATTTAAAGCAGGAGAATTGATAGAAATTTTATCTGCCCCATTAGCTAAAAGTTCAGCCGCATCTTCTTCGCTTTTAATACCCCCTGCAACACAAAAAGGAATATTGATATTTTTTGCTACTTCACTTACCCATTCTCTTGATATGCGTTCTTTTCTAGCGCTTGCAGCAATATCGTAAAAAACAAGTTCATCAATACCATTTTGAGAATAATACCTAGCAAGTTCTATGATATCTCCCATATCTTTATGGTTTTTAAATTGTGTTCCTTTTACTACTCTGCCATCTTTGACATCTAAACATGCAATTATGCGTTTTGTAAGCATTTATTTCTCCAAAATACATTTTTCTTTAAGATATTTTTCCATTTCTTCATCGCTTTTAATTTCATCAAAATTAGCTTGAATTTTTGCTTCTTTGCCCACTTTAATTTGTTTGTTTATATCATCAATAAATTCTTTAAAATTTGGATTTTTATTAATCAGCATATTTAGTGTTTGAATATCAAGTTCTTTTTCTTTTGCACTAAGTAAAATTTGAGAATTTGAAATATCTTTTTCAAGTTTTATCACTCCTATGCCAAAACTTTGATTTAAGCGTCTTAACTCGCTTAAAACTTCGCTATCAATTTCTTGTAAAACAACCAAATAGCCTTCATTTGCCCAGCTAGAATTACTTACAGCTTGAAAATAACATTCTTTTAAATTTGAAAAATTTAAAGCAATTTTAAGTTCAAAAGAAAAAAGCTTATAACTATTTTGTTTGATATTTTCTAAAAGTGTTATGGTTTCTTTTTCATAATCATCGTAAGGAAAATAAACCCCTACAATATCAGGATAATTCCACTTATCTTCCCCGCCCTTACCCTTTTTGCTTTGTTCGTGGTAAATTGTTTTGCAATTTAAATTAAAATCTAAATTTTCATATAAAAATTTTACAAGCAAGGGGTGTAAATCTCTTTCATGAAATTTATTTTTTTCTTGTTTTTCATTGGTAATTTCATTTTTATTATCAAGCTTTAAAAGTTCATTTTCTCTTTCTTTTAACCAAAAAGTTCTGGGTTTTTGGGAAGCTTTGATAAATAAAGAATTGTGTTGCAATTCTTTTATATCAACATATATCCTAGCCCCTAAAGTAGCAATTGGAGTTTGTCCTATACTAGAAAGCTTTTTATCTAAGCCTTTTTTAAGAGCTTTTTGCCAAATTTCATTAGCACTTAAAGGCTTATCGCTTTGTTTTAAAATTTCTAAAGCAAGTTCTTTGTAACTTAATTTGCTAGACATCTTATCCCTTCTTCTACACTAAAAACTCCGTCTAATAAAGCTTTTCCTACGATAACCCCACTGCAAATTCCTTTTAAGTTTTCAAGGTCTTTTAAGCTTGCTACTCCACCACTTGCCTGAATGCAAATATGAGGAAAAATTTCATGGATAAGTTTATAAAGTCTTGCATTTACTCCTTGCATGGTGCCATCTTTTGAAATATCTGTGCAAAGTATGTGTTTTAAGCCTTTATTGCTATAAAAATCTAAAACTTCCATAAGCTTTTTATCGCTTGCTTCTTGCCAAGCATTTACAGCCACAACATAATCTTCTTTTAAAATCGTATCTAAGGCTAAAACTATAGCTTCACTACCAAATTCTTTTAAAATTTCAAGACATAAAGTCGCATCTTTAATTGCCATAGATCCTATAACTACTTTTTTTACTCCACAATCAAGCAAAGCTCTAACTTCTGCTTTAGAGCGTATACCTCCACCTACTTGCAAATTGACACTGACTTCTTTGGCTAATTTTTCTATCAAAGCAAGTTGTCTTTTGCTAGGATCTTTTGCACCTGTAAGATCTACAAGATGAAGTTCTTTCGCTCCTGCTTTTTCGTATTCTTTGAATTTCTTTAAGGGATTGTATTTGTATACTTTTTTTTGTTCATAATCCCCTTTTACAAGACGCACCACTTCGCCATCTATAAGATCGAGTGCGGGTATGATTTGAGTCATCCTATATCCTTAATAAAATTTGAAATTAAAATTTCCCCCGCTTCACTGCTTCTTTCAGGGTGAAATTGCACCCCGTAAAAATTATCTTTCATTACACTTGCGCTAAATTTTTGCGAATACTCACAATCTGCTATAGTGTATTCCCCAAGTCCTACACAATAACTATGCACAAAATAAAAATAAGCCCCTTCTAAACCTTTAAACAAAGCATGAGAGCTATGAACTTGATTCCATCCCATATGTGGAAAAGTAAAGCCTTCTTTAACTTTAAATTTTTGGGTTGTAAAATCTATAAGTTTTAAAGTTTCTTGATTTAATTCTTCGGAAAAATTTCCTAAAATTTGCATACCTAAACAAATACCAAGCAAAGGTTTTTTGGTATTTTTAATAAAATTAATAAGATTAAATTGTTTTAAATTTTTCATCGCTTCTTTTGCGGTACCCACTCCAGGTAAAAAAAGCTTATCCGCACTTTCAAGTTCTTTTAAATCCCTACTGATAGTTGCATTAAAACCTAATCTATCCAGACAAAATTTCAAAGATGCTAAATTCGCACAGGCTGTATCGATGATGATGATTTTCATATCACTCCTTTAGAGCTGGCTAAATTTTCACTTTCTATTTTCACTGCCATTTTCAAAGCTTTTGCAAAGGCTTTAAAAAGCCCTTCGGCTTTATGATGATCGTTTTTGCCTTTAACTTTTAAATGTAAACTTATACCCATAGCATAGCTTAAAGAATAAAAAAAGTGCTCGATCATTTCTGTGCTTAAAGCCCCTAAATGAGATTTTTTAAATTTGGCTTTATAGACTAAATGAGGACGATTGCAAAAATCCATCGCACAACTTGCCAAACACTCATCCATAGGTAAAGCAAAACCATATCTTGCAATGCCGATTTTATCCCCTAAGGCTTTTTTGATACAAGCTCCAAGTGCTAAGGCTACATCTTCAACGCTATGATGCTCATCGATTTCTAAATCCCCTTTGCAAGAAATTTCAAGCCCTATACCTCCATGTACAGCGATTTGCTCTAACATGTGATCAAAAAAATCAATGCCTGTTTTAATGCTAATCTTACCCCCATTTAAGCACACTTTTACTTTTATATCTGTTTCTTTAGTAGTTCTTTGATAACTCGCACTTCTAAAAGAACTTAAAATTTCATTTTCTATTTCTTTCCAAGAAAGTTCGCCGTATTTTAAACCACGCACGCCTAAATTTGAAGCTAAGATCATATCACTCTCACGATCTCCGATAACAAAACTTTGTTCTTTATCGTAAAGTTCGTGTTTGATATACTCTTCTAACATAGCGGTTTTAGGTTTTCTACAAGCACAATTTTCATTTTCAAAATGCGGACAAATAAAAATATCTTGAAATTCTATACCGCAACTTTTTAAAATATCAAGCATTTTTTCATGAGCGATTTCAAAATTTTCCTTTGGAAAACTTGGCGTTCCAAGACCATCTTGATTGCTTACCATGACAAATTTAAATCCAAAATTTTTTAATTTTAAAAGAGTAGGAATAACATCTTTTTCAAAACGCAATTTTTCAAGAGTATCGATTTGAAAATCGCTTTTTGGCTCCTCTATTAAAGTGCCGTCTCTATCTATAAAAAGGATTTTTTGACTCATTTTAAGCTCTCTAAACGAAAAGTTACTGCATTTTTGTGTGCGTCTAAATGCTCATTTTGTGCTAAAATTTCAACACTTTTACCCAAAGCTAAAAAGCCTTCTTTACTTAATTCTTGAACGGTCATTCTTTTACTAAAATCTGCCAAACCTAAACTAGAATGCGTTTTAGTAAGTCCATAAGTAGGTAAAACATGATTTGTCCCACTTGCATAATCACCCATAGACTCTGGGGAATAAGCTCCTAAAAATACCGATCCTGCGTGTTTTACACCTTTTAAAAGTTCTCGTGGATTTTGAGTTTGTATGATCAAATGTTCAGGGGCATAAAGATTTGAAATTTCTAAGGCTTGATTTAAATCTTTAGCTATGATAATGCGTGAATTAGCAATGCTTTTGCTTGCAAGTTCTTTGCGAGGTAAAAATTCTAATTGACTTTGGACTTCATCGCTTGTTTTTTTAGCAAAATCTTGACTTAAACACACCAAAATCACTTGAGAATCTGCACCATGTTCAGCTTGTGAAAGCAAATCACTAGCTACAAATTTTTCATTAGCCAAATCATCAGCTATTACTAAAACTTCACTAGGTCCTGCTTGCATATCAATAGTCGCTCCGTTTATATCGCTACTTACTTGGCGTTTTGCTTCGGTTACAAAGGCATTTCCTGGGCCAAAAATTTTATCCACCTTTAAAACACTTTGGGTACCGTAAGCCAAAGCTGCTATAGCTCCTGCACCGCCCATTTGATAAATTTCATCCACGCCACAAAGCTTAGCACAAAAAAGCACAGCATCATTGATTTTTGCAGGACTTGCTAAAACGATTTTTTCACAACCTGCAATTTTTGCAGGAATAGCTAGCATTAAAACCGTTGAAAACAAAGGTGCCAAACCCCCTGGTATGTAAAGTCCTACTTTTTCTATAGGGCGTGTTAAAACTTCACATTTAACGCCTTTTGTAGTTTCAAGAGCGATTTCATGTGGGATTTGGGCTTCGTGAAATTTTTTGATATTTTCATAAGCCACTAAAATAGCTTCTTGTAAATCTTTATCTAAACGATTGCTTGCTTGAGTGATTTCTTTTTGAGTGATTTTAATCTTTGAAATTTCAGCCTTATCAAATTTCAAAGCTTGTTCTATCAAAGCTTCATCGCCTTTTTCTTGCACTTCTTTAATGATAGAACTTACTATTTTTGAAATTTCATCTTTCGCACTTATAGCAGGGCGTTTTAACGCTTCTTCTTTTTGTTTTTCATCCAAATTATCATATACTAAAATTTGCATTTTTTACTCACTTTAACATTTTTTCTATAGGCAGAACTAAAATCGAACTCGCACCTTCTTCTTTTAAAGCCTCCATGGTTTCCCAAAAAAGATTTTCTTTACTTACCATATGTAAAGCTACATTTTTTTCATCGTGTGCTAAAGGTAAGATAGTCGGTCTTTCAACTCCTGGAAGTAGGGCTTGAATTTTATCAAGCTTTTCTTTTGGAGCATGAAGCATAATGTATTTAGATTCTCTTGCTTGCATTACTCCTGCTACACGCAACATAATTTTATCCACTAAGGCTTGTTTTTCTTTACTTAAAGCATTTTCTTTTTGAATCAAACAAGCACGAGATTCATAAATGACTTTAACTTCTTTAAGATTGTTTGCTTGTAAAGTTGCCCCGCTTGAAACAAGATCGCAAATCGCATCGGCTAAATTTGCCCTAGGGGCTACTTCAACAGAACCTGTAAGCGTACAATTTTTATAATTAATCCCATTTTCTTTCATAAAACGCTTTAAAAGTTGTGGATAAGAAGTAGCTATCCTTAAGCCTTCAAAATCTTTCAAATTTTGAAATTTATTTTCTTGAGGTAAGGCAAGAGAAAGACGGCAATATCCAAAATCTAGCTTTTTTAAAAGCTTATAGCTTGGATTTTCTCCTAAAGACTGGCGTTCAAGTTCATTTTCTTCTAAAACATTTTCCCCTATAATGCCTAAATCTACAACCCCATCAAAAATAAGCCCAGGGATATCATCATCTCTAACGCGTAAAATATCTATGGGTAAATTTGTAGAAAAAGCGATCAAGCTTTGTTCATGGATATGCATTTTAACACCACATTCTGAAAGAAGCTCTATGGATTCTTTTGAAAGTCTACCTGATTTTTGTATCGCAATGCGTAAACGAGTGTTTTCTTGCATAACATATCCTTGAAATTAAAAATTAAAAACTTATATTAGCATAAGTAGTTGAATTTTTAGCAAGGGTTTTAGAAAATAAATAAATTTAATTTTATTTAAAATAATTATTTAAAACTTTTTATTTTTAAGGTATTTAATTGAAGTATTAATCCTAGCAAAAGCTAGGATTTGATTAAGCTACAAATTCGATGAAAGCCATTTCAGCAGCATCACCACGGCGAATTCTTGTTTTGATGATTCTTGTATATCCACCATTGCGATCTTTGAATTTTGGAGCAATTTCAGTCACTAATTTATTAGTAGCGTTTTTATCTTGTAATGAAGCAAAAACTGCTCTATGAGCGTTAAAATCTCCAAGTCTTGCTCTAGTAATCAATCTTTCTACATAACCTCTTAATTCTTTAGCTTTTGGTAGAGTAGTTTCGATTTTTCCGCTATTTACTAAAGCTATAGTTAAATTTTTTAATAAGGCAGCACGATGAGATGAAGTTCTGCCAAGTTTTCTATATCCATGTTTATGTCTCATTCTTTATCCTTCGTTTTGTGCTTTTAATTCTGCGATTTTATTTTTAAGTATTTCTTTATTATCGCTAAGCTTAGAAGTTCCCACAGGAAAACCTATGCTTTCCATGATGTTTTTAATTTCATCAAGAGATTTTTTACCTAAATTTTTAAGCCCTGCAAGTTCACTTACACTCATCAAAGCAAGCTCACCTATGTAAACTACTCCTGCTTTTTCAAGACAATTATAACTTCTAGCACTTAAATTTAAATCTGTAATGTTTTGCAATAATTTAGTATTTTCTAGTTCATTGCTTGTTGCTTGATTTTTAATTACACTTCTAACATTGGTAATTTTATCAAATACTGATAATTGTTTATACATAGCTTCTAGAGCATTTTGAAAAGCTTCATTTGGAGTGATTTGTCCATCAGTTGTTACGGTTAAAACCACTTTTTCATAATCAGGATTATCTTCAAATAAAACTTTTTCAATATCATAGGTTGCCTCTCTTACAGGTGTAAAGAAAGCATCTAAAGCTATAAATTTAGGATCATTTATAAGCTCTTTAATTTCTTCGCTTGGTACATAGCCAATACCTTTTTCAACGATCAATGTGAATTTGAGTTCAGCATCTTCGTTGATTGTTGCTAGATAGGCGTCTTTATTTACTACTTCTACTTGATCATTATTTAGATCTTTGCCGTAAATTTCTTTTGAGCCTTTAAAGCTAAATTCTACTATTTCTTTATTTGATTCGCCTTTAATTTTAAAGCGTAGTTTTTTTAGATTAATGATAAAAAGTGCTACATCTTCAAGCATACCACGCATGCTATCAAATTCATGAGCTACGCCATCAATATGAATCGCAGTTGGAGCATATCCTATGGTGCTAGTGTAAAGTAAACGGCGTAAAGGATGGGCTAGGGTGATTCCATAGCCGATCTCAAAAGGCCAAGCACTGATTTTAGCCACAGTATCACTAATGTTTTCTATTGTAAATTCTGTTGGCGTATAAGCAGATGTTGTAATATTTCTCATATTTAGCCCCTATTACTTAGAGTAAAGCTCAACGATAAATCTTTCCTCAACCGGAATGACAACTTCTTCTCTTTCAGGTTTTCTTGTGAAAATTCCAAATCTTTTATCTTTTTCAACATCAACCCAAGCAACGATTCCAGTTTGTGCTGTAAGTTCGATAGCTCTTGTAATTTGAGGATTGTTTTTGCTTTTTTCGATAATTTCGATTTTAGCACCTGCTTCTACTCTAAAGCTAGGAATATCCACTCTTTTACCATTTACTAAAACATGTCCATGTGTTACAAGTTGTCTTGCAAAACGACGTGTTGTAGCAAAACCCATTCTATATACTACATTGTCTAATCTTTGTTCTAAAAGTTGGATAAGTAATACCCCTGTATTTCCTTCTCTTCTTGCTGCTTCAGCAAATAAACGACGGAATTGCTTTTCGCTTACTCCATACATAAATTTAGCTTTTTGTTTTTCTCTTAATTGAAGTCCATACTCACTAATTTTACCTTTTCTTGCTCCGTGTTGTCCTGGTGCATAAGGGCGTTTATCTAGTGCACTTTTGCCAGCTAGTCTTCTTTCTCCTTTTAATGCTAAGCTAACACCAAAGCGTCTTTCTAATTTTTCTACTGGTCCTCTATATCTTGCCATAATATTCTCCTAAATTTTTCTTATATCTTAGACACGACGACGCTTAGGCGGTCTGCAACCATTGTGAGCTAATGGAGTGATATCTTTTAAGAAAGTTACTTTGATTCCTTCCATAGCACCTACACTCTTAACAGCAGTTTCTCTACCGCTTCCTGGTCCTTGTACTTTAATGCCTACTTCTTTAATTCCGTGTTCTTTTGCTTTATTTAAAGCGTCTTCTACTGCTTGTTGTGCTGCATAAGGAGTTGATTTTTTAGAACCTTTAAATCCTAAACCACCTGCACTACTCCAAGCGATAGCATTTCCCATTTCATCAGTTACTGTAACCATAGTATTGTTAAAAGTCGCACTGATATAAACAATACCTTTTGCTATATTTTTTTTAACTACTTTTTTCTTTACGATTTTTCTTTTTGCCATCTTTTATCCTTATGATTTTGCACCAACAGTTTTTCTCTTACCTTTTCTAGTTCTTGCGTTTGTTTTTGTTTTTTGTCCGCGAACTGGTAAGCCTTTTCTGTGTCTTAAGCCTCTAAAGCTTCCTAAATCCATAAGTGCTTTTATATCCATAGCAACTTGTTTTCTTAAATCCCCTTCAACCATATAGTTTTCTTGGATTTCTTTTCTGATAGCTGCTGCTTCATCTTCACTTAGTTCATGCACTCTTTTATCATAAGAAATGCCTGTTTTATCTAAGATTTTTCTTGAAGTAAAAAGTCCTATACCATAAATATAGGTAAGTCCATACTCAATTCTTTTTTTCTTTGGTAAATCCACACCTGCGATACGAGCCATGTTTATCCTTGTCTTTGTTTATGTTTTGGATTTTCGCAAATAATGCGAACTACGCCTTTACGGCGAACTACTTTGCACTTGTCGCACATCTTTTTAACTGATGGTCTCACTTTCATGAGTTCTCCTTAAATGAATTCCACTTCATTTACGACTGCATCAGGTTTTATGAATAACCAACTATTTTTAAAATAAGTGGTGAATTTTAAAAATACCTCTTCATATAGTTCGATACATTTTGTCGCAAAAACGCTAATTTTATCTAAAATTAGCTTTTAAATAACTTATATTATTTATATCTAAAAGTGATACGCCCTTTATCAAGGCTATAAGGTGTAAGTTCAACTTTAACTTTATCCCCTGGCATGATTCTTATATAGTGCATACGCATTTTTCCTGCTATATGACATAAAATCACATGCTTGTTGTCAAGTTCAACTTTAAAATTTGCATTAGGTAATGCTTCAAGCACTGTGCCATCGATTTCAATCACATCGTCTTTTGCCAAAATTTTCTCCTCTCATTAAAATAAAACCGTGATTATAGCAAAAAATATTTGAATTTATTAAGAAATTAGTTTTCCAAGTAGTCTTTTAAAATGCTATCTAGTTTTTCTTTCAGTTCAAAAGGTTTTTCTATCTTCATATAGGGTATCCATTGTTTTACTACATTTAGAAGCTCATCATCATAGGAAAAATATACTTTTAGAGTATAGCTTTGCTCATCTTCATCGATGAGTTCAAAGTTGTTTAAAATATTTTTTCTAAAAAAATACTCTTTAGCTTTTTTATCAAGCTTTACGATAGCTTCTTTGCTATCATCTAGCCAAATATTTTTATCATTTAGAATTTGGTCTAAAAATTCTTCTTTAGGGGTAAAAATTTCATCATTTTTGCGAATATTTTTAATCTTGCTAAAAGTAAAATGCTTTAATTTATCCTTTTCATCAGCTATTAAATACCAAATTCCTTGATAGTTTAAAAGCTTATAAGGTTTGACTTCACGACTTTTTTCTTTATAGTTAAAATTTAAAATATTGTGTTTTAAAATCGCAACACTGATGATTTTAAAATTTTCATAATCAACTTTTTCAAAGCCATTGTTTTTTATCATAAAAATGCTATTTACTTTAGAGTTTAGCAAATCTGTTATAAAATCCTCATCTAGCTTTGGATAAAGTTCTTGAATCCCGCTTAACATGGCAAAATTTTGTATATCTTTAACACTAAGTTTGCCGAGTGCAAAAGATTCTAAAAAATACTTTCCATTTTCTTTTTTAATAGGCATAAAAGAAAGCCTTTGGTTTAAATCTCTTTGTATGGTTCTAATATCGACATTAAATTCACTTGCTAATTCTTCTAGGCTAAACCTTCCTCCATTATTAAAACGCATTAAAATTTGCGCTAAACGCACTGCAAGTTTATCGTGAGACATTTTAAACCTTTTTAATTACAGAAATAATTTTACTTATCAAGCTTGTATCTTTTTTGCCGCTACATTTATCGCAGAAAAAATCACTTGGATTTAAGCAATCACTCTTAGGAGTACATAAAAACATTTTTCCACACTTTGGACATTTTTTAAGAAAAGGCTTTGGTCTTATCATTTTTATCCTTTTTGTTTGAATTTATACTCTAATACGCGTTTTAAAATGCTAGTATTTTCTATACCTAAAATTAAATTTCGAATTTTTAGTGTTTGTTCTAAAGTCGGTGATTTTGCATGCACTGCATGATTTCGTATCGTTTGAAATTCATCTAAAGTTTTATTAAATTCATAATTAATAAATCCTTTTACATCTCTGTCTAAAAGCTCTTGAATTTCTCTATTTTTAAGTAAAAATTTAATTGTTCCTAAATTAGGTTTATTAATGAAAAACTGCTTAAAGTTAAATTCTTTTCCTTGTATACTATAACTTATGGACGAAAGATGAGAATTTTGCTTGATGAGTTTTGTAAATATCTTTTTGGCAAAGTCATATATTTCATATTCTATAGTTTTAGAGTATTTTACTATTATTGAAGTGAAGTCATAAAGTGGATTTTCTAAGTTTTGTTGCAATTCTAGCTCTGCTAGGATAAGGTTATTGATACTATCAGGATGTAGCATATAAAAAAATTTTTTACCAAAGATAAATTGTATAAAATTTTCTTGCATTTTTAAATACTCTTGATTTTTATAAACGCTCAGGTAGTATTTGTTTATCTCATCATAAAAATAATTAATTTCCTCTTTTTGTTTGACTACCAAAGGATAAGAATAGTTATTGCCATAAATTGCATAAGTGTGGTTATTTTCTGTTGTGAAATTTGCCAAAAATTTATCTCTTATGAGTGTGAAATTTTCTCTTACTAATTCTCTTAAATCTGTGATTAAGAAATAATCCTCCACTTCTAAATTTTTCTCTTGGTAATATTTTGGAATGATATTTTTATCTACTTCTTTACTTATTTTTACTACTTTTGCTACAAATAAATTTGCATAATCACTCAAAAAAAGTTGCAAAGGATTATCAGCAGAGGTATTTTTGTAAATTTCTGATAGTTTTTGATTGTGTGAGATTTTATTTTCATCCCTTTCATAAGAAAGTGGCTCTTTTAGTTTAGATTTTATTTTACCAAATGCTACCTGACCTTTGTCTAATAAAATTTCTAAATGCAATTTTATAACATCTTGTTGATAGTAAGGATTATAGAGAATTAAGAGATTTTGCATATTAGAAAAGTTCCTTCAAATTTTTCTTAACTTCGCTTGGATTTTTTTCATACTCATCTAAAATCTCTTTTAAAATATCGACAATTTTATCAAAGTCTTCAGGATGCTTGTTTTTAAAATCACTAAGCAAATCTAAAATTTGACAAATTTTTTCTGAATCTTGTTGATCTCCATTAAGGATATTTATTATATCCCACACCAAAGAACCCAAATAGGCACTTTGGACAGGACTTGATAAGCGTTTAAAAATCATAGCTTTAAAACTATTTGCTAAAGACAAGGCAGAAAGGATTTTAGAAAACATTATTTTCTCTTACCAAAGATTGACACAAATCCTTCAAAAACATCCTTAACTACACCCACTACCTCTTTGCCTTTATCTGAAGTAAAAAAATTCTTTACTTCTATTATAAAATCAGATACATTCTTTGCATATTCTTTTATTGTTTCAATAAAAGATTTTACCATTTCTTCTGTGTAATTTTCTTTATTATCACCATATTTAAAATCATCTTGATTTCTTGATTGGTGTTTTAAGAAAACTAATCGCTTTTTCAATGGTGCCTTAGCAACAATATATGCTAGAAGTTTATTAAGATTGTATGCTGGTTTTTTAATTTTTGTCTTTTTTGAAGTAGAACCTGCTGCATAATATATTACATCGACATCAACCCCTGTATCTGTTTTAATCCTTTCTTTAATTGCTTTGACTTGTTCTTCCAAAATCTCTTCTAACTCTGGAGTTAATTGATTATTTTCTTTATCAAACTCAATGTCTTCATCAGCGCCTGCTTTATCACATTTATTTAATGCAATTAAAATCCTTTCTTTTTCTTCCATATAAGGCATAATTGCTTCTTTTATGGTTTTATAGGTTGACTCTAAATCTCTACCAACTGTGGCGGCAACAACTACTAAAACTAGATCAATCTTAGCATTTCCTTTGCTATCCTTTTCCAAGAGCAAATTTTTTATTTTTTTCATATGCTCATTATCATTTTCTCCTGAATCTCCCAATCCCGGACTATCATAAATTGTTAGATTGCCTAATTTATATTCTTTGATTTCTTGTGTAACTGGTTTGCCACCACTATTTATTTCTATATCAAGATTATAACCTTCTGTTTCAAAAAGAGCTTTTATCGTAGAGCTTTTTCCTGCACCTGTGCCACCAACTATTAAAATATTAAGCTCTTGATTAAAAAGCTCAGTCGCAGAATATTTTTTACCTTTATTTAAATTGCTTACTTTTTCTTTTTGTTCTGCTTCCATTTGTTTAATCATCTCCTTTTCGTATAAAAATTGTCTTCTTAAAAATGCGACATAAATCACTGCTGGAACTGTAACTCTAAAAGCAGGACCTGCAATGTCGTTTATCATCCACGCACTTGAGATTATCATTCCAATAGGTCCTGCTAAAGTTCCTACAGCTCGTGAACCTAAAAATGTCGCAGTACTTCCTAATACACCAGAAATTGCAGCACTTCCAACTAAGCCACTTCCTGCTATCAAACTACTTGTTGTAAATATAGCTGTATTAATTGCAACCTTACTTGCTATGGCATTTACAACTAACATTGCAATTTGATAAAGTAATTTAAGATTATTAGTTTTTGCGATAGCATTAGAAATAGACTCTATTGTGTAAGTGTTAACATCTATAGAAAAATCTTTTGCAATTTCTTTCAAATCACTTTCTGATAAATTCTCTAATGATTTATTAAAAGAATTAAGTAAAATCGCTTTTTCTATATTTTCTATACTTGCACTTTTATCATACTTAACTTTTAATTTATCTGCGACATCACATAAAATTTCTTTATAGAAAATTCCAGCCCCTCTGACTGTATTTGCAAGTGTATTTCCACCAAAAGTTTGAAGTTCCTCTAAAATCAAGTCTAAATATTGACCATGATTAGGATAATGTTTTTTATACAAATCCTTATCGGTCAAACTCTCTGTTGTTCTAGTTTTTCCATTTTCATCTTTAATTAAGATAGACACTAGATTATCTAACGATTCATCGTTAAGTTCTCGTAAAAATTCCAAATCGTTGTCAACTTTATAAGCCATTTTATCTCCTTAAAAATTTTATAAATTATAATATTTTATTTACCAAAAATCAATATGTTTTCCATTAAGAATTTTTAAAAAGGTAGGACTTTGGAAATCCATAAAGATTTTTCCTCTGCCAACTCGTCTTTTTCCTTAAGTATTTTGCGAATTTGTATATCTAGTTTTTCTTCTTTTAAAGTAAAATACAACCTAGAAATAAGAAACATAGGCATAAAGGTTTTAGAAATCATCTCCACTCTTTTTTCTTTTATATCTTTACTGCTACAAAAGTTGATATAAGCCAATAAGCAAATTTGTATATCTTTAAGCCTTTCTTTATCTGTTTCTTCTAGTCTAAATTCTTTAAAATCACGGTAATTTAAAGCATTTTTTGCTTCAAAACCTTTTTTAAAATTTACAAATTCTTCATCATTAAAATAGCTTGAAAATTGAGTATTTAAAAATTCAAATTCTTTGTAAATTTCTTTTAAATTTTCTTGCATTTTAACTCTTTATACTATCTTGTTTATATCTTGTAACTGCAACAAAGCACTATCAAATTTTAATCTTATAGCGCAAAATCTCCAGCTGATTTTTAATGCCGTTATATCATCTTGAAGATATTTATCGCTATATTCCATAAAAGCTTCCATTGTAGTGCCTATTTGAATAAGCTTTTCTTTTTTTAGATCGCTAAATAAATGATCTTTTATATTATGAATAGCTTCTGCATCGTATTTGTGGGTTTTTCTAAATTCTAAAAATTTAGGATCGTTTAAATAACTAGGATAAATTTGCTCTATTTCTTCGTATTGCTTGATGACTTTTCTAAGTGTGATGAGATCTTTAAAAATCAATTTATCCCAAGTATTTTTAATGCCTTTATAGATTTTTTCACCACAAGCACCTAGTGCGATTCCACCTAAAGCTAAAGCTAATTTTTTCATTTCTTTCTCCTTATGATTTTGTAAATTAAAACTAAATTAAGCACTATAAAAAGTATATAAAGTGCCACCATACCATAACTTCCACTTAAATCCAAAAGCATAAAAGCTAAAATCACTCCCCAAAACACAATCCCAAATAAAACCCAAAATACTCCACAAGTTAACAAAACCGCTGTACTAATGATAAGTCCTAAAATCCCTACAATAATCATCATTTTTACCTTGCTAAAATATTGTTATTTTTTACTATAGATAAAAATATAGTTTTTTGTCTTGTAAAAAGTATTTGGGGTTTTTAAAGCTCGGGTTTGCATTTTTTTTCCTTGATTTTAATTTCAAAAAAAAGTATAAAGTATTCTTATGACAGCTTGTGTCGTTTTTTTGAAAAATTATTAAAAATTTTGCTTAAGCTGATTTTTATGATTTTTATCATCAAAATGAGTTAAATTAAATTGAAAAGGATTGTTTGTTTTATAAATATTTGTAGTATAATGGTTATTTTTAAAATTCTTTAAGGTATAAAATAATGAAAAAATCAAAACTAGGTACAAAAGAATTTAAAATTTTAGGACTTTCGTCGCTAGGTGGAACTTTAGAATTTTATGATTTTATCATCTTTGTATTTTTTGCTGAATATATCGCAAAAGTATTTTTTCCTAAAGATATGAGTGAATTTTGGACTTTGTTAAATACTTATGGAGCTTTTGCTGCAGGTTATTTAGCGCGCCCTTTAGGTGGTATAGTGATGGCGCATTTTGGTGATAAATTTGGGCGTAAAAATATGTTTATGTTAAGTATTTTACTTATGGTGCTTCCTACTTTTACATTGGCTTTTATACCTGGTTATGAAACTCTTGGTTTCTTAGCACCGTTTTTACTTATACTTATAAGAATTTTTCAAGGTATTGCTATAGGCGGAGAATTACCTGGTGCTTGGGTTTTTGTAAGAGAACATTGCAAAGAAGATCAAAAGGCTTTTTCTTTGAGTTGTTTAAATTCGGCTATGGCTTTGGGAATTTTACTAGGAAGTATGGTATTTTTACTGATCAATGCTTTTTTTAGCACCGAAGAAATCGCAGCTTATGCATGGCGTATCGCTTTTTTTGTGGGTGGAATTTTTGGGATTATTTCTATTTATTTGCGTAGATTTTTACAAGAAACTCCTATTTTTAAACAAATGCAAAAAGAACGGAGTTTGAGTGCTTTTCCACTTAAGGATTTGTTTAAAGAAAAAAATATTTTCAAAAATATGCTCGCATCTATCTTTATAACTTGGGTTTTAACAGGTTGTGTTGTAGTGCTTATCTTACTGATGCCTAAATTTATGCCAAGTATTTTGGGTTTGAGTGCGATTGAAGGAAGTTATTTACAAGTTTTAGGAATTTTAGGTATAACACTAGGTGGAGTGTTTATGGGCTATCTTGTGGATAAATTAGGTTTGTTTAAAATTTGCATTTTCTTTTCTTTAGTTTTTGCATTTTTTTCTTGCTTGTATTTTTATGCTTTATATGATCTTAAAAATCTTGTCTTAACCTGTATTTTATATACAAGTGTTTGTTTTTTAGGTGGGATTAATGTCTTTGCTCCTATTTTAATGAGTGAAGTTTTTAGAGCTAAAATAAGATTTTCAGGAATTTCCTTTTCGTATAATATCGCTTATGCTATCGCAGGAGGGGTTACTCCTCAGCTTATTTTTTGGCTCAATGCTCTTGCTACTAGAGGCGAAAATCCATTTTTATATGGAATGAGTATATATATGATTTTTCTAGCTTTATTGGCTATTTGTGCTGTTTTTCTTGTAAAGGATAAAATAAATTTTGATAATCGCTCTTAAAATGCTATAATTAATTTTTTTAATTATACTTTCGGAGTTTTTATCAATGCCTTTTATTTTAGAATTGCTTAAACAAAATAAATTTAAATTCATCTCTTTTTTGATTTTTTCTTTTATTACAAGCGCTGTAGGGGTTTTAACCCTAGTCTTTATCAATGATTATTTACTTAAAAATACACAAAATATTCCTATTTTATACTTTATCGCTTTGCTTATAGTATTTTTTCTTAGCTCTACCATAGTAGAGTTAGGATTAAGTGTTTTTGGTCAAAATTTCATTTTTAAGATGCAAAGACGCGTGGTAAAACAGATCTTAGATACTCCTTTGTTAAAAGTTGCAAAAGTGGGCAAGGCAAGAATTCTAGCTTCTTTGGGAAGTGATGTGAGAAATATATCTTTTGGGCTTTTAAGATTGCCTGATTTTTTACAATCAAGTATATTGATTTTATGCACTAGTGTTTATTTATGTTATCTTTCACCACAAATTTTTGCTTTGTGTGTGGTATGGATTATGGTTATTTTTATTACTAATAATTTTTTGATGATGAAAGTATATCAGTATTTTAGAAAGGCAAGGGAAAATGATGATGCTTTGCAAAATAATTACCAAAATATACTAGATGGACATAAAGAACTTTTGATCAATCGTGATAGAGCCAAGCTTTATTATGAAGATGAATTTGAAAATAATGCAAGATTGAAAAAGAAAAATAGTACTTTAGGTAATCTTTTTAACAATCTCTCAAACAACTGGACAAATGTAACTCTTTTGGCTTTAGTGGGTGTAGAGTTTTACTTAGCTTTAAAATTTGAATGGGCAAGTGTTGCAGATGCTACAACTATAGCTCTTTCTATTTTGTTTTTACGAACCCCTTTAGTATCTATGATAGGATCTTTTCCTACTTTGCTTTTGGCAAAAATCGCTTTGGATAAGATCGCAAAATTGGAATTAGATGATTATATAGAAGGTTTTAAAAAAACACATTATATCAGTGAATGGAAAAAAATTTCTTTTAGAAATACTCAATTTGCTTATGAAGAAAATTTTCATTTAAATCCTGTAAATATAGAACTTAAAAAAGGTGAATTGGTATTTTTAATAGGTAAAAATGGAAGTGGTAAATCCACTTTTTGTATGCTTTTGACAGGACTTTTTAAGCCAAGCAAAGGCGGAATTTATGTTGATGATACGCTTATAGATGATAAAAATTTAGATGAGTATAGATCTCTTATTTCTGCTGTTTTTAGCGATTTTCATCTTTTTACTAAAACCTTAAATAAAGAAAATTTTGCAAGCGAAGAAAAAATTGCTTTTTGGTTGGAGTTTTTAGAACTTAAAGATAAAACAAGTGTCAAAGATAATGAACTGACCTTAACCAAACTTTCTACAGGGCAAAAAAAGCGTTTAGCTATGCTTATAGCCTTGCTTGAAGAAAGGGATATTTTAGTGCTTGATGAATGGGCGGCTGATCAAGATCCTGTTTTTAGAAGATTTTTTTATAAAAAACTTTTACCTTTGCTAAAAGAGCAAGGTAAAACAATCTTTGCTATCACACATGATGATGCATATTTTGATAGTGCTGATAGAATTTTCTTGGCTCAAAATGGTGAAATCAGCGAATTAAAGGGTGAGAATATAAAGGAATTAGCTAAAAATTTAGTAGAAAAATTTGATTAAAGCCCAAAATGGGCTTATATTATTTATCATAGAGCTTTTTTTCTATATTGATATAAAATTCAGCAATTTTTCCATAAGCAACTTCCCAAGCTTTAAGAGTAGCTTCGTCAGGATTTAAAAGATTTTTAATAGCTTTTAAAAGGCAAGCTCCAACTATAGGATAATGCTCTTCTTTAACCCCTAAATTAACATGAGTTATGGCAACTTTATCAACAAAGTTTCTCATATTTTCTAAATTTTCTATATTTTTAGCTGCCATTAAAATCGCCATCGCTAAAGCTTTTGGTTGTTCTCCTGAAATTTGTTTTTCCATATTAAACATAGGTTTTACCTCAGGATAATCATTAAACATTATTTTATAAAACTCATTGGTTAAATCTTCTCCATTTTTTTGCAAAATAGGCACACAATCTTTGATGATTTGAATTTGTTCTTTTGTCATAATTTCTCCTTTTTGTTGTAAAAGAGATATTTTATATCTTAAAAAGGAGAAAAAAATTGACTTGTGTTAAAATTTTGTATTTAGTTGATTGAAAAAGTCTTGCATTAACATTGTTAATGCTTTATAAAAATGTGTTTTAGCTTTATTGATAACATCAAAACTCCACATGTTAAACCAAGTAAAAAATTCTTCTTTTAAGAATTTTTGCAAAATTATATCATCTTGTTTTTTGATTAAAAAACTAATAAATAATAATTCATTTATCAAGCTATCTGCAGGTTCTTTATTAAAAAAAGAAAAAAAGTTATTTTGCACAAAAATTTGCTTAATTTTATCAGAATTATCTGAATAAATTTCTTTATTTTCATCAAGATAAAAAGAAGCAAAAGGCGGTGCTTTTACATAATCAACATCGCTTAAAAACAAAGATGTAAAATCACTTGCTATTAATTTATCATCTTCGTTTGAAGATGATAAAAGCTTTAAAGCGGTGTATTGCAATTTGCTATTATTTTTAAAAACCAATTTTGCCAGAATTCTTCTTTTTTAAGTTTTTTTAGCAAAAAATGATTAGGTGGATTTTACAAAAATTGATAAATATATCTATTGCTAATTTTTGCATTAAGAATGTCCCAACATATAAGTCCATAAAATAGCATTCTGGTGGTAAATACCCCTAAAAATGCACAAAGTAGGGCAAAATAAGCAAAAAATTTACTTTTAAATTTTTCATGTAAATAATTATGCAAATACCAAGTAACAGTCCCAAGTCCTAAGAATGCAAAAGAAAGCGATATAAACCAATCATAGGTTCCACCTAAAAGTTCAAAAGGGTTTACAAGCCCCATAATCCAAGTTTGTCCTACATGTAGGGTTTGCAAAACTATAGCAGTGCTTAAAAGCCCTATACCTATAAGTCCTGTAAAAAACGACATTTTTCTTTCATGTTCGCTATTTTCAAAAAAACAATAATAAACAATAGCGCCTAAAAATATAGCACTAGCAAAAAAATAAAGCAAAGTGATCTTAAAATCCCAAGTAGGCACACTTTCTTGCATGGAGCCATATAAGCTCCACTCATAAAGAAAAGTCCTAAAATTCCACATATTAGCGTAAGATAAAACACCCAATTTGAAGTTTTTAGATAAAGTAAAAAACCCAAAGCACACACAAGAGATACAAATAAAATTTCATTATTCATCCAGCCTATGTACCACTCATTGTTTGCATAAAAAACACCCATTCTATTTAATACATTAAAAATGTGTGTAATATCATTTAAATGAAAAAATGAAGGGATAAAAGCAACCATCATTGCAATTCTAAGGCTAATCCAAAAGACTTTAAATTTGCATAATTTTTGTAACCATTTATAAATGCAGGTGCATAAACCAAACTAAGTCCAATTACAGCTTGTGCTAAAATAGTAAATAACACCAAAGGCATTTCGCTTAAAATGTGATTAAATGATGTCATTTTTAACTCCTTGGTAGTTTTGAGGTAGATGAAAAATCGCACTTTTATTACCTGAAGGCAAACTATGTTTTTCAGGCACTATACATAAATTCGGATGCGTGATAGAAGCATCAGGTAAAGGTGTGATAGAGGCTAAATTTCCATGTTCTTCTCTCAGTTTTGTTATATCGCCTGCTTTTAATGCTCTAAAAGGACAAGAGTCCACGCAAATTGGATTTTTACCTTCTTTTAATCTCTCATAACACCCATCGCATTTGCTCATATGACCACTTTCATGGTTAAATTGAGGTGCGCCATAAGGACATGCCATAGCACAAGCTTTGCAGCCTATACACATACTATCATCGATTGCTACTATTCCCCATTTTATTTTCATTGTTGCACCAGTTGGACAAGCTTTAAGACAAGATGGATTAGAACAATGATTGCAAGAAATAGAAGTGTAGTAAGCAAAAACATTTTGCTCAAAACTTCCATCTTCTTTAGCTGTCCAATTTCCCCCTTCAGTCTCAAATACACGGCGAAAATTAACCCCCACAGGCATGTTTTTATAATCCTTGCAAGAAAGCGAGCAAGTCCTACAGCCTACGCATTTGCTTTGATCTAGCATAAAACCAAATTGTGAATTTTCTTCTAATTTCATCTTTTTCTCCTTAAACTTTTGCAATTTCAACTAAAATAGAATGTTGTCCATTTCCTTTAGAAATAGCAGTTGGTACTATACTTGCCAAAGAATTTACACAAGTTCCCATATCGATACCATTTTCATATTTTGCCCATGCACCTTGTGGGGTTACTGCACAACCTGGTATGATTTTTGGAGTAACTTTTGCTATGCCTTGTATGATTCCTAAGTCATTTCTTACTTGCACCACATCGCCCGTTTTGATACTTCTTTGCTCTGCATCTATGGTATTTATCCAAATTTCTTGCGGATTAGCTTCTCTAATTTGTGGAATTTCCCAAAAGCTAGAATGCGTTCTGCCTTTGTAGTGATAGCCAAAAAATTGCAAAGGATACTTTTTTTTAATGGATCCAAAATCCCTTCTCTTTGGCTTTCAAAAACAGGAATAGGCACTATTTGTTGTCCTTCTTTTAATTTCCAAGTTTTTTGCATTTGTGCGAGTTTTGTGCTATAAATTTCTATCTTTCCGCTAGGAGTTTTTAAAGGATTATTGATAGGATCTTTTATAAAACTTTGTAATGCCACTACAGGTTTTACAGGCTCAAATTTTACAAGTCCTTTTTTTGCACATTTCTTCAAAACTAGGTAAAAGTGGTTTTTTTCATACTTTCTTCATAAAGGTTTTTAGCCAATCTTTTTGTGTTCTTCCTTCGCTAAATTCTTTTTCTATACCAAGTCTTTTAGCAAGTTCAAGACACATTTCATAAATAGGTTTTGCTTCACTAACTGGCTCGATAGCTTTTTGACAATAAATAATATAAGGCTTATTGCTATAATATCCTGCGCTAGGTCTTATAAAATCTTCTTGCTCTAGCATAGTTGCATCAGGTAAGATATAATCTGCGTAGTTATTTGATGGAGTTCTAGTTACATTAATATCTACTATACATTCACACAAATTCTCATCGCTTAAAATATCATGCGCTTCTTTAATGGTGCTGTGCTGATTTGTAAGGCAATTTCCTGCTGTATTGAAAATAAATTTAATATTTTGTTTTAATTGTGTTGTGCCACGCACCCCATCACTAATATCTGTCATTTCTTTTCCGCGATAAATAGCGTCTGTAAATAAAAAACAAGGAATGGAATCTTTTATTGGATTTTTAAAAGGCATACCCATTATATCATATGTTTTACTTGACCCTGTTCGACATCCTGTATTTGTACCTTCTATGCCAATATTTCCTGTAATACAAGCTAGAGTTGCTATCGCCCTTGCATTTTGTTCTCCATTTGAATGTCTTTACACTCCCCAACCTTGTTCTATAAAACAAGGCTTTATGGTGGCAATTTCTCTTGCAAGTTGAACTATGCGGCGTGCCGGAATTTTTGTAATCTTGCTAGCCCAATCAGGAGTTTTTTCTACTCCATCGTTTAGTCCTAAAACATAGCTTTCATAGCTTGAGTTTTTGGCTGCATCTTGTGGCAGAGTATTTTCGCTAAAGCCTATGGTGTATTTATCAAGAAAAGTTCTATCAAGTAAATCTTTTTTTATCATCACATAAGTTAGTGTAGCAATTAAAGCTGCATCGGTTCCTGGTGCTATAGGTATCCACTCATCGCAATGCCCTATCATAGAATCATTGTATCTTGGGTCAATGTGAATTATTTTACATCCACTTTCTTCTAAGGCTTTTTGATAAGCATAGCCTACTCCACCACCTCCCATTCTAGTTTCAATATGATTTGCTCCAAAAAATATAGCTAATTTTGCAGAGCGTAAAGTGTATATATCGCTAGCAGGAGATCCACCATAGAAAAAATTCATAGCATTTGAAATTTGAGCCGTAGAATAAGAATTATGATAATTTAAATAACCACCATAAAGACTTAAAAGTCTAGCCCATGGACCTTGTGTACAGCGATTGATTATTGTTCCTGTTGCATAATTTATATAAAAGGCTTCATTGCCGTATTTTTCTTTAATTTCTTGCATTTTGGCAGAAATTTCATCAAAAGCTTGTTCCCAAGAAATAGGCATAAATTTACCTTCGCCTCTTTTTCCCACTCTTTTTAAGCGATTTGCATTGTAAACTTTATATCTTGAACTACGCCCTCTAATACAGGCTCTTGCTTGACGATTATCAAAGCTATCATCACCTTCATGATCAGTACTAACATATTTAATAATTCCATCTTGAGTATGCACTTTTACAGGACATTTTGTTTCGCAATTCACATTACATCCAGCCCATTTGCTGATCAATGGTGGAGTTTTTAATAAATTTGCACTTAGACTTATAGGACTTAAGGTTAAGCCGCCAAACAAAGAACTCCATTTTAAAAAATCTCTACGATTTTGTTCCATGTTATCTCCTTACATTTATGTGACAAAAAAGTAATTGCGATTATAGTACAAATAATAATTTTATTCAATTAAAATTAAGACTTTAAAACTCCTAAATATAGGTTTTATAATGAATTTTTCGTTTATGAATTTAACCTCAAAAAATAAAAATTTGAATAATATAATGATAAAAATTTATTAAAATAGTATTTAAATATAAATTTATAACTAAAATATAGCTTTATCCCCCGTATAGGCTTGCGAGTTGAGCTTTTTTGTTTTATAATTTTGTGCGTTATTAAAATAAAAAGGTTTTTTATGTTGAGATTTTTAATTTTTGCAATGTTGTTGTTTGCGAATTTAGAAGCAAAAATCCCAAAAGATACACTTATTATAGCAGTTGAAAATGAAATCGCAAGGATAAATCCTGCTTATAGTGAGGATCATGATGCAGTGATTAATCTTGTATTTTCAGGGCTTACGCGTTTTGATGAAAATATGAGTTTAAAACCTGATTTGGCTAAGTCTTGGGATGTTGGTAAAGACGGGCTTGTTTATGATATTTTTTTAAGAGATGATGTTTTATGGCATGATGGAGTCAAATTTAGTGCTGATGATGTGAAATTTAGTATAGAAGCCTTTAAAGATCCTAAAAACAATTCTTCTATTTATGTCAATTTTAAAGACATTAAAAGTGTGGAAATTTTAAATCCTTCTCATGTGAAAATCACACTTTTTAAGCCTTATCCTGCATTTTTGGATGCTTTAAGCATAGGTATGCTTCCTAAACATTTGCTTGAAAATGAGAATTTAAACACAAGCTCTTTTAATCAAAATCCTATAGGTACAGGTCCTTATAAATTTGTAAAATGGAAAAAAGGTGAATATGTTGAATTTAAAGCCAATGAACATTTTTATCTTGATAAGGTAAAAACTCCAAGACTTATTATAAAACACATTTTTGATCCTTCTATAGCTAGTGCTCAGCTTAAAAATGGCAAGATAGACGCAGCTTTAATCGATGTTTCTTTGCTAAATATTTTTAAAAATGATGAAAATTTTGGAATTTTGCGTGAAAAATCGGCTGATTATCGGGCTTTAATGTTTAATTTTGATAATGAATTTTTAAAAGATTTAAAAGTAAGACAAGCCTTAAATTACGCAGTTGATAAAGAAAGTATAGTAAAAAATCTTTTACATGATTATGCTTTTGTAGCCAATCACCCTTTAGAGCGTTCTTGGGCAAATTCTAAGAATTTTAAAATTTACAAATATGATCCTAAAAAAGCCGAGGATTTGCTTGTAGGTGCAGGTTTTAAGAAAAATAAAGATGGAAATTTTGAAAAAGAAGGGAAAATTTTAGAATTTGAAATTTGGGCGATGAGTAATGATCCTTTAAGGGTAAGTTTAGCTGGAATTTTGCAAAGCGAATTTAGAAAAATAGGAGTTGTAAGCAAGGTGGTGGCTAAACCTGCTGGAAGTTTTGATTATTCTAAAGTAGATAGTTTTTTAATAGGCTGGGGAAGTCCTTTAGATCCTGATTTTCACACTTTTAGGGTATTTGAAAGTTCGCAAGATAGTGCTTTAAATGATGAGGGTTGGAATTTTGGACATTATCATGATAAAAAAGTGGATATAGCCTTGCAAAAAGCAAGAAATACTTCAAATTTGGAAGAGAGAAAAAAATATTATAAAGATTTTATAGATGCTTTGTATGAAAATCCTCCTTTTATTTTTTTAGCTTATCTTGATTTTGCTTTAGTTTATAATAAAGATTTAAAAGGTATCAAAACAAGGACTTTAGGTCATCACGGAGTGGGTTTTACTTGGAATGTTTATGAGTGGAGTAAATAGTGCTAAAACGCTTAGTTTTTAGTATTTTCATAGCATTTTTTAGCACTTTTTTATGTTTTGTTTTACTTTATTTTAGTAAAGGCAGTATAGCTTATGCTAATGGAGTTAATTCACAAAGTAAAGAATTTGTTCAAAGAATAGAACAAAATTTAGGGCTTGATAAGCCTTTGCTAGAGCAGTATAAAATTTGGCTTTTTAAGGCTTTAAAAGGAGATTTGGGAGTTTCTTTTTTAAGCGGAGAAAGTGTTTTAAAGCTTATAAAAGAAAGAATTTTTAATACTTTTATTTTGGGTTTTAGTGCCTTAATGCTTTTATTTTTACTCAGTGTTTTTTTGGCACTTTTGGGATATTATTATAAAGAAAGTTTTATAGATAAAATTATTACTTTTTTAGCTTTTAATTTTTTTGCTTTACCTCCTTTTGTTTTGGCTTTATTGTTTGTTTTGATTTTTGGAATTTTTTGGAAAATTTTGCCTGTTATGGGAAGCAGTGATATAGGTTTTGAAGATGATTTTTTAAATCGTTTAGAGCATTTGATTTTGCCTGTTTTGGTGCTCGTTTTATCACATTTGGCGTTATTTTTAAGGATTGCTAGAAATTTTATCAATGAAAGTTTTTCTCAAATTTTTATTCAAAATTTATACGCTAGGGCTTTAAGGGAGAAAGATATTTATTTTTTAGTTTTGAAATATTCTTTAAGTCCTATTGTGGCTTATTTTGGGGGAAGTGCTTTAAGTTTTATGATGGGAACTTATGTGGTAGAAAGTGTCTTTGCTTACGAGGGGCTTGGGTCTTTACTTTTTAAAAGTATTATTTTTAAAGATTATCCTGTTGTGCTTGCGCTTATATTTTTTAGTGTTTTGCTTGCGGCATTTTTTACATTTTTAAGTGATATTGTAGCTAGGATTTTAAATCCTAGATTAAGAAGGCTTGATTTTGTTTAAATTTCTTATCATTCTTGCGCCTTTAATTTTTTTGTTTTTATGCGCCTTGTTTGCACCTTTTTTGGCTCCTTTTGATATTTTAAGTACTCATTTAGAAAATTTGCATCAAGCTCCTAATTTTACTTATATTTTAGGGACTGATTTTTTAGGCAGAGATTTGTTTTCTCGTTTGCTTTTTGCTTTGAGAAATTCTTTGATTATAGGTGTTGGTGGATCTTTATTGTCTATTATCTTTGCTTTGTGCTATTTGTTTTTAGCGCGATGTTTTTTTTATGTTTTTTGGATGCGTATTTTAGAGTTTTTTTTAGCCTTGCCTGCTTTTTTACTTATGATGTTTTTTCAAAGTATGATAACTTCTGATGTGTTTTTGATGATTTTTTTAATCGCTTTAATTCATTGGTGTTTCATAGCAAGAATTATAGAAAGTGAATTAAAAAGACTTGAAAATTTAGATTTTTACAAAGCAAATATAGTGCTTGGAAGAACTAAATTTAGAGCTTTTTTTAAAGATTTAATACCTGCTTTAAAAACACTGATTTTTACACTTTTTATATTTAATATCGTTCATGCTATAGCCACAGAAGCTACTTTGAGTTTTTTTGGACTGGGTTTAGGATTTGAAATTCCAACTTTAGGTACTCTTTTGAGTGAGTCTTCAAAAGCAGTTTTTATAGGCGCTTGGTGGATGATACTTTTTCCACTTTTAAGCTTGCTTTTGTTGTTTTTACCTCTTTTATGGTTGGGTAATTTTTTACAAAAAATTTGGGGTATAAGATCTTGAAGGTAAGAAATTTAAATATCAGTTTGAAGAATAATTTATTGCTTAAGGATATTAATTTAGATATAAAAACAGGTAAAACTTTAATGATACTAGGACAAAGTGGAGTGGGTAAAAGTTTGTTAGGAAAAGCTTTGGTAAGACTTTTAGATTCTAATTTCACAATAAGTTTTGATGAATTAAGTTTTCATAATTCTTGCATTTTTAATTTTAACAAAGAAGAACTTAGAAATTTTCGTTCTAAGGTGGCACTTGTTTTGCAAGATGCAGAGCTTAGTCTTTATCCTTATTTGGATATTGGAAATTTATGTCATCTTGTTTTAAAAACTCATACAAAATTAAAACAAAAAGAAAGAAAAGATTACGCTTTTTCTTATTTTCAAAAATTAGGATTTGAAAATCTTGATCGTTTGTGGCATTCTTATGCTAATGAATTAAGTTTGGGTATGGCAAGAAGGGTGAGCCTAGCTTTGGCATTATTAAATCAACCCCAAATTTTAATTTGTGATGAAATCACAGCTTCTTTGGATAAAGAAAACGCTTCAAAGATCATATCGATTTTAGAAGAATTAAAAAATACTGCAGCCTTAGTTTGTATCACTCATGATTTAAATTTGGTAAATTCTTTAGCAGATGAAATTCTTATGCTAGAAAAAAATAGTTCAAATTTATATAGCTTAGATGAGTTTTTAAGGTATTATAATGCTTAAAGTTTGTAATTTAAGTAAGTTTTATGAGCTTAAAAAGCATTGGTATTTAAAAAAAGAAAGACATATTATTTTTGATAATGTCAATTTTTCTTTAAATGAAAATGACAATTTAATAATTTTAGGTAAAAGTGGTGCAGGTAAAAGCACATTAGCTAGAATTCTTTGTTTTTTAGAAGATCCAAGTGAAGGTGAGGTATGGTATGAAAATCTTAACTTGCACAAGCTTGATAAAAACAAACAAAGACTTTTAAGAAAGCAAATTCAGTATTGCTTTCAAGATCAAAAAATGGCTTTAAACCCTTATAAAAAAATCAAAAATCTTATACAAGATGGTTTGGAAAATTTTAATTTACAAAAGAATGATGACTTGATTTTAGAATTTTTTGATTTTTTTAGTCTAAAAAAGCAAATTTTAAAACAAAAACCCTATGAGTTAAGTGGAGGAGAAGCCACGCGTGTAGGTCTTATCCGTGCTTTGGTTTTAAATCCTAAATTGTTGATTTTAGATGAAATTACTTCAGCACTTGATATTAAAACTTCTAAAGAAATTTTAACTTTTTTATATGACTATCAGCAAAAAAATAATATTTCTTATATATTTATAACCCATCAAAGTGATCTTTTTTATAAATTTAATCATAAAAAATTAAAACTTTAAAAAATATTTTTTAATATAAGTTTCAATATAGAAAGTTTAGAGTAAAATAAAGAAAAGTGTAAATTTAATTTTTGTTGTGGAGTGATTAAAGTGCTTTAAAAAAGGAGAATAAATGTCTCATATAGATGCTTCGCATCCTTATTTTGGTATTTTTTTAATGCTAGTACTTGCTAGTGTTATTTTTTTCGGACTGGTTTTTTTAGCTTCAAAAATCGGTAATAATTTTGCCGCAAAAAATCGCAAAAAATTAGGACTTGGAATTTATGAATGTGGTCCTATTCCTGTTAAACAAGCTAACAAGATTAACTCTCAATTTTTCATCATCGCCTTAATCTTCATACTTTTGGATATAGAAGTTGTGTTTTTATTTCCTTGGGCTTTGATTTTTAAAGATTTAGGTTGGTTTGGACTTTTAGAAGTTTTTGTTTTTATCGTACTTTTAGGAGTTGGATTTTTATATGCTTATAAAAAAGGAGCGTTTGCATGGCAGAGCATCAAATAAATTATGCAAGTGGTTTACCCGTAGTTTTAACTAGTGTTGATAAACTAGTTCAATGGGGTAGGAGTAATTCTTTATGGGCTTTATCTTATGGACTTGCCTGTTGTGCGATTGAGATGATGGCGGCTGGGGGTTCAAGATATGATTTTGATAGATTTGGAACGATTTTTAGAGCTTCGCCACGCCATAGTGAAGTAATGATTATTGCAGGAACTTTATGTAAAAAGCATGCTGAATTTACAAGAAGACTTTATGATCAAATGCCTGATCCTAAATGGGTGATTTCTATGGGAAGTTGTGCCAATACAGGCGGTATGTTTAATACTTATTCTACTGTTCAAGGAGTGGATAGAATTATACCTGTAGATATTTATGTGCCAGGCTGTGCTCCACGCCCCGAAAGTTTTCAGTTTGCTTTGATGATTTTGCAAAAAAAGATCCGCAAAGAAAAAGCAAGTCGTAAAATCGCACCTAAAAGGTTGGTATAATGAGAAAGTATAGCGATAAAAAAAATGCTCAAACTCAAAATTACTACAAAGATAGATTTTATCACGCGCCACACACTGTAAAATCTGATGTTAATGAAAGTGTTTTTAAAGAGGATTTTGAAGTTTTAAAAACTCAAGTAGAAATTTTAAATTCCTTTGTAGAACTTGATTTTTGGGTAATAGAAATTAAAAAAGAAGACAATGTTAAAACTTTGCAAATGCTTAAAACTTTAGGGTATTTAAGTTTTACAGAAGCAAGCGCTATTGATTTTATAGCAAGTAAAAATGGTTTTGAAGTGTTTTATCAGCTTTTAAATTTAGAAAAAAAATTAAGAGTGAGAATAAAAACTTTTGTAGGCGTAAAAGAGCGTTTACAAAGCGTGGCTCATGTTTTTAAAGGGGCAAATTGGAGTGAGAGAGAAATTTATGATATGTTTGGAATTTTCATCATAAATCATCCCAATTTAAAACGCATTTTAATGCCTGATGATTGGTTTGGACATCCGCTTTTGAAAACTTATCCTTTAAAGGGCGATGAGTTTGCAAGATGGTATGAGATTGATAAAATTTTTGGCAAAGAATATCGTGAAGTAGTGGGCGAAGAACAAAGAGATTCTGGTTTTGCTGATGATAAAGATACGCTAAATTTTGCAAGACTTTATCATGAAGTGCCAAAAGGTGGTCAAAAGAAGGAAATTTCCTTTAAACAAGAATATCAAGAAGATGAAGGTGTGGCTTTTGTAAAAAAAGTAAAACGTGATGAAGCAAAAATTTTAGAGAAAAGGCGTTAAAATGCAAATTCCTAGCAAGTTAAAACCTTATTATGAAAATATAGCTTTTGAGCAAGAAGACTCAAAAATGATTATCAACTTAGGCCCTCAACATCCTTCAGCGCATGGAAATTTGCGTCTTATTTTAGAACTCGATGGAGAGCAAGTTGTAAAAGCGCGTCCTTGTATAGGTTATATGCATCGCGGTATGGAAAAAATGGCTGAAAATATGATTTATCAAGAATTTATTCCTACTACTGATAGAATGGACTATATCGCTGCTTCAGCGAATAATTATGCTTATTGTGCAGCGGTTGAAAAGCTTTGTGGTTTAGAGATTCCACGCCGTGCCGCAGTGATACGCATGATACTTTTAGAATTAAACCGTATCACATCGCATTTGCTTTGGCTTGCTACTCATGCGCTTGATATTGGTGCGATGAGTGTGTTTTTATACTGCTTTAGAGAACGAGAATATGTTTTGGATTTGATAGAAAAGTATTGTGGTGCAAGGCTTACACATTCTTCTATGAGAATAGGCGGGGTTATGCTTGATTTACCTGAGAATTATTTAGAAGAAATGCTTGCATTTTGCGATAAATTTCCAAATGATTTAAAAGATTATGAAGATCTTTTAGATGATAATAGAATTTGGCGTTTAAGAACTGAAAATGTAGGTGTGGTTACTAAAGAACAAGCCTTAAATTGGGGTTGTACGGGTGTGATGTTAAGAGGAAGTGGCATAAAATACGATATACGCAAAGAAGAGCCTTATTTGCTTTATAATGAAGTTGAATTTGGTGTGCCTTATGCAACGCAAGGAGATTCTTATGCTAGATATAAAGTTTATATGCAAGAATTTCGTGAAAGTTTGAAAATCCTTAGACAATGTGCCATGCTTTATAAAGATACTTCGCCTGAAATTTTAGCTACGCATCCTGAGTATGTAAGTGCTTCAAAGGAACAAATTTTAACGCAGAATTATTCTTTAATGCAGCATTTTGTTTTAATCACTCAAGGTTTAAAACCCCCTAAAGGCGAAGTTTATGTGCCTACTGAAAGTCCAAAAGGTGAGCTTGGCTTTTTTATCCATAGTGATGGTACAGGAAGACCTTATCGTTTAAAGGCTAGAACGCCTAGTTATTGGCATTGTGCGTTTTTTGAAGAAATGCTTGTAGGTACTTATTTAGCTGATGTTGTAGCCATTATGGGTAATGTAAATATAGTTTTAGGTGAGATAGATCGATGAGAAGGGTAGATTTAAGAAAAAGCAAAGAGCTTTTTGAAGATTTAGCACAAATCATAAAAGAAGCAAAACAAGGTGAGGTTTTAGTGGTGCTTTTTGAAATCGGCGATTTTTCTCCTGTTGAAAAAAGTTTTTCTTTTGTAAAAGAACAAGGCTGTGAGCTTTTAAATTCTTTGAAATTTAATCAAGTCGATTGGACTATTGTTATAAAAAAGGAGAGGGTATGATTTATGATAATGCTCTTTGTTTTTTAGATATGCCAAGCCTTAAAAACAAAAATTTATGTGAAAAAATAGGTGTAAATAGCATTAATATTTCTTGTTTGGAAGATAAAAACTTAAAAGCTAAATTTTACAAATGCGAAATTGCAAGTTTGAGTTTTGTTTTGGCCTTGCTTTGTAAATTAAGCGATGAAGGACAATTTTGCGATTTAGATGAGGGATATTTAAGTGCTGAATCTTGTTTTGGAGAGGAAGAAGCAGGCGAAGTGCTTGCTTTTTTAAAAGAGGTTAAGTATTTAATTATAGATAAAAATATCCATTCTTATAAAGATAGTGAAAATATCAAATATTTTTTGAATTTCCTAAGTGTAAAATATGGATTAAAGATTTTAGATAGCGATGAAGAAGAATGCGATTTTAAAAAGGCAAAATTAAACACCCTAAAAGAACTCGATAATTATGACGGGTTAGTGCTTTTTAGAGCAAATTTGCAAGATAAAAATTTACATTGTTCAAAGCAATTTTTACAAATTGCAAAATGCAAAGATCAAAGTGAAGTTGAAATTTTAGCTAAAGATTTTAGTTTTAAAACTAAGCTTTGTTTAGATGAAAATTTACAAGGCACCATAGCTTTTTTAAATTATGAAAATAATGGTTTTGATTTTACTCCAATTCGCATAAAGGAAGCAAAATGACAGTTAAGATTAATGGTATAGATTGCGCCTTTGAAGAAGGCGAATATATCTTAAATATAGCAAGAAGAAATGATATTTTTATCCCAGCGATTTGCTATCTTTCGGGCTGTAGTCCTACTTTGGCTTGTCGTATGTGTATGGTTGAAGCTGATGGTAAAAAGGTATATTCTTGCAATACTAAAGCAAAAGAGGGTATGGTTGTAGAAAGTGATTTACAAAATCTTTGGGATGAAAGAAATGAGATCATGCAAGCTTATTGTATCAATCATCCTTTAGAATGTGGAGTTTGCGATAAATCAGGCGAGTGTGAATTGCAAAATTTTACTCATAAAAGTCGTGTAAATGTTCAAAAACATTGGATTAAAGACACGCATAAACCACATAAACATTGGGGAATGATTAATTACGATCCCGCACTTTGCATAGTGTGTGAGCGTTGTATTACAGTTTGTAAGGATAAAATCGGAGAAAGTGCTTTAAAGACTGTTCCTCGTGGCGGAGATAGTGTGGATAATAGCTTTAAAGAGAGCATGGGAAAAGATGCTTATGCGATTTGGACTAAATTTCAAAAAAGTTTGATAGGTCCTGCAAATGGCGACACGCTTGATTGTTCATTTTGTGGAGAATGTACAAGCGTATGCCCAACAGGAGCTTTGATAGGTTCGAAATTTCAATACACTTCAAATATTTGGGAACTTAAAAGAATCCCTGCTTCAAATCCGCATTCAAGCGATTGTGAGTTGATGTATTATGATATTAAGCAAAGTGGTATTAGCAATCAAAAAGAAAAAATTTATCGTGTGAGTAATGATTTTGCCTTTGCGAGTTTAAATAAGGCTGCAAGATTTGCTTTTGATACGCAAAATGAGGCGGATAAAGACGAAAAAGCCTTTAAAGAACTTGTGGAACTTTTTGAGAAAAATGAAATTAAAAACATTAAATTTAATAGTTTTATTACCAATGAAGAAGCTTTGATTTTGCAAAATTTAAAAAAGAAATTTAATCTTTCTTTGACCAATGAAGAAGCTTTGAAATTTAAAGAATTTTTACAAGAATTTATCGCTAATTCTGGTGAGTTTTATAGTGCTAATACTCAAGATATAACAAAAAGTGATTTTTTGGTTGTGGCTGGAATGCTTTTAAGATATGATGCTCCAACGCTTAGCTATAAAATCAATAATGCTTTAGTGATGAATAAAGGCTCAGGGCTTTATTTTCATCCTATGGAAGATATGGGTATAGTAAAATATTCTAAAAATTTTATTTCACATATTCATAAAAGTGGCGATGAAGAGCAAATTTTATATTTTTTACTTCAAAAATTTAGCCAAGATGAAGGTATCAAAACTCATTTAGCAGAGTTTTTTGTTAGCGAAAATAAAGAAATAGAAGAAAGTATCAACGAAGAAGTTGTAGAACAAGTCATAGAAAAAGATGAAGAAGGTAATGAAATCCAAAAAGAAGTAAAAAAAGTCGTGCCTAAGAAAGTAAAAAAAATCATAGAAGTGCAACGCTCTGTTTTTGCTAAAAATTTAGGCATAGATGAAGATAAATTAGAAGATTTATTGCTTAAAAAAGTAAATTTTACTCTTGTTATAGGGAGTGATTTTTATTTTCATAAAAATGCGAAAAAACTTGCTAAATTACTTGCTTTGATCCAAAATACTACTCCTTTTAAAGTCTTTTTAAATCCTACGCATACTAATACCTTAGGTGTGGCTATGATTTGTGATTTGGATAAAAACGCACAAGAAGGCAAGACTTTAGGCTACAATGAAAAAGGTGATTTTAGTTTTTCTTATGAAGAGCATGCAAATTTAGCTAGTGCGAGTTTAAATCAGCAAGAAGGAACTTTTTTAAATTATGATAAAAGAGTGGTACCAACTAACGCTGCTTTAGAATTTAAGGGATATTTTTTAAATGATTTGGCTAATGCTTTAGGTTTTGATGAGGAATATACTATAAATTATACTAAGAGACTCCCTATAAATAAAGGTTTTTCTCCGATTGATTTTGATCATTTAGACAATTTTTATACCAATGCAGGCGATTGCAAAAGGGGATATGAGCTTAATTTAGAATGTTTCAAACAAGTTGCTAAAAAAGAATTTATCTCTCCAAATTTTGAAAATTTAAGCCTAAAAGAAGATGAAATTTTGCTTTATAGTGCTAATCCTAGCTATCAATTTGGTAGATTTTCAAATCGTGCTAGTGCGATTAATGAGGTGATTTTTTTAGGTGTAAGTGAAAATTTAGCTAAAGAGAAAAATTTAAAAGATAAAGATCTTGTAAAACTTAAAATAAAAGATAAAGAATTAAGCCTTAGTGTGCGTGTGGATAAGGATATAAAAAATGGAGCTTTCTTACCGTATTTTGATGAAAAACTTGACACGCTAAGCTTTTTTAATGAAAGATTTGTTGTGGCGAATTTAGAAAAATTAGGAGCAAACCATGAGTGATTTTGCTTTTTTTGCTTTAGAGACTTTGATTAAATGTATTATTATCATTGCAATATTTGCGAGTTTAGCAGGTCTTGCAACTTATGCTGAAAGAAAGGTTTTAGCTTATTTTCAAAGACGCATAGGGCCTGATATGGTAGGGCCTTTTGGGCTTATTCAACTTGTAGCTGATATGATAAAACTTTTTACTAAAGAAGATATAATCCCTTCAAATTCGCAAAAATTTATTTTTGCTATAGCGCCTTTGATTTCTGCTATTTGTGCTTTTGTTTCTTTAGCAGCTATTCCTATGCTACCTGAATTTACTTTATTTGGAAGGGTGATTCAGCCTATAGTGGCAGATATCAATGTAGCTTTGCTTTTTGTCATCGGCACTTCAGGACTTTGCTTTTATGCGGTGTTTTTGGGTGGACTTGCAAGTAATAATAAATGGTCGATTTTAGGGGCTGCAAGAGGGCTTGTAGCGATTATCTCCTATGAAAGCGTAGGAGCTTTAGCTTTGATTTCTATTGTAATGCTTGTAGGTTCTTTTTCTTTGGTGGATATCAACAATTATCAAAGCGATGGATTTTTTTCTTGGCTTATTTTTAAACAGCCTTTGGCTTTTGTGCTTTTTATAATTGCTTTATTTATAGAGACTAATAGAACTCCGCTTTGTTTGACGGAAAATGATGCTGAAATTGTAGCGGGTTATGGAACGGAGTATTCGGGGTTAAGATGGGGTATGTTTTTTATAGGTGAATATGCTTCTATGATAGCTGGAGCTATTTTGGTAACTCTTTTGTTTTTAGGGGGTTTTAATAGCTTTTGGATTATTCCTGGTTGGATTATGATGATAGTAAAATCAAGTTTTATTTTCTTTTGGTATTTTTGGGCAAGAGCTGCTTTTCCGCAATTGCGTCCAGATCAAGTGATGAAAATGTGCTATTTGATCTTAATCCCTTTAGCGGTTTTAAACCTTTTAATCACTGCTTTAGCAGTTCTTTTATAGGAGTTTGATATGAAAAATTATTATTTAGTAGATGAGAAAAGAAAAACTCCTGTTAGCACTTGGGAGAAAATTTCACAAGCTTTGCGTAGAAGCGTTAAATTAGAGCTTTTTGTGGGGCTTTTTGTGATGATGAGAGAATTACTTAAGAGAAATAATAGTGCTACGATTAAATATCCTTTTGAAAAAGTAAAGCTTGACAATCGTTACCGTGCTGTTCATCGTTTGATGCGTTTTATAGAAAGCGAAAACGAAAGATGTATAGGTTGTGGGCTTTGCGAAAAAATTTGCATTAGCAATTGTATTAGAATGGAAACTTCTTTAGATGAAAATGGGCGTAAAAAAGTAGGAAATTATAGTATTAATTTAGGGCGTTGTATTTATTGTGGTTTTTGCGCTGAGGTTTGCCCTGAGCTTGCTATAGTACATGGAACAGAGTATGAAAATGCGGCTGAACAAAGATCTTATTTTGGCTATAAGCAAGATTTTTTAACTCCTATTGATAAGCTTAAAAATCAAGTTGAATTTGAAGGAGCGGGAAGCCTTAGAAAAGATGCTGATTTATTGGTGGTAAAAACACCAAATTATTACGATGTGATGATTGAAAGAGCCTTAGAAAATCAAGACACACAAGAGCAAGGAGAAAACAAATGATAGAAAATTTGGCTTTTGTATTTTTTAGTGTAGTGGTTTTAGGTTTTTTTGGCATTGCGGTTTTAAGTAAAAATATGCTTTATTCTCTTTCTGCTTTAGCGGGTGGAATGGTGTTTTTATCGGGATTTTATTTTTTACTTGATGCAGAGTTTTTAGGCGTGATACAAATTATTGTTTATAGTGGAGCTGTGCTTGGACTTTATAGTTTTGCGATAATGTTTTTTGATGCTTCTAAAGAATTTAAAGAACAACTTAAAGCTAAAAAAAGTTTTTTTACTTTGGTGGTTTTAAGTGCGATTTTACTTTTGGCCATGCTTATAGGTTTTAAATACCAAAATATCAGCACGGATTTGCCTTTAAATGATCCTGCTTTGTTTGATTTTAATAAACAACTGGCTTTAGCGATTTTTTCAAAATATCTTTTAGCTTTTGAGTTTATAGCTATTTTGCTTTTGATTGCTTTAGTTTGTGCTATAGTGCTTACTCATAAAGAGCTAACAAAGGAAAAACAATGATAGAAAAGTATTTTTTTATAGCTATTTTAATGTTTGTCATAGGGCTTGTAGGGATTTTAAAAAGACAAAATCTCATCATGCTTTTTATTTCGAGTGAAATTTTATTAAATAGTGCTAATTTAGCCTTAGTAGCAGCTTCTAAAATGCACAATGATTTAAATGGACAGGTTTTTGCACTTTTTATCATGGGTGTAGCGGCTTGTGAAGTAGCTGTTGGTGTAGCTTTGTGTGTGCTTTGGTATAGAAGAAAAGGTACTTTGGAATTAAAAAGCTTAAAAGAAGTGGAGGCTTAGTATGCAAAATTTAGCTTTGATTTCTCTTTTTAGTCCTTTTTTAGCTTTTTTGTTTGCAAGTTGTTTTGCTTTGAGTGAGAAAAAACAATTTGTAGGGATAATTTGTTCGCTTTTAGTAGCTTTAAGTGCTTTTTGTTCTTTGTATTTGCTTTTTTGCAATGAAGCTTTTAATGTGAGTTTGTTTGAATGGTTTGCTGGAGTAAATTTTGGCTTTGATATAGATGCTATTTCGCTTACTATGATGAGTGTTGTAGGTATTGTAGCTACTTGTGTCCATTTTTATAGTATTTTTTATATGGCTCATGATGAAGGTTTTAATAAATTTTTTGCTTATTTGGGGCTTTTTGTCTTTTCTATGCTTTTTTTAGTTATGAGTGATAATTTCTTAGGACTTTTCGTAGGTTGGGAAGGCGTTGGGCTTTGCTCTTGGTTGCTTATAGGTTTTTGGTATAAAAACGATACTTATTCTTTTGCGGCTAATGAGGCTTTTATTATGAATCGTATTGCGGATTTGGGTATGCTTTTAGGAATTTTTTGGCTTTATTTACAAGCAGGAACTTTAAAATATGATGAAGTTTTTTCCATGGCACAAAGCCTAGATCACAATGCTTTGATCTTAATCGCAACTTGTTTATTTATAGGAGCTATGGGAAAATCTGCACAATTTCCTTTTCACACTTGGCTTGCTGATGCTATGGCAGGGCCAACTCCTGTTTCTGCATTAATCCATGCAGCAACCATGGTAACAGCGGGGGTTTATTTGGTAATTCGTGCAAGCACCCTTTATGATTTAGTTCCTGAGGTTTCTTATATTATTGCCTTACTTGGAGCTTTTGTAGCGATTTTTGCAGCCTCTATGGCTTTGGTGGCTAGGGATTTAAAACGCATTATTGCTTATTCTACCTTATCGCAACTTGGATATATGTTTGTGGCTGCAGGACTTGGGGCTTATGGTATAGCTTTATTTCACTTAGCTACACATGCTTTTTTTAAATCTTTACTTTTCTTAGGTGCTGGAAATGTAATGCATGCAATGAATGATAAATTAGACATTAAAAAAATGGGTGGACTTTTTAAACCTTTAAAATTTACCGCTATTTTGATGTGTATAGGATCTTTAGCTTTAGCAGGAATTTATCCTTTTGCAGGATTTTTCTCTAAAGATTTGATTTTAGGATATTCTTTCATTTCTTTTCACCATGGTATTTTTTTAGTGCTTTTAATCGCAGCTTTTTTAACAGCATTTTATAGCTTTAGACTTTTAATGTTGGTATTTTTTACCCCTGCAAGACATGATGAACATCCACATGAAGCAAGTAAAATCGCACTTTTGGCTATGAGTCCTTTGATGGTTTTAGCTATTGTTGCAGGATTTTTTGAACATAGTTTTTTTGAATATTTAAGCACAAAATTAGTTTTTATTGATGCACAAAATCAAATTGTAATGATTTGTGCGAGTGTAGCAGCTATTTTGGGTGTAATTTTGGCTATTTTTGCTTATAAAAATTCTTGGTTTAAAGAAAGTATTGAAGAAAATAAAATTCACAAACTTTTAGGTAATGATTATTTTATTCCTCAATTCTATCATCAATTTATCGTTTCAAAATATGAAAGTTTATGTGCGATTTTAAAACATTGTGATCTTTATATTTTTGATAGAATAGTTGAAAAAATTGCTTTGTATTCTCAAAATATTTCACAAAAAATGATTATGCCAAACAGTTTAAACTTAATGCTTAGATTTTTGGTGGCAGCTTTTGTGATTTTGTTGATTTTGGTATGGATGGTGTAAAATGCTAAATTATTTGATATTTTTTCCTTTAATTTCTGCTTTTGTGGTTTTACTTTTAAATCGTGGAGGCGTTAAGGTTTTTAGCGTTGTTGTAAGTTTTATGATTTTGGCTTTAAATTTGGATATTTTTGCGGATTTTTTACAAGGGGTAAGCTTTGATTATAATCTCTCTTTTAAAATTTTGAAATTTTTTAGCTTTCATGTAGGAGTAGACAGTATCGCACTTATATTGATGCTTTTAAGTTCTTTGATGATATTTTTAAGCTTTTTATTTTTGAAACTAGAACAAAAAGCGCTTGTATCTTGTATATTCTTTTTAGAATTTGCTATTATGGGACTTTTTAGTGCAAAAGATGGTTTGTTGTTTTATGTTTTTTGGGAATTTTCTCTTTTGCCTTTGCTTTATATTATGGGAGTTTATGGTAAAGATTTTAGAGCAGGAGTGAAATTTTTTATCTATGCTTTTGCGGGTTCAATTTTAATGCTTGTAGCATTGATTTATCAAGCTTATTTAAATTATCAGCTTTTAAATATCTTCACTTTTGACTTGGAAATTTGGAAAAATAATGCCTCAGCAGTAAATTTTACAGAGCAACTTTTACTTTTTGGAGCATTTTTTATCGCTTTTGCTATCAAAGCTCCTTTATTTCCACTTCATACTTGGGCACCTAAGGTTTATGCAAATTCGCCTGTACTTGTTTCTGTAATGCTTGTAGTTTTTAAAATGGCTCCTTTTGGATTTTTACTTTTTTGTTTACCACTTTTTCCAGATGCGAGTGTGTATTTTATGCCTTTAATTGTAGCTTTATGTATAGTAAGTATCGTTTATAATGCTTTAATTGCTTATAGGGCAGAAAATATTAAAGAATTGATCGCTTATAGTTCTATTTCACATCTTGGTGTGATGATTTTGGGAATTTTTTCTTTAAATGCTTTGGGTATTAGTGGTGCGGTTTTTTATATGTTTGCACACGGTATTGTAACGGGAGCTTTATTTTTAATGGTTGAACTTTTATACCAAAGATATCATACTTATGATATTTCTTTTTACCATTCTTTGGCCAAAAAAGCACCTTTATTTTCAATTTTCTTTATGTTAATTTTACTCGCAAGTGTTTCTTTGCCTTTAACTGTTTCTTTTGTGGGAGAGTTTTTAATTCTTTTAGGTATAGCAAAGATTAATTTATTTTACGCTTTGTTGGCAGGTTTGGTGATTATTTTAGGAGCGATTTATATGTTCGCAGTATTTAGAAAAATATTTTTCATGCAAAAACAAAGCTTTATAGAGAATTTTTCTTTACGCCTTAGAGAAATAGTAGCTCTTGTGTGTATTGTAGTAATGATTTTTGGACTAGGGCTTATGCCAAATATACTTTTAAAGCCGATACAAAAAGATGTGGATAATCTTATAAAAACAATGAATATTAGAGCTGTTGAGCAAAATACTTTAGATTTTTTATCTAAAATAGGAGAGGCAAATGTTAAATAATTTTTTAAATTTAGAACTTTTAAATATAAGCTTATCTTATCCATTTTTATTTTTAATTACAACTGCAATAGTTCTTTTGCTTTGCTCTGGTTTTTGGAAATTTCATCGATCGTTTTATATCGGCATAAGTTCTTTGTCTTTGATTGTAAGTGCTTTTTTGATTTTAAATAATGCAAATGCTCAAGGTTTAGAAGCAAAAGCTTTTTTGGCTACTTTAAATAATGATATTGTTTCATTTTATGCTTCTTTGGTGATTTTGTGTTTTTCATTTTTATATCTTTTAATGCAAAAAGAAGAAAATCAAGGTGAATTTTATGCTTTATTTTTATTTATGATTGCATCTTTGCTTTTGATGGTTTCAAGCTCAAATTTAGTACTTATTTTTATAGGACTTGAAAGTTCTTCTTTAGCGCTTTATACTTTAATAGCAATGCGTGGAAGTGATAATGCTATTTCAAGTGCGATAAAATACTTTAGTATAGCGGCTGTAGGAGCTGGATTTTTTGTTATGGCTGTAGCTTTTATTTATTTAAAAACAGGAACTTTAGATTTATCTGCTAATTTAGCGTTAAAAAATGAGTTTCAAAAAGATCCCATGCTTTTGGGTGCTGGAGTGATGATTTTTGTTCTTTGTGCAATCAAGCTTTCTTTGGCACCTTTTCATTTTTGGCTTAAAGATGTGTATTATGCAGCACATACAAATTTGGTTGCTTTTATTTCAGTTGTGCCAAAAGTTGCCATGTTGGTTGTGGTTATTCGTTTGTTTGATTTTTTAAATAATACAGGTTTTGAATATATCATAATAGTTCTAGCGATTTTTTCTATGCTTATAGGCGCTTTTGCGGCTTTAAGTCAAAACAATATCAAAAAAATGTTTGCTTATAGTTCTGTAGTGCATTCTTCTTTGGTTTTGATAGCTTGCATTCCTTTATTAAAAGAACAAAATTTTGATGGAATTTTGCTTGCTATTTTTGGATATTGGACTTTATTTGCTTTTGCAAATTATGCTGTATTTATGATTTTAAGTAATTATGAGAATAATTCTTATGAGAGTTTAAATGGGCTTTTGGTTAAAAAACCTTTAATTGCTTTTTGTTTAAGCATTAGTGTGCTTTCTTTAGCAGGTATTCCGCCTTTTGGAGTATTTTGGGGTAAATTTATGATTTTAAATACAGTAATTTTAAATGGATATTGGTATTTGGCGCTTTTTGTGGCTTTATCTTCTGTTATTATGCTTTATGCGTATTTAAAGATTTTAATTCATGTTTTATTTATGAAAAATGATAGGGTTTATAATATTAAGTTTAGTTTTATACAAAATTTTATTTTAGCTTTTTGTGTTTGTGTAAGCATTTTTGCTATATTGTTAATGTTATAAGAGTTTTGCTATAATTATTTTATGAGAATATTATTTTTAATTTTATTAAGTTTTTTAAATGCTTTTGCTTTTGAGCTTGTTTTAAACACGGGTCGCGAAAATAATCAAGCTTTTGCAGTTTTACATGCGAGTAATGATTTAGAATTTACATGTCAAAAATTTATTACCGAAGCAAAAGTTCATTTTGAATGTGATATTGCAGGTATGGTTGATAATAAATTAAAAGATCAGAGTTTTTCTGCTTTTGATTTAAAATTTATACAAGAAGCTCAAAAAATTAAAATGATCATTTTGCCAAAAATACAAGCAAGAATGTTTGACACTTCTCAAAATATTTATATAGATAAAGAACTCAGTTCATCAAGTTCGCATAAAAGTAAGGCTTTTACTTTTATTTTTACACCAGAACTAGCACCTATTAAAGACTATGATGGACTCGATTTTAATATCAATTTTCCACATGAGAGTTTGCCTTATGTTGGAGCTTTGGATTTAAATTCTGATCCTGTTGTTATTCCTCAAAGTGCAGATATCAATACTTATTTACGCATCAAAAAAGAATACGATAAGGCTAATTACAATCAAGTGGTGATTGATGCACAAAATGCTATCAATAGATATCGTGGCAGTATTTTTACTAGTGAATTTATACTTTATAAATTAAGAGCTCAAAATAAACTTTACACTCAAGATCCAAGCATGCGTGATCAACAAATTTTAGAAAAGATGATTGATGATGCTAAAAATTGGACGCGTACTTTTACAAGTGATAAAAATTTTTCAGAAGTTTTACATATAATGTTAAGAACTTATATCGCTTTAGCTCAGCGTGCTGATGTAGAGTATACAATGTCGATTTTGGATAATGAACAACCTAATAATTATTTTACTCAGTTATCAAAACTTGATTATGCAGACTATATTTATAATTTAAATGAAAAAGAAAAAGCTGTAAATATTTATGAAAATACTTATTTTAATACAAAAAATTTAGATTTAGCTGCAAGAGCAGCTATGAGTTTGGCAAAGAATTTGCTTTCAAATGAGCAAGTAAATAAAGCTATAGAATATATTAATACCATTTTAAAAGCCAATCCTGAATATTTTGGAAAAGATATTCCAAGATCTTTAGAACTTGCTAAATTATTTAATCAAAAGGGACAATTTGATATAAGTGCAAGTATTTATGAAGATGCCTTTGCTAAAATGTCCAAACTTGATCCAAGTTATGAAGAAACTTTAAAAGATTTAGCCTTGGTTTTATCACATGCTAACAGATCTAGTGATGCTAAAAAATACCTTGATTTGTATATGGATGATTATTTAGATGGTAAGTATTTAGATGAAATTAAAAAAGCAAGTGATGAGGTATTCTTTGCTTTAGGTGATAATAATGCAAGCTTTTTGCATCAGCGTTATACAGATTTAATGAAGCAATATGCAAATAAAGATGAGAATATTGCAAATAAAGCTTTAGATGAAGATGTTGCACTTTATTATAAAGAGGGAAATTTTAGTGCTATTTTAGCTTATAAAGATCTTATAGAAAGTAAAAAAATTCCAAATGCTACTCAATTTTTAGAGAAAGCAGCCATTAATGATTTAAAAAATGCCATAAAAGCTGATAATTGTATCAATGCTGCAAATATTTTTATGCGTTTTAGTGCTTATGATATAGGTCAGAAAATTGAGAATAAAAAACAAATGTTAGCTTGTCTTATCAGAACTTCTAATGTTGAACAAGCACTTGATTATATAGATAAAAATTATAATGAAGATTCTATATTTTATGGTCTTCAAAAAGCATCTATTCTTTTTGACAATAAACAATATCCTCAGGTGATTAAAATTTCTAAAGACATAGCTAATTCTAGAATTTTAAAAAGTGATGATGAGAATTTTAAGGCTTATTATTTGCAATTTTTATCTTTATTGCGTTTAAATGACTATAATCAAGCCATTAAAATTTTGCAAATTTTAGAAAGTTTTCCAATGAATTTTAGTATGGTGGAAGCTTATGATGCTTTACTTTCTTACGCTAATGATCATAATATGCAAACAACTATTTTAACTTACGCACCTAAGGCCATTGACTATCAAAATTTTAAAGGTATAAATCTTTTTAGTCCTAATTTAGAATTTATATATCTTGATGCTTTGACTAAAATCAATAAAAATGAAGAAAGTTTAGCTGTTTTAACAGATTTACTTAAATTAAAACTTTCAGATGAAGATAGAGCAAGAGCTTTATATATCCAAGCCTTAACTTATGAAAGAATGCAAAATATACAAGCTGAAAAAGAAAGTTTAAAACAATGTCTTGAAATCAAAAGTGCTTCAAATTGGCAGAATTTATGTAAGAGTAAAAATCAAATTTTAAATCAATAAGTAAATTTAGAGATAACTAGCTTTTTGGCTAGTTATCTAAGGTTAAAACCTCTTCTTCTTAACATCTTCTAAGATATTATTAGCTATATCACTTACTGTACTAGAAATAATAGCTGATTCATTAGCAATTTCAACATTATCTTTAGTAGTTTGATCAATTTGAGCTACGCTATCATTGA
>NZ_VOAR01000029.1:0-164267 GCF_008000495.1 Campylobacter sp. 2014D-0258
TTAACGGCTTGATTGTCTTGTTCTAAGCCTCTTTTAGTAGCAAGAATGTTTTCATTGATAGCATTTGAGATTTGTCCAAATTCATCATTGCTTTTTACTTCTATAGTAGAAACATTTTTTGTTTTATGGTTGATAAAATCAAAGAATGAAGTTAAACCTGTTTGGATAGCTGCAAGTGGGGAGAGGCTTCTGCTGATTAAAAATCTAATCAAGATTAAAGCTATGATTATAGCTATAATACCGACTATAACTTGTTTCATTAAAATGGAATTAACAGCGGAAGTATAGTTACTATCTAAAGTTACAGCACAAATACGATATAATCCATTGGAACTTGTATCGCACATTGTTTCATATTTGATACCTTTATCATCAAATACAGGAAAAAGAATATCTCTCTTATTTGGATCTATATATTCAGGGTTTTCTTTTATGGCGTTAGCAATATTAACGCTTAAAGTGTTTTTTGTTAAAATTCTATCAAGCACTTCGTGAAAAATAATTCTTCCTTCAGAGTCATAAACAGCAGCATAAGTAGTTGATGAGTGTCCTAAAGATAATACATCTTTGGAAAATTTATCTAGATTGTAATCGCCTCCAACGAAAGCTATAAGTTGATTATTTTTATAAATAGGGAAAACATAAGTTATACCAATCTCTTGATCTATAGGGGATTTATATGGTTGAGTTATTGTGATGCCTTTGTTATTTTTTGCTTCTTGATACCAAATTTGTTTTGTAATGTCAAAATTTGATTTTTTATCTAAAATTGTTCCATTTGACAAAAGCATTTTGTTGTTTTTATCAAACGCAATAAAAACAATATCAAAATCAAACGCCTTCTTAAAAGAATCTAGAAGCAGTGAAATATTTTCATCTTCTAATTTTTTAGCACTTTCATATGCTAGAACCTCTATAGCTTTTTGCTTGCTTTTGGAATAGTTTTCAAAAGTTACTTTAACATCATCCATAGTTTTTAATTGATTTTCTTTTAGTAATTCATATGTGTGATTTTTGGCATCAAAGTAACTAACGGTACTTGTGATTGCTAAAATTAATACAACTAAAATTCCAACCCACAGCGTAAGTTTGACTGAAACTCCAACGGATTTGCCTGAATTCATTTTTTGCATTATAACTCCTATATTTATATTGAAAATAAAATAAAAATATTATTCTAGCAAAAAATAAGAGAAAAAGCGTATAAAAAGTGAATTTTTTACATAAAAAATCAAAAATTTTTAATTATTTTGTATATTTTTACCAAGTATTAACTTTTTATAAATATAAAGAGTTTTAAAATATTATTTATTTAAGAATATTAATGCAATTTACATTCGAACAAATTTTTATCGCAATGCTATTGACTCTTTTTGCAGGTTTTTCTACGGCTATAGGTTCTATAATAGCCTTTTTTTCCAGAAAAGATGATTTAAGAGTGCTTTCTTTGGGGCTTGGTTTTTCAGCTGGAGTAATGATATACATTTCTTTCATGGAAATTTTACCTACTGCACTTAAAGATTTTAAAAATCACTATGATTCGCATTGGGCTGAGCTTTTGGGATTAGCTTGTTTTTTTGGTGGAATTTTAATATCTTTATTGATTGATAAATTAATCCCCGAAGATGTCAATCCTCACGAACCTAAAGAGGATTTAAGCGAGTTAAAAATTTGTCCCTTACCCCAAAAAGGACAAAATCCTCCGAAATTTCATCCTGGAGAAAAGTTGCATCAGATCAATACTAAAGCTTTAAAACGTACAGGGATTTTTACAGCTTTGGCTATTGCTATACATAATTTCCCAGAAGGTTTTGCTACTTTTATTTCAAGTCTTGATAATCTTACTTTAGGAATTGCTATAGCTATAGCTGTGGCTATACACAATATCCCTGAAGGTTTGGCTGTGAGTTTGCCAATTTACCATGCTACAGGAGATAAGAAAAAAGCTTTTATTTATTCAGCTCTTTCGGGTTTTGCAGAGCCTTTGGGTGCTTTTGTTGGAGCTTTGATTTTATTGCCTTTTATAGGCGATCTTACTTTAGCTATAAGTTTTGCTGTAATTGCAGGAATTATGGTTTTTATATCTCTTGATGAGCTTTTGCCCGCTGCAAAAACTTATGATAAGGCTCATGATAGTTTATATGGACTTATCGCAGGAATGGCAATAATGGCTTTAAGTTTAAATTTGCTTGGACAATAGAAAGCCTTGCGGCTTTCTTAAATTTAGTTCGCACCTTTTGGGGCACTAAAGGCAGTAAGTTTTGGTAATTCACCTTTAAATTTTTCTATGTTTACGAGCCCTGTGTGAGAGATATTGCCATTGGCAAGTTTTGAAGTTGGTATATCCATGGTTAAAACATTTGCATTTCCACATTTGCAAAGTCCGTTTTCATTAGGATCATACCAAGCACCTTCGCAAAGTCTTACAACCCCTTGCATGATTTCATCACTTACAACCGCCCCTGCTAAAACTTCACCGCGTTTATTAAACACACGCACTACATCGCCATTTTTTATACCAAGTTTTTTTGCATCTTTGGAATTGATTAAAATCGGCTCTCTATCTTTTATTGCATAAGTATCTCTTAAGCTTGTGTGGCAAAGTTGAGAGTGCAAGCGATCTCTTGGGTGATTTGTAAGCAAGTGGAAAGGTGCTTCTTTGCTTGCATTTCCAAGCCATTCAATAGGCTCAAACCAAGTAGGGTGGGCTTTGCAATCATCATAATTATAATTTTTAATCGTTTCTGAGTAAATTTCAATGAGTCCTGAATCTGTACCCAGAGCATTTAAGATAGGATCTTCTATAAATTCTGAAAAACGAGTCCATTCTAAACTTTCAGCTGTTGGTTCAAAAGTGATTGGTTCATTTTTAGCCCAAAATTCTTCAAAACTTGGCATAGGAGTAGCAAAAGCTTCGCCAAAACTTTGAGTTTGTTTTAGGGCACTGTTGTAGTATTCTTTGATGAAATCTTTAGCTTTTTTGCCATTTTCTGTGTAGGCATTAAAGACATCTTTTCCATAAATTTTGCAAATATCAGAGAAAATTACATAATCATCTTTGCTCTCACCCACAGGCTCAACTGCTTGTTTCATAGGAGCTATATGCATATTTGAATAATCTCCTGTCATGGTAATATCATCTCTTTCATAAGATGAAGTTACAGGCATAACAATATCTGCCATTTTAGCTGTTGGAGTCCAGTAAATTTCATTTACCACAACGGTGCGTGGTTTTCTCCATGCTTTTACATTAGTGTTGGTATCTTGATGATGTACTAAAGGATTTCCGCCTACCCAGTAAATAAAATCAATATCAGGATAGGTAAGCTTAGAGCCGTTGTGATCTATGGTTTTTCCAGGGTGAAGTAAAGCATCAGCAATTCTTGCTACAGGGAAAGAATAACTCGCTGCATTTTGAAGCCATTCTGCACCTTCGTTTGAAGTTTCGCTTTTTGCTAAACCTTTAAATTTACCATTTTTCCAAATCCCTAAGCTACCTGCTGTCATACCGCCGATAACTCCGCCTTTGCAAGTTGGAACACCGCCATTGCTGTAATGGTAGCTTAGTCCAAAACCGCCTCCTTTTGTGCCGATTTGTCCTAACATCGCACAAAGAGTAACTAACATCCAGTGAGGCTGTTCGCCATGATGTGCTCTTTGCATACCCCAACCACTCATAATCATAGTAGAATTATCATAAAAAGTTTCAGCTAAATTTTTGATAGTTTTTTCATCGATACCGCAAATTTTACTTGCCCATTTGGTATCTTTTTTCACTCCATCTTCTTTGCCTTCTAAATAGTCTTTAAATTTATCAAAGCCTGTAGTGTAAGTGTCTAAAAACTCGTAATTGACTTTTTTCTTAGCGATTAAATGGCTTGCCATGCCCATCATTAAAGCTACATCGGTATTTGGGCGTGGAGCTATCCATTTGGCATTTAAAAATTTTGCTGTAGTGGTTTTTACAGGATCTATACAAATTACTTTGATTTTACTGTCTTTAAGTTTTTCAAAGTATGCCAAACCTCTTTGTTCGTTTGAAGTCCAAGCTATGCGTAAAGTAGAAAGTGGATCAGCACCCCAAATCACAACATATTTAGAATCGCTTAAGATATTTTCCCACGAGGTTTGTTGCTCATAAACTTCAATCGATCCTACAACATAAGGCATAATCACTTGAGAAGCTCCTGTAGAATAGTCCCCTGTAGCTCCTACAAATCCACCTGTTACATTTAAAAATCTATGAAGCAAGATACGTGAGTTTTGCATATTTCCACTTGATTTCCAGCCATAACTTCCACCAAAAATTGCACTTGCACCTTTACTATCTCTTGTTTTTTTAAGCTCTTTAGCGATAAGTTTGACTGCTTCATCATAACTTACGCGAACAAATTCATCTTTTCCGCGAAGCTCAGGTTTAGGATTGTCAGGATTTTCAAGGTAGGATTTACGCACATAAGGGTATTTCACACGAGATTTATAAACCATATCGGCGGTATAGTGCTGTAAAGGATTATCCATTTTTGTAACTTTTTCCCAAGGTTCGCTTTTTACTATTTTGCCATCTTTTATAGTGAGTTTTAAAACCCCCCAGTGTGCTGCGGTGATCACTTCTCCATTTTTTACAAGTCCAAGGTTAACTTTTGAAGCTTCTACGGTTTTTCCTGCACTTAAGCTTGGGATGAGAGGTAAAGCACTTAAGCTCGCTCCAATTTTTAAAAATTTTCTTCTATCTAGCATGCTTTTCTCCTTATTTTGTTTTAAAATCTTTTGCGTTTTTTTGTAAGTATTCTATAACTAGCCATCTGTCTTTTTTATCAATACCTGTTCTATCAGCCATAGAACGGAAAATTGCAGGCCAAGCGTTAGCTGTAAATTCTTTTTCTTTGTGGATAGCATGACAAATTCCGCAGTTATTTACAAAAAGCTCTTTGGCTCGATTTAACATTTCTTTATTGTCTTTGACAAATTCTTTTTTATCTGCCCAAATTTCAAGGCTTACCTTATCCCATTTGCCATTTTTTCCAGTTATTCTTTGAGAGAAATTTAATTTTGTATTTTTAGAAAAAGCTGCAACAATAATTCTTTGAGAGTCATTGAAATAAATCACAGAAGGTGCTTTAGGATTTACATAACCATCAATTTTTAGCAAAACCCTGTTATTTTCGTTTTTTAACACTTCAAAAGGATTTGTAGGTAAAAGTCTTCCTATGACTTTAGTATCATCTTTATTAAGATAAAGCGATACAACTTCATTGGTATAGGCGGTATTTTTTGCCCATAAACATGTCGCTAGGACAACAAAAGAAATGAAAATTTTTTTCATTACTAATTCCTTAATATAAATTTGATGTAAATGTATTTTAATACTATGCAATTTAATTATTACTTAATTGTATAATTTTTACTAAGATTACTTATTTTTAGTGCTTTAATATTATTCTTTATTGATATAATAAATTTTGAGTTAATTATATTTTACTTATTGTTTTTTAGAAAAGATAAAACTTCAATTATAAAAAAAAGTTTGTTTTGAGCTCAGATTAATACTTCTGAGCCCATTTTGATCTCGTTGAGTTTTAAGGTATAAGCTTTTTATAGCTTTATTTTCCCTCCCATTTTTACTCTCATTTAGTAAAGTGCTTCTAGATTTAAAGGTTGATTGACTCCTTATCTTGCATATTAATAAATATTATATTAATAAAACTTAAATTATTATTAATATTTATATAATTTATAGTGGAATTATTGTTTTGTTATGTGAATAATTAATGTATTTTAGAATTTTTGCTAGTTGATTTCTTGAATCAAATACATTTTAAGGTGTGATAAAATTCAGGATTATTAAAACTTGGAGGAAAAGGAACATTGGCTCTAAATTCTTTATAGGTATTACCTGGGAGTGTGTCTATGATTTCTATAGTATAAGAAACACTTGTATTTTGCATTTTAGCGTTACGGACATTTTTATCATTGAAAATTTCTCCTCCTACTTGTTTTTGGTTTAATATGCTAAGTATCAAATAGCATTTTCTGATTTCAAATTTAGTAAGATTTTGAACTTTTCCACTTACTATAACGCTCTCATGTCTTAGATCTCTTGTGTAGGTTAGTTTGCTAAGATCGGCTTGAGTGGTGAATTGATTGATTGTTAGAAAAATAGAATATATCAAAAGTGCGGTAAAAATAGTAGCTATGGTATAAGAAATCAAAGCCATTTCTTTCTGTTTGACTTTTAGAAAGATTAAAATACAAATCAAGGCAAAGCAAATAAGTAAAATGATAAAAGCTATAATATGAAAAATCGTAAAATGCATTAAAAACACTCCGAAACTAAGCGTATGGTATAGTTATTTTCATAGTTAAAATTTTCAAAAGCAATTCTTTGAACTTGGGTTGCGTTTTTCTTTAGATCTTTAATTTCTCTACTTTTTTGTCTAAAAGGGATAAATTTCTTTTTATATTCTTCTATGATATTATCATTAGGTATTTTATCTGCAAAAATTTTAGCTGTAATTTTACATTCTTTAAAATTATTTTTTGAATTATTTGTAATGTTAAAATCAACAATTAAATCATTTGAGCTTTGTATCATTTTTTGATCTGTAATAGCGGTTTTTCGAGTTCTTACTTCATTGTCTATTAGTTTATACCCATAGATATAAACTAAAAAACAAATAATAATATCAAATGCGATAATAAAAAGTGCCGCTATAGGCCTATGGCGTAAAAATACACAAAGAAGTAAAACACAAGTGAAGAGAAAAAAAACTAATAAAATCAGCATATAATCTACTAAATATAAATGAGTAGTGTAAAAAAGCACGATTTCTCTTAGTTTTTCCACTTGCGTATCCTTTTAGTTCATGTTGGCAGCACTTTGCTTTTTAGCATCTTTGGTATCAACCCAAATGTTTGGCACTGCTCCACCTGGAGTTAAGAAAATTTTAGCATCTTGATTGACTTTTAAGGCTTCATTAAATTCTTTTTGAGTTTCAATTTGTTTTAAATTTAGCAAAGGGGTGTTTAAGCTGTTTGCAATTTCTTTATTAGAATAAGCTTGTGCATCTGCTTCTATCTTAACAGCCATAGCTTTACCTTTGGCACTGATTATGGTTGCATTTGCTTCCCCTTCAGCTAAAGCAGCTTTTTTTAAGGCTTCTTGATTAGCTCTTTCTACTTCATATTTAGTTCTTTCAGCCTCTTGTTTTGCAATTTGCACGCGTTCGATTTGTTCTTTTACTTTTGAAGGTAAAATAATTTCTCTAAGTTGTACAGCGCGAAGTTCTACAGGTTCGTTTGGTTGGGCTTCTATGGTTTTTCTTATACCTTCTTCTATTTGAGCGGCTATTGTATTACGATTAGTAGGAAGTTCTTCGGCTGTATATTTTCCTACAACACTTCGCACTACATCACGAACAACTGGATCGATAATTTTATTTTCCCAATTTAAGCTCCAAGTAGCTATGGTTTGAGGAACTTGCAAAGGATTTAAACGGTATTGTACTGTAACATCAATAGATACAGGCAATCCACGAGAATCAAGTACAGAAATACTATTTTTATTAATAACACCTGAACCTGAAGATAAATTTTCATTACTTCCCTCTATAGAAGCATAGTTGATTTGTCTTACTCTAGTATCGATTATGGTTATTTTTTGTACAAAAGGTAAGAAAAAGTGAAGTCCTGGTTCTAATGGATTTGGGTCATATTTACCTGTTGTTGATTTAATCCCCATTTCCCCAGAATTTATCACCATAAAAGGTTTTGCAACGATTAAAAATAAGATAATAATAATCACCCCATAAACAAATGGAGAGAATTTCCCAAAACCTTTAAAATTAAATTCTGGTGCTTTGAAATTGAAATTTTGACGGTTGTTGTTTCCGTTATTGTTAGAATTTCCATTTTTTTTATTGAAATAATCATTCAAATCAGCTGGCATTTATTTCCTTTTTTAAATATAAGTTAGCATAGATGCGTATTTTTCATTGCGTCCATAAACTACATCAAAATAAGCATCTTGAAGTTTTTTAGTTACAGATCCTCTTAAACCATTTCCTATTATTCTTGCATCAATATTGTTAATAGGTGTGATTTCAGCGGCTGTTCCGGTAAAAAATGCTTCATCAGCAGTATAAACTTCATCTCTTGAAATTCTTTGGCGAAGCACGGTGATACCAAGATCATGAGCGATTTTAAGCACTGTATCTTGAGTAATGCTTTTTAAAGAAAAATCATTTGGAGGTGTGATTAAAACCCCATCTTTTACAATAAAGAAACATTCTCCTGTTCCTTCTGCGATAAAACCTTCTTCATCAAGCATTAAAGCTTCTTCATATCCTGCTTCAATAGCTTCAAATTTTGCAATTTGAGAGTTAAGATAATTTGCACTTGCTTTAGCTTTTCCCATGCATGATTTAACACTATTTCTTGCAAAAGACGAAATTTTTACTTTTATGCCTTTTTCTAAACCTTCTTCTCCAAGGTAAGCACCCCATTCCCAAGCTGCAATTCCAACTCTTACAGGAGCTTTTATATGATAAAGTCCCATAACTCCATCGCCTAAGAAAATCAGAGGGCGGATATAGACATTGCTTTGAAAATTGTTTGCTTTTAAGAGTTCAATTTGTGCATTTTCAAGATCTTTTTGAGAAAAAGGACAATTTAAAAGAGTAATTTTTGCAGACTCTAAAAGTCTTTTGGTGTGATCTTCAAGTCTGAAAATTGCTAAGCCTTTATCTGTTTTATAGGCTCTAGTTCCTTCAAAAACAGCATTGCCATAATGCAAAGAATGGGTTAAAAAGTGCAAAGTTGCATCTTTAAAATCAACTAATTTTCCATCCATCCAAATTTTATCTGCTGAGATCATTTTTTTACCTTTTATAGTTGTTTATTTCTTAAAAAATATTATTTTAAGAATAAATCGGGATTTTATCAAAAATATACTAACAATAAGCTTTTATTAAATTAAGGTTTTTTGTTAAAAAAAATATTAGGTATTTTTTGAAATAATTATGAAAAATTATCGTTAAAAAAGGAGAAATTATGCCATTAGTAAATATCAAATTAGCAAAGCCGTCTTTAAGCAAGGAACAAAAAGCGGAACTTATAGCTGATATTACTGAACTTTTAAGCACGAAATATAATAAAAGTAAAGAAAGAGTTGTTGTGGTTTTAGAAGATGTGGAAAATTATGACATAGGCTTTGGCGGAGAAAGTGTAGAAGCTATCAAAGCAAAGGCAAATAAATGAGTTTAAATATAGGAGATAAGGCACCTCAATTTGAGCTTTTAAATCAAGATGGGGTAAAAATAGCATTAAAAGATTTTATTGGCAAAAAGGTGATTTTGTATTTTTATCCAAAAGATAATACCCCAGGTTGTACTACAGAAGCTTGTGATTTTAGTGCAAATTATGATAAATTTGGTGGTAAAAATGCAGTGATTATTGGTATTAGTCCTGATAGTGTGACAAGTCATGAAAAATTTATTTCTAAATTTAATTTAAAGCATATTTTACTTAGTGATAGCGAAAAAGAAGTTGTTAAAGCTTATAGAGCTTGGGGGCTTAAGAAAAATTACGGAAAAGAATATGAAGGCATCATTCGTTCTACTTTTGTTATCGATGAAACAGGTAAGATTGCTCAAATTTATAGTAATGTTCGTGTAAAAGATCATGCTTTAAAAGTGCTTGAAAGTCTTTAATGCTGGTGCATATTTGTTGTAGTGTAGATAGTCATTATTTTATTGAAGAACTTAGAAAGACTTATCCTGATGAAAAAATCATAGGATATTTTTATGATCCAAATATCCATCCTTTAAGCGAATACGAACTAAGATTTTTAGATGTAAAAAGATCTTGTGATAAACTTGGCATCAAGCTTTATAAAGGTGAGTATGAGTATGAAAAATGGCTTAATGCTGTGCGTGGTTATGAAGATGAGCCTGAAAAAGGTGCAAGGTGTGAAATTTGCTTTGATGTAAGAATGGGATCTAGTGTTAAATTTGCTGCTAAAATAGGAGAAAAAAAGCTTACTACTACGCTTTTAACCAGCCCTAAAAAAGATTTAGAACAGTTAAAAAATGCTTTACAAAAAGAATGTGAGCCTTATGGGGTGGAGTTTTTAGCTCCTGATTTTCGTAAAAATGGTGGCACTCAAAGGCAGTTTGCTTTAGCAAAAAAAGAAATGCTCTATCATCAAAACTATTGTGGTTGTATTTATGGGCTTAAAAAACAAAAACAAGATAAGAATTTCATTGATGAATTAATGTCTTCTGTAAATAAGCAAATTTTACCTGCAAGTATAGAAGCAAGAATAGCTCTTTATAAAAAAGTAGTTTTATGGGAAAAAAAGGGTATAAAATTTGAAATTTTAAGAGAGAAATTTTTAAATTATCGTCTTTTAAGCGCTTTGATAAAATTAGATAAAAAGCCTGTTAAATCTCATATTTTATTTTATTCGCATTTTAAAAACGCTTATACAAGATTTTCTTTAAATGAAGAAAGCTTAAAACAGAATTTAAAAGAAGGTTTTTATAGAAGCACCAAAGATGAAATGGTTTTTGTAGAATTTTGGCGTTTTAATACATTTTTTAAAAATAAATGGAAAAATTTTGAAGATTTTTTAAAAAGACCTTTGAGTGTGCAAGCAGAAATTAAATGGCGCAATAAATTGTTTGGAACTTATAATCTTAGCCCTATTATCATCCTTGAAAATATTTTACCTTCAATATATGAAGTGATAGCAAAAAGTGAAATTTATCATGATAATCAAGAGGTGCTTGTAGAAATTTAAGAAATTTATTAAGAAAAACTTTTTTTGTTAATGTAATTTTTAATGATTTTTTTATATAATAAAATTTTTAATTGTTTTCAAGGTTAATTTAATAATGATAGATGTAATGCAAATTCAAGAAATCTTACCACACCGTTATCCTTTTTTACTAGTAGATAAAATTACAGAATTAAAAGTTAAAGAAGTGGTTCGAGGATATAAAAACATCAGTATAAGTGACCATGTTTTTATGGGACATTTTCCAGGGCATCCTATTTATCCTGGAGTTTTGATTTTAGAAGGTATGGCTCAAACAGGTGGAGTTTTAGCTTTTGAAAGTATGGAAGATAAAGTGGATCCAAAAAGTAAAGTAGTTTATTTCACAGGCATAGATGGAGCAAAATTTAGAAATCCTGTGCGTCCTGGAGATAGGCTTGATTATGAAATGAGCGTGGTTAAAAATCGTGGTAATATGTGGATTTTTAAAGGGCAAGCTTTTGTAGATGGAAATTTAGTTGCAGAGGCCGAGCTTAAAGCTATGATAGTGGATAAATAATGAAAAAAATTCATCCAAGTGCGGTGATTGAAGAGGGTGCACAACTTGGTGACGATGTTGTAATAGAAGCTTATGCTTATGTAGGTAAAGATACTAAAATAGGTAATGATGTTGTCATCAAACAAGGTGCTCGAATTCTTTCAGATACAACTATAGGCGATCATTCTCGTGTGTTTTCTTATGCCATAGTAGGTGATATTCCTCAAGATATATCTTATAAAGAAGAACAAAAAAGCGGTGTTGTTATAGGAAAAAACGCAACTATTAGAGAATTTGCAACGATAAATTCAGGTACAGCTAAAGGAGATGGTTTTACTCGTATAGGCGATAATGCTTTTATTATGGCTTATTGTCATATTGCTCATGATTGTCTTTTAGGTAATAATATTATTTTAGCTAATAATGCAACTTTAGCAGGACATGTAGAGCTTGGAGATTTTACGGTTGTAGGCGGGCTTACACCTATTCATCAATTTGTCAAAGTAGGTGAGGGTTGTATGATAGCAGGAGCAAGTGCACTTTCTCAGGATATAGTACCGTTTTGTTTAGCAGAAGGAAATCGTGCAAGTATTAGAAGTTTAAATTTAGTAGGTATTCGTCGTCGTTTTGATAAAGATGAAGTAGATAGACTTAGCAGAGCTTTTAAAACTTTATTTAGACAAGGAGACTTAAAAGAAAATGCTAAAAATTTGCTTGAAAATCAAGAAAGTGAAAATGTTAAAAAAATGTGCCATTTTATATTAGAAACAAAGCGCGGAATTCCTGTCTATAGGGGTAAAAATAATGCCTAGAAAATGTAGTTTTTGCAATGAAGTGGAGAATCCACAAAGAAGAATTTTAGCAAATGAAAATGATGATGCTTTTATTTGTGAATATTGCGTTGAAGGTGCTTATAGTATTATTTATGGAGAAGAAAAAGAATTTAAAGAACCTAAACAAAGCCATAATACAGAATTTAAAGATATCACTCCAAAAGAATTAAAAGCTTATCTAGATCGTTATGTCATAGGACAAGATAGAGCTAAAAAAGTTTTTAGTGTTGGAGTATACAATCATTATAAAAGACTTTTTAAAGCCGAACTTCAAGATGATGATACAGAGCTTTTTAAGTCAAATATTTTACTTGTTGGGCCAACAGGAAGTGGAAAAACTTTATTGGCACAAACTTTAGCTAAATTTTTAGATGTACCTATAGCAATTTGTGATGCAACTTCTTTAACTGAAGCAGGATATGTAGGTGAGGATGTGGAAAATATTTTAACACGTCTTTTACAAGCTGCAGATGGAGATGTGCAAAGAGCTCAAAAAGGTATAGTTTTTATTGATGAGATTGATAAAATTGCTAGAATGAGTGAAAATCGTTCTATTACTCGTGATGTAAGTGGAGAGGGCGTGCAACAAGCTTTACTTAAGATTATCGAAGGAAGTTTGGTAAATATTCCACCAAAAGGGGGAAGAAAACATCCAAATCAAGAGTTTATACAAATTGACACTTCAAATATTTTATTTGTTTGTGGTGGAGCTTTTGATGGTTTGGAAACTATCTTAAAAAGAAAACTTGGCGATAAAGTTGTGGGCTTTTTTGATGATGCAAAAGAAGAAAATAAAGCTTTACTTGAGAAAATTGAACCTGATGATTTGGTGCATTTTGGTTTGATTCCTGAGCTTATAGGTCGTTTGCATGTGATTGCATCTTTAAATGAGCTTAATGAAGAAGATATGGTAAGAATTTTAACTGAGCCTAAAAATGCCATTATTAAGCAATATCAAAAGCTTTTTGCTATTGATGGAGTGAATTTAAAATTTGAAGAAGATGCCCTAAGAGCTATCGCACAACTTGCATTGGAGAGAAAAACAGGGGCTAGGGGGCTTAGAAGTATTATAGAAGAAATGATGGTAGATTTAATGTTTGAATTACCAGAGTATAAAAACTATGATATTGTAATAACCAAAGAAGTTGTTAAAGACAATGCAAAGGCATTATTAATAAAAAGAAAAATAAGTTAAAAAGGATAGAAATGATATTAGATCAACTTATAGGATTTTTTTCTAGTGATATGGGGATTGATTTAGGAACAGCTAATACCCTAGTTTTGGTAAAAGATAAGGGTATAGTGATAAATGAGCCTTCTGTTGTGGCAGTTGAAAGAGAAAGGTATGGTTCCAAAGCAAAAATTTTAGCCGTAGGTAAAGAAGCTAAAGATATGGTGGGAAAAACTCCAGGCAATATCGAAGCTATTCGTCCTATGAAAGATGGCGTGATTGCAGATTTTGATATGACTGAAAAAATGATCCGCTATTTTATAGAAAAAACACACCGTAGAAAAAGTTTTTTACGTCCTAGAATTATCATTTCTGTTCCTTATGGTTTAACTCAAGTAGAAAGAAAAGCGGTAAGAGAAAGTGCTTTAAGCGCAGGTGCAAGAGAGGTATTTTTGATTGAAGAGCCTATGGCAGCAGCTATTGGTGCAAGTTTACCTATACAAGAGCCTAAAGGAAATTTGGTAGTAGATATAGGGGGTGGAACTACTGAGATTGGAGTGATTTCTTTGGGTGGACTTGTGATTTCAAAGTCTATTCGTACGGCTGGAGATAAGCTTGATATGAGTATAGTTAATTATGTAAAAGAAAAATACAATCTTATCATAGGTGAAAGAACAGGCGAAGAGATCAAAATCACTATAGGTTCAGCAATACAACTTCCAAAAGAGCTTTCTATGGTGGTAAAAGGACGCGATCAAGTAAGTGGACTTTTAAGTCGTATTGAACTTACAAGTGAAGATGTAAGAGAAGCAATGCGTGAGTATTTAAAAGAAATTGCTGATGCTTTAAAAATGGTTCTTGAAATGATGCCGCCTGATTTAGCAAGTGATATAGTAGAAAATGGTGTAGTTTTAACAGGTGGTGGAGCATTGATTCGTGGTTTTGATAAATACTTAAGTGAAATTGTACGTTTGCCAGTTTATATCGCAGATGAACCGCTTTTAGCTGTAGCAAAAGGAACGGGTAAAGCTTTAGAGGAAATTTCATTATTGCAACAATTAACCAATGAAGAATAAGATTTTTTATGTTCTTGTCTTGGCCTTTTTGGTTTTTATATCTTTTTATTATGGAGGACTTATCAAGCAAAATGTTCTCCGTGTTAATGATTTTGTTATAGGTAATTTTTATAATATTAAAGATTATTTGGGAAAAAAAATTTCAGAACACTTTAATCAAGCAAATCAAATTCAGCAACTAAAAGCTAGAAATAAAGAATTAGAAGATATTGCTGTAAAGGTAACTAGTTTTGCAAATCAATTAAATCGTATTTTAGAGGATCAAAATTCTACAAAATATTTACCTCAAGTTTCTTTAACTAGAGTTATTTCTTATGTTCAATTGAATGATTATAAAAAATTATGGTTAGATTGGAGTAAAATTCCCGTTGGTAAAAATCGTGGTTTGATATATCAAGGATATACCGCAGGTATAGCTATTAATAAAAATGGTAGAGCAATGGCTCTTTTACAAGGTGATGATCAGTGTGTTTTTTCTGTTTATATAGGAAAATCCAAAGCTCCAGGTTTAATCCAAGGTGAAGATGGCAGGATTGTGGTTAAATTTATTCCAAAATGGGCAAAAATTAATATCGGAGATGAAATTTTAACAAGTGGACTTGATAATATTTTCTTTTCAGATATACCTGTTGGGATTGTGAATAGAATTGATGATGAAGATATGTATCAAAGTGTAGAAGTAAAGCCTTATGTTAAGATTAGTATTCCTGCTTATTTATATGTAGTAGATAATTTATAAGTCAAGGATTAGACTTTTTAAAAATTTTCTATATTTTTGCTAATTATTATAACTTTGTTTAATGCTAAAAATTTTGTTAAATTATCAAATAAATTTTTATAATCGAATGAGAATTTTATAAAAAATCTTAAATTTATTTATGTATTATTTCCTAGATTAAAAGCAGAGTGTTTATTTTTTAAATTATATCGATAATTTCAAAGTTTATAAAACTAATTTTTGTTATAATCAGCCCAAATTTATGCTCTTAGGAAAATTTATGCCAAAACGAACAGATATTAAAAGCATTTTACTTATAGGAAGTGGTCCTATTGTGATAGGACAAGCTTGTGAATTTGATTATTCTGGAACTCAAGCCGCAAAGACTTTAAAAGAATTAGGATATCGTGTAGTATTAATCAACTCAAATCCTGCAACCATCATGACAGATCCCGAATTTGCAGATGCGACTTATATAGAACCCATAACAAAAGAAAGTATTTTAAGTATTATTAAAAAAGAAAAAATTGATGCAATTTTACCAACCATGGGTGGACAAGTAGCGTTAAATGTTGCTATGGAAGTTTATGAAAGTGGACTTTTAGGAGATGTGAAATTTTTAGGTGCAAACCCTGAGGCGATTAAAAAAGGTGAAGATCGTCAGGTCTTTAAAGAATGTATGAAAAAAATCGGCATGGATTTGCCAAAATCGATGTATGCGTATAATTATGATGAAGCTTTAAAAGCTGTAGATGAAATTGGCTTTCCTTTGATGATCCGTGCTTCTTATACTTTAGGAGGTACTGGAAGTGGTGTGGTTTATAATATGGACGAATTTAAAGAACTTGCCAATACTGCTTTAGCTTTATCGCCTATCCATGAAATTTTGATTGAAGAAAGTTTGTTGGGTTGGAAAGAATATGAAATGGAAGTTATACGCGATAGAGCGGATAATTGTATCATAGTTTGTAGTATAGAAAATATCGATCCTATGGGAGTTCATACAGGAGATAGTATTACAATAGCTCCAGCATTAACTTTGACGGATAAAGAATATCAAGTTATGCGTAATGCTTCTTTTGCTATTTTGCGTGAAATTGGCGTAGATACAGGCGGAAGTAATGTGCAGTTTGCTATCAACCCAAAAAATGGAAGAATGATAGTTATAGAAATGAATCCAAGAGTTTCAAGATCAAGTGCTTTAGCTTCTAAGGCAACGGGCTATCCTATAGCAAAGGTTGCGACACTTTTGGCAGTAGGCTTTAGTTTAGATGAGATTAAAAATGATATTACAGGAACTCCTGCATCTTTTGAGCCTGTGATTGATTATATTGTAACAAAAATTCCTCGCTTTACTTTTGAAAAATTTCCAGGGGCAAACACAACTTTAGGTACAGCTATGAAAAGTGTGGGTGAGGTGATGGCTATAGGACGTACTTTTAAAGAAAGTATACAAAAAGCACTTTGTTCTCTTGAGCGTTCTTTGAGTGGTTTTGATAGAGTAAAATTTGAAGATAGAAATGATCTTGTTTTTAAAATTCGCAATGCCAATGAAAAGCGTTTGCTTTATGTTGCTCAAGCTTTTAGAGAAGGTTTTAGCGTAGAAGAACTTTATGAGCTTTGTAAAATAGATCCTTGGTTTTTAACACAGATTAAAGAAATTGTAGATTTTGAAGAGCAAATTGATATGGATATTTTAAACAATAAAGCTCCTTTGAGAAAAGCAAAAACTATGGGTTTTTCAGATAAAATGATAGCCTTGCTTGTAAATTTGAAAGATAATTTAGAATTAAGCCAAAATGATATTTATTATGCAAGAATGAAGCAAAAAATCATTGCAGAATTTAGCGAAGTGGATACTTGTGCGGGTGAATTTGAAGCTTTAACTCCTTATCTTTATTCAAGTATTAATGTAAGCGAACTTACTCAAAGTAAAAACGATGCTAAGGATAAAAAAGAAAAAAAAGTGATGATTATAGGCGGGGGGCCAAACCGCATAGGACAAGGTATAGAATTTGACTATGCTTGCGTACATGCTTCTTTTGCGCTTAAAGATATGGGTATTAAAACTATTATGTATAATTGTAATCCTGAAACCGTTTCGACTGACTATGATACAAGTGATATTTTGTATTTCGAGCCTATTGATTTTGAACATTTAAGAGCGGTGATTGAGCGTGAAAAACCTGATGGAGTGATTGTGCATTTTGGCGGACAAACTCCTTTGAAATTTGCTAAGCGTTTAAGCGCTTTTGGAGCTAAAATTATAGGTACTAGTGCAAGAGTAATTGATATGGCAGAAGATAGAAAGAAATTTGCTGAATTTATTACAAAGCTAGGTATTAATCAGCCAAAAAATTCCACTGCAACAAGTGTGGAAGAAGCGGTGCTTAAAGCTAGTGATATAGGATATCCTGTGCTTGTAAGACCAAGTTATGTTTTAGGTGGGCGTGCGATGCGTGTGGTAAATGATGAGGCCGAACTTAGACTCTATATGCAAGAAGCTGTGGATGTGAGTGATAAAAGTCCTGTTTTGATCGATCAGTTTTTAGACAATGCTACAGAAATTGATGTTGATGCGATTTGTGATGGCAAAGATGTTTATGTGGCAGGAATTATGGAGCATATAGAAGAAGCAGGAATTCATTCAGGCGATAGTGCTTGTTCTTTACCACCTTGTAATATCGATGAAAAAATGCAAGAATTTATTGCACAAAAAACCGCAGATATTGCTTTAAATTTAGGAGTTGTAGGGCTTTTAAATATACAATTTGCTTTACATAATAATGAGCTTTATATGATAGAAGTAAATCCTAGAGCTAGTCGTACTGTGCCTTTTGTTAGTAAAGCTACGGGTATTCCTTTAGCAAAAGTGGCAACGCGTGTGATGTGGCAAGGAAATTTAAAAGAAGCTTTAAAATTTTATGATACTTTCAAAGTGGTTAATTTTGATACTAAAATTTTACGCCCTAAAACTCCAAAATATATGAGCGTAAAAGAAGCAGTATTTCCATTTGCAAAACTTAGCGGAAGTGATTTAGAATTAGGCCCTGAAATGCGTTCAACGGGTGAAGTTATGGGTATAAGTAAGGATTTTGCAAATTCTTACGCAAAAAGTCAAATCGCATCGTTTAATCATCTGCCAGAGCAAGGCGTGGTATTTATCTCCTTAAAAGATAAGGATAAAAAATATACCAAAAAAATCGCTGCAGAATATGTAAAGCTTGGCTTTAAGCTTATGGCAACAGGGGGAACTTGTAAGGAAATTTTAGAAAGTGGTTTTGAGTGCGAACTTGTACATAAAATTTCAGAAGGACGCCCCAATGTTGAAGATAAATTGAAAAATGGAGAAATTCACTTAGTTATCAATACAAGTGATAATCACAGTTTTAAAGGTGATACGAAAAAAATTCGTGAAAATATTATTCGTTTTAAAATACCTTATTTTACAAATTTACGATCAGCTTTAGCAGGTGCAAAATCGATTAAAGCTATACAGAGTAAATCTTGCCTAGATGTAAAGAGTTTGCAAGAGTGGCTTAAATCTTGATTTATTTAGCTCAAACAGATACTACGGTAGGATTTTTAAGTAAAAATTTAGAAGAGATTAATGCTTTAAAAGGTAGAGATAAAAATCAACCTTGCTTAATCACTTCTGCGAAATTTTGCGAGTTAAAAAGTTTAGCAAGAATTCCAAAATCTTTTAAAAATTTAGTACGTCGTTCTAAAAAAACAACTTTTATTTATCCAAATAATCAGGCCATTCGTATTGTGAAAGAGTGTAAACATGCGAATTTTTTAAGTAAAAATGGCTATTTTTATTCATCTTCGGCAAACAAGCATGGAAAAGAATTTGATGAAGAATGGGCTAGAAGTGTTGCTGATATAATACTTGATGAGAAATTTTTCGAAAATATCCCATCAAAAATATTAAAACTTTCAAAGAATAAAATGATAAAAATACGTTAATTAAAGAGCTTTTAAAATATCTTCAAAAGCAATACAAAATTGCTCTATGCCATCGCTTAACAAATCATTGCAAGCTTTTTCTCGTTCACTTTGAGAAATGATTTGATTAAGTTCTGTATAAATTTCAAAATTCATTAAAGGTTTTTTAAAATCCATTTTTCCTTTAAATGCCTCTATTGCATCAAGAGGAGCAGTATTAACAGAATTCTCAAAAAGAAGTTCTTTGATATAATAGTCTTTTGGCAGATCATCTCCTTTAACTCCAGTGCTTGCAAACAAGGCGCGAATATTAGGTTCATTTTTTGAGTAGATATTGTTATAAGCTAAATTTGCATTTAAAATTCCAATACGATTTTGCTCTTTGGCTTTAGGATTTAAAAGTCTATCAAAACGACTTACAAAAATACTTATAACAGCTTGTGGTGTTCTAGTATTTTGTTCTTTTAAGGCTATATTGTTTTTTCTAAATTCGACTAAACCTGCATTTAAAGCTTCAAAACATTTTTGACTTTGTTCAAGAGAAAAAATTAAGGTAGCATTGACGCTAATACCATTTTTCATAAGTTCATACATTACTTCATAAGAAGCTTTTGTAGCTGGAATTTTAATCATTACATTTTCTTTGCTAATAGCACTATAAAGTCTTTTAGCTTCGCCTAAACTAAGAGTCGTGTTATCATGAAGTCTTGGATCTATTTCAATACTTATAAATCCATCATTTTTTTGATAAAAAAGAGGGGCTAATTTATCAGCTGCTTTTTGAATATCAGAAATTGCTAATTCTTCATAAATATCTTTTGTTCTTTTTCCTTTTAATTTAAGAATTTTATCTTTATAAATTGGAGAATTTAAAATAGCATTTTTAAAAATAGCAGGATTTGAAGTAGCACCATTAATTCCATGTGATAATAAATTTAAAAATTCATTATCTAAAAAACTATTTTCTATAAAATCACACCAAAGAGAAAAATTTTTCATTATATTACCTTTATTATTTCTTTTAAGTCTTTTATATCTATGCAAATATCAGCTCGGGAACGTAAAATTTCTTTAGCACAAAATGCAATCTTTAATCCACTTTCGTTAAACATTGCCAAATCATTTGCCCCATCGCCAACACACATCACTTCATCTGTTTTCAAATTTAAAAAGCTTTTTAATCGTTGTAGCATTAAGCCTTTTGAATTTGAAAACATCATTTCCCCACCAACTAGCCCTGTTAAAATGTCATTTTTATGATGCAGATAATTTGCAAAACTAAGGTTAATTCCAAGTTTTTGCATAGCAGGATCTATGCCTTCATGAAAACCACCGCTAAAAATAACAATATGTATATTTTTAGATTTTAAATATTGGATAAGTTCATGTGCTCCATGCATTAGTGGAAGTGTGCTACCTAATTCTAAAACTTTTTTATAAGACATACCTTTTAAAAGGCTTACTCGTTTTTGAAGACTTTCGAAAAAATCAAGCTCTCCAGCCATGGCATGGCGGGTAATTTCGCTTGTTTGATTACCCTTGCCATGCGCTGTAGCTAAAATATCGATGGTTTCACCATCCATTAAAGTAGCGTCAAAGTCAAAAACACAAAGTTTAATCATTAAAATTCGCGCTTAAGTAAAGCTTCTACTTTGAGTATAGTTAAGATATTTTCATCTCTTTTTCCTATACCATAAATCATACCTTTGTCTTTAACTAAAGTTTCAGGTGGTGGATCGATTCTGTTTCTGTGAATTTTAATTGCTTCAGTTAATCTATCTATAACAAAACCAGCATTTCCTCCAACTCCAGTTCCATTTGTCTCACCTCTTAAAACAATATATCTTGTTTGAGGTGTCATTTTAGAACTTCCTAAATGAAAGCGTTGAGCTAGATCAATGAGTGGCATAACATTACCACGCATATTAAAAACCCCTAGAACATAATCAGGTACACTAGGAACTCTAGTATATTCTATAGGTTTAATGATTTCTTGTATATTAAGAATTGGAATCGCATATTCCTCATCTCCAACTACAAAGCCGACAAGTTGGATGATATCATCTTCTCTTTGATCGACATCAGGACCAGCCATCTGAGTTTGCTGTTTTTGCAAAATTTGCTCTAATTTTTCATTACTCATATTCTTATCCTAGTTTCAAATTTTTTCTAACCACATTTTCCAAGTATTCTGGAGAATAAGGTTTAGTGATATATTCAGTCATACCCACTTCAACACCTCTTAAGCGGTCAGTTTTACTTGTTCTTGAAGTAACTGCAATGAGTGGTAGGTTACGATATTTAGAATACTTTCTAATTTCACCAGCTAAGGTGTATCCATCCATTCTTGGCATTTCGATATCTATAAGCATTGCATCAATATCATGTTCGCCAGATTTTATAATATTCAATGCTTCAACACCATTTGTTGCTTCAACTAAACTAACTCCTAGCGGTTCTAAAGCTTTTTGCATTAAGGTTCTATCCATTTTAGAATCATCTACAATTAAGACTTTATAATCACTTGGTTGTTCTTTAGGTTTTTTCGCGCTTGATTCTAATTGCGCTTTAATATCAACTTTAATTTCTTTGGCCATATCCATCATAGCACCTACATCAATGATTAATGTCACTCTACCATCACCACGGATTGTAGCTCCTGCTATGCCTTGGATATTTTGTAAATAATCACCCATGGATTTAATAACTATTTCTTCTTGTCCTACAAGAGTATCTACTATAATACCAAGCTTGCTTTCTGCTACCCCTATAACAACGACATAAGTTTGATCACCGCTTTCAAGGACTTGTTTAACTCCAAATACATCTGAAAGTCTCACAAGAGAAAGCACTTCATCTCTTAAGCGTAATACATTTTTACCTTCGATAGTATAGATATCATCAATTGGCACTCTAACTGTTTCAAGAACGCTTGCAAGTGGAATTGCATAGAATTCCTCTTGAGTTCCTACAAGTAAAGATTGAATGATTGCCAAGGTAAGAGGAATTTTAAGTTTAAATGAACTTCCTTTACCTAACTCACTATCAATTTCAATTACCCCATTTAGTTTTTCGATGTTGGTTTTAACAACATCCATTCCTACGCCACGACCTGAAACATTTGTTACTTTAGCCGCAGTTGAAAAACCAGGTTTGAAAATCAAAGCAAAAGCTTCTTTGTCTGTCATTTGATCTGCTTCTCTTTCGGTAATCAAATTTTTCTCTATAGCTTTTGCTTTTAAGCCATTTGGATCAAGTCCTTTACCATCATCTGTAATTTCTACAACGATGTGATTGCCTTCATTATAAGCTTTAAGTTGAACTATACCTTTTTCAGGTTTTCCATTAGCTGCACGAGTTGCTGGATCCTCAACACCATGGTCACATGAATTTCTAATCATATGCATGATAGGATCGCCAATTTCCTCTACGATAGATTTATCAAGTTCAGTTTCTTCACCTGTAATTTCAAGTTCTATTTGCTTTCCTAATTCACGACTCAAATCACGAACAACTCTTGGGAATTTATTGAAAACTTTTGCTATAGGTTGCATTCTTGTTTTCATTACAGCAAGCTGAACATCAGTTGTAATAATACTTAATTGACTTACAACCTGATTAAGTTCTTCAAGGAATTTTTCTCCTTCATAACGCTCTTCAACATCATCGTAAATTTTAAGCAAACGGTTTTTACCTAAAACAAGCTCCCCAATTAGATTCATTAAGTGATCTAATCTTTTTACCTCCACGCGTATGGTTTGATCCATACTGCTAGCATTACTACCTGAAGCAGGAACTTTTTTCTCTCCACTTTCCGCAGGTTTATTTGCTGTATTGTTAGTCGGTTTAGGTGCCGCATTTGTTGTTTGTTTTTTTTGTGCGCGACGAGCTTGATCTTCAGCTTTTCTAACTTTTAAAAGTCTTTCTATTTCAGCTTCAACTTCAGAATCACTTAATTGATTAACATCTACTTCAGGTTCTGGAGTAGCTATTTCTTGTTTTGGTGCTTCTGGTTCTGCTTGTGGAGTAGATTTTTCATTTGAATCTGTTGCCGCAACAGGAGACTCTCCTTCTGAAATAGCTGTTAATCTTGCGCAAATTGGTTCTATATCCATACCAATAGCAGTATCGTTGCCATTATCACGAATGGAATTAAGCAAAGTTTTCATTCTATCAATAGACTCTAAAACCACATCCATGATATCTGGAGTTATTTTTAACTCGCCATGTCTTGCTTTGTTTAAAACATCTTCCATGTGGTGAGTTAACTTTGTTAAAACATCAAAATTTAAGAAACTTGATGATCCTTTAACCGTATGTGCAACACGGAAAATTCTATTTAATAATTCTAAATCTTCTGGATTTGATTCAAGCTCTACTAAATCATGGTCGATTTGCTCAACAAGCTCAAAAGCTTCAACCAAAAAGTCTTCAAGTATTTCTTGCATATCTTCCATATTTTACCCCTGTTCTTGAGATTGATGTTTTTTAATAACCTTTGCAATTTCATTGAAGAAATCGCTAGCGTTAAATTTGACAAGATAGCCTTCTCCACCAGCTTCTTGAACACCTTTCTCATTCATAAATTCATTTGATAAAGACGAGTTAAAGACTATAGGAATATCTTTAAATCTTGGATCTTCTTTAATGCGTGCAGCAAAGTGGAAACCATCCATTTGTGGCATTTCGACATCGCTTACTATAATTTTTAAAGTATCATTTAAACTTTCACCATAAACTTGGCTTAATTCTTCTAATTTGTTTATGCCCTCTACGCCGTCCTTAGCTTCAACAACTTGAAAGCCCATCTGTTGCATCATTTCTTTGACGCGTTTTCTAGCAGTCATGCTGTCATCAAGTATAAGTGCTGTTCCAGTAAATTTTTCTATTTTTCCAAAATCTATATCTGTTTTTGGAGCGTAAATTCCTAAATCTTCAACAACACTTTCAAGATCTAAAATTAGCAACACTTCATCATTTTCAATGCGTGTTACACCTGTGATTTTACCTTTATCTAAAGCACCTGATCCTGTAGAAAAAGTTGCTGGTTCTATATCTTTCCAGTTTATTCTACGAATTCTTTTTGCTTCGTGAACTATAAAACCAATAAGAATATTGCTAAATTCAGTAATAATAACTCTAGGTTTTAGCATAGTGCTTTCTGGCTCAGTGATTTGCATCCATTTGGCAAGATTGACTACAGGTATAACCACTCCACGAAGATCAAAGATACCTTCGATGTAATCAGGTACACCTGGAAGTTCTGTAAGGTTTGGGATTTTTATAATCTCCCTTACCTTAGAAACATTTACACCATAAATTCCTTCATAGACTTTATCGTGCCCTTGCTTAAAGATACGGAAATCGACAAGCTCCATTTCATTTGAACCCGTTTTCACGATATTTTCATCAAACATTTTGACCCCTCAATTTCTGTTCTCGAAATTTGATTTCTTGCTGATATTCTACTACAAAAAAACTTCTCTCATATGCAAAACTAGCTAAGTTAAGATATTTAATGTTTTCTTTGTTGATTTGATGATTTTGATGATAGTGTCCTTCACATACCCAAAATCCTAAATTTTCATATTTTTCATATCTTTTTTTCGCTAAATTTTCAAAATCTTTTATTTGATAAAAAAGGTTTTTTTTATTTTGATTTTGAAGAATTTTATTTGAAATAAAATTACGAGTAATAATATTTAAAAAATTCAAAAATACAAGCAAATAATGATTTCTTAATGTTTTAAGAGTAGATTGTAAAAGAGGTGGTAAAAAAATATCTCCGTGAGCTAATTTTATAAAAGCATTATTTAAAACAAGATTATTACCTTTACTTGTATGCAAATTAAGCTTTATGGGCTGCTCTTGTAAGTTAAAAATTTTTACCCTTTTAAAAAAACAAGAAAGATTAAAATCATGATTGCCTTCTAAGTAGATAATTTCAATCTTTAAGGCTAGTTCTTCTAAAAGTTCTATGTAAGGTTTAGCAAATTCATGTGTAGCAGAGATTTCGCCTATAAGCAAATCGAAAATATCACCCATAAGTATGAGTTGAGGGGTGGAAATTTTACCTTTTTTTAAGGCTTGTAAAAATTCCCAAAATCCCTTTCTTTGTTCATTTTCATGAGCATCCGCGATTAAAATCGCTCCATTTTGTAGTAAAATTTTTTATCCTTAAAATTTCAAAGGCTCATAATTTATAGAAAGGATTTCAAATTCACTCTCACCTTTTGGCAAACGCACTTTAAAATCATCTCCTTCTTTTTTCCCAAGCATAGCTTTTGCTATTGGAGATGCGATGGAAATATAACCCTTATCTAAATCTCCTTCGCAAATTCCTACTAAAGTATATTTACTTTCTTTTTCTGTATCCAAATCCATGATCACAACACTTGAACCAAATTTCACACTATCATGTTCATAGCTTGAAGGATCGATCACTTGAGCTCTTGCTAGCAAGTCACTAAGCTCTGCAATACGACTTTCTATCAAAGCTTGTTTTTCTCTTGCAGCATGGTATTCCGCATTTTCTTTCAAATCCCCATGACTCCTTGCTGTATCGATTTCTATTACAACGGCAGGGCGTTGATTGTCTTTTAAATCTTTTAATTCTGCGGCTAATTTATCATAGCCAAATTGACTCATTGGTTCTTTTTGCATGATTTATCCTTTTATATTTCGCTTAGGATTTTTGCTAAATTTTTAGCACTTCCAAATTGTAAATATTCTTTTAAAAAATCAACTTTAGCAAAAAATGCCTTATAATCATATTTATTATAAGCTTCATATAAATTTAAAACATTGACTTTATCTTGTAAAAATTCAGGATTTAAAGCTTCTTTTTTAGCAAAATCACAAAAAATATTTGCAAGTCCTATGTGTTTTAATTTTACAAAAAGTTTTGCAATAAAAATATCAATAGCCTTTGCTTTATAAGCAAGAACAAAAGGAGTTCCCACCAAAGCCGCCTCTAAAGTAGCCGTTCCACTACAAATAAAGGCAAAATCAGCTTTTTTAAGCACTTTTGGGGTATTACTTTCTATCTTAAATTCGCCAATATCACCATAAAGTTCTAATTTTTCAAGATTAAACGGGGGAACGCAAAGAATTTTTTCACTCTTAAATTTTTGCGAGAGTTCTTTAAAAATAGGCATCAAACGCCTAATTTCACTACGCCTTGAACCTGGTAAAAAGGCTATAGTTTTTTCATCATCTTTTTTTGAAAGTATATTGTTAATGTCTTCTTGATTTTTAAATTCTTTTATCTCATCTAAAAGTGGATGGCCTACATAAGTGCTTTTACTAAAAAATTCACTATCAAAGGGCAAAATAGAAGCTAAAATATCAAAATGACTTTCTATGATAGGTATGCGACCTTTTTTCCACGCCCAAACTTGAGGCAAGATATAATAAATGCGTGGAATTTTGCTACCTGCTTTTTTTAAAGCCTTGGCAAAAGGTATGTTAAAAGCGGGCGAATCTATACATAAAATCCCATCCATTTTTTGAGTAAAACTTAAATTTACAAGCTCTTTTATAGCTTTTTTTGACTTAAAAATCAAAGGTAAAACCTCTATAAAACCCATAGCACTAAACTCATGTGAGCTATAAAGTGGCTTAGAATTTAAATCAAATTCTTTGCATAAACTCTCATCATAAATCCCATGAAGTTCAAATTTGCCAAAGTCTTTTTTATAAGCTTTTAAAACTTCTTTTAAATGCAAATTTGCTGAAGGCTCTAAGGCGCAAACTAAAAAGGTTTTCATCTGAAAATATCCTCTATATTTGATCTAACAAAATCTTTTATTTCTTCTGAAGTGTTGTTGATATTTTTGTTATAAAAAAATAAATTTACTTTTATGTTTTTATCTTCATAAGTTAAATTTTTATTTTCAAATATTGCTTTAAAGCCTTTTAATTTAAATCTAGGATTATCTTCTATTTTTAAGCCTTTTGGATCTATAAAATATATAAAAAAATCTCCACTTTGTTTGTCTTTCAACCAAAATATAAAATCAGGGTAAAATTTTCTTTCTTTTTGCTGTTCTTCATCAAAATAAGGGATATAAATTTCATCTTGATTTTCTATCAATTTAGAAAAATACCATTCATATTGTTCAAAAAAAGACAAATTTAAATTACTTTCCAAATCTTCCAAAAATTCTTTTTCACTTTTATTAGAAATGGCAAAATTAATCTTATTTTCTTTATCATTTTTATTGTAAATGATTAAAGGGTTGTAATAATGCGTGCTAAGTTTTGCACTAATTATATAATTTTGCACTTCCTTGTTTTTTTGACTTTCTTTTATACCTTGCATTAGCTCATCTAAATTTATTTTTTTATTTTCAAAGTCTGCTTTCCATTCATCTTCGCTTTTTGCATTTAAAACATCTTTTATAGTCTTATTAATTTTTTGAACAGTTTCAAAATCTAACTTTGCTTGTATATTTCTATGGTGTGTTATTTCTTCTTCTAGCTTTACAAATTTATCCAAAACTTTAGCATTAGAATTTAACACACTATTGATTGTTTTTAAGGTTGTTTTTTCATTAAATTCTACTCTATCTCCTGATAATTGTATTTTACTTTCTTTACCATCGCTAAATTTATAAAATTCTTCTAATGTAGAATATTTAAAATTTTTATACAAACACTGCTCTAAAATCAAAACATCCTCATCATAAGATTTTATAAATTCTTTTAAAGATTTTGCTTCTTTTTCTGAAATTTTATAAATGTTTTTTAGTTTTGCTTCGTTTTTGTATTTTGGCACAGGTAAATTAAACGACAATTTTGTTTCTTTAAATCCTTTTAAATGCCTACTTTCCATAAATTCGCATTCTATACCCTCTATAATAGCTTTTATGGCTTCATTATCACTTGCCATTACAAAAAGAGTTTCTAAACTACATGCTAAATTTACACATCGCTCATCAATTTTAAACATCTCTTTTAAAGTATTTAACCTCTTTCTTATATTTAAGAAAGGTTCTATTCTAACACCTCTTCCTATAGTTTGTAAAACATATTTTTTAGCATTAATACTGCCTATATTGATAAAAGAAATTAAATTTACGCGATTGCTATCCCAACCTTCTGAAAAAACCTTACTTCCTAGCATTATATTGATAGAAGATTGTGAGCTATTGATGTTTTCAAAATGACTTTGTGATATATCGCTTATGCTTTCTACCCCAAGCTCAAGTAAAAAATCTTTTTCCCATTCTTTTGCATTTGAAATATTTAAAAGCATGAAAGGTTTGTTTGAATTTTTACTCTTAAAAGCTAATTCTTTATCATTTCCTTTAATACTATAACATTCTAAATTTGCATTTGCGTTTGCATAAAAAATATTTTCTCTAAGTTCATCGTTATTTGCATTTTTTATATATTTCAAAAAATCATTGCTTAGCGTATTTATACCAAAATGCAAATTTTGATTTTGAAGTTTTTTATAAAGCTCTAAAGCTATATTACCTATATCTACTTTATTTTTTAATACATTATACACTGCCTTAAAATATGCTTTTATACCCGCATCTTGAGTATTTACTTTATCAGAAACTGCTATGATTAAAGGATTATGATATTTAAAGTCTGATCTTTTTAAAAACAATTCTTCTTTTGATTTTACGATCGCATTGAATATTATAAAACTTTCTAAAATCGTTTTAATTTTTACTTCTTCGTTATTTTCACTTTTAAAATCTAAATTCTCATTTAAAACTGCTATATTTTTACCATATCCTTCTTGATTGAATTTTTGAAGATTATAATTATAAGCACAAGTTATAAAGTCTATTTCATCTTCAAAAGTGGCAGAAAAATTAAAAACAAAGCCTTTTGGAAATTCATCTTCTTTGATAAAACCTCTAGCAAGCTCATGATAATAGTTTTTTCTTAGTGATGTTTTACTATCGCCTCTATGAGCTTCATCTAACAATATATACCAACCATCTTTATTAAGATAATTTTTATAATTTAATCTTTTTGCTTTTTTATCTTTGCCTACATTTTCTTCACTCTCAAGTAAATCACTTCTTGCAAAATACACCACCGCTTCATTTAACAAACTAGCTTCTTTTTCTATGCTTTCAAAATCTTTTAAATCTTTTATTTTGATAAAATTGCTGTGATAATTATTGTATTTAGTTATATTTGCTTTGAATTGATTTAAAATCTTATCATTTGGTGCTAAAAGCATGATGGGTTTTTTAGGTAATTGATTATTTTTAATAAATTCATGTATCAAAGCTATAAGTTTAATCATAACTATAGTTTTACCACTTCCTGTAGCCATCCAAAATGAAGCTCTTGCGATATGTTCTTTTTGTAGTTTTAAATTCTCACTTTCATCTTGATAAAATTCTAAAAGTCTTCTGCGTTCTTGATTATATTCATGCGAATTTAACTCATCTTTCATATAAAAAGAGAGTATAGCTAAAGCATTTTTAACACTTTCTTGCTGATAATATTGCAAATTTATAGTTTGAGAAAAGCTCTTAAAATCGTAACTTTCATCAAGCTTTTGCACTAATGATTTATCATTTATAAATTTATTTAACAATAAATGTTTTTTTATATTTTGCTTTGCTTTAGCCATTACTTTTCCTTTAAAAACTTCTTTATATATTTCTTATAGAATTTTTCATCTTATAAGTAAGCTTTTATTTACATTTTTTCTTTTGAAAATTTTATATTCTTATAAATATTTTTAATTGCTATTTACTCTCTAATTTTTAAACCTTCTTGTTTTAAAATATTAAAAATATTATCAATAATTTTTTGATTATAGTTTTTTATTATTATTTGAATTTTATCTAAGATCTTATCTTTATCGCAAAAACTTTCTTTGCTTTTTATCCAATCTTCAATATTTATTTTATCCCAACCACACCAATTGTTTTGATAATATTCAATTATATTACTATAAAAAACAATATCAAGATTATTATGAAAATTAATAATATTTATCAAATATCTATTAACATTATTAATATTTTCTTTGGGATTAAGAGATATACCAATACCTATTGGCAAAATATCATCTACTAAACAAATAGAATTAACTATATTTCTGTATTTTTGCACCTCTTTTTCTTCATATTCTTCTCTTGCAAACAATCCAATAGTTCCTGATAATGATTGTCCAAACATTGCCTCATAAGCATTTCGAGGTTTCTTTCTTTTTGGAGCCCACTCTGTAGTAATATAAGTCTCTTGTCTATATCCAAGATTAATAAAAAAATGTTTTTTATTTTTTTCTATTTCATTATACAATTTATTAATATTATCAATATTATAATCATTGAGTTTTTCGATTTTTATATCATAAATTAACTTTATATCATCATTAAACATATTATTGATATTATTTTCATCAAAAATATATTCAATATTTTCTCGTGCTACATCCTTGACTATATACTTTTTAGATAAAGATTTAAGCTGTTCTGCTATATCAACCTTATTATTTTCTATTTCTTGAATAATGTCTTCACCATTATTTGCCATGAGATTAATGTTTTCAAATTCTTTTTGTATAGATGTAAGCTCACTGAGAAAAATTTCAGTTGCATTAGATTGATGTACAAAAAATGGTGTTTGAAGTTCATTTTTATCACTAAAATAATCGACAATATAGGATTGAACATCTACATATCGAATAGAATCTGTTTTATGCGCCAAAATTGATTCTATAACAGCATTTGTAAAATAACTACCCTTATCATCGCCCATCGAAGATTGATTATTCATAGAAGAAAAGAAAAAATAACATTTTTTAAAAGAATGTTGAGTTAAACTTTTTTCAATATACGCTTGCTTAAATTCTTTGATATATTGTTGTCCCGATTGACAAGCATCAATTATTTTAATTACCATTTCCGTATCTAAACTTTTAAGCATATTATCCAATTCATTATTAGATAAACTTGTTGTTTCAAATTGCTTATCAGTAAAATTAATTGGTAAATAATAAAATTGCTCTTTAAATACTCCGTGTCCAGTGTAATAAAATAGCAACTCATTGATTTTGGATTTTTCAAGTTCTCTAATAATTTTTGATAGTCCACTTTTTAATTGTTCACTTTGGTAATTTTCAAAAATATGAATTTCAAATTTTTTACTCAAGCTTAATATTTTTTGCATAGAACTAATATCTTTTCTACAAAAATGTAATTTATTTAAATTTTGATATTCAGAATTTCCCACTAGAATTGCTATATTTTTCACTTTATTTTTCCCACCAAATTAGATTTTTTAATTTTGGATATTTAATTAAGTCTATATTTTCTAAATTTATAACCTCATCGTTTTCAAATTTGCAAGATTTTATGCCGTTGTTATCTATAAAAATATTTTTGATTTTAAGTCCTAAAAGATTAGACATCGTTAAAAATATATCTAATTCTTTATCGTAAGCATTCATATCAAGGCATATATTTTCACCTTTTTTGAGTGCTTTTATGAGTTTGCGTGATTTTCTATAATCTATGAGTGAATTTTCATCAAGTTTGTATTCACAATTTTCTAAACTTTCTTCATAGCCTTCAAGCTCATAGTATCTAAAAGCACCACCACCTTTAAAATTTATCATTTTAGAAAGAGATGATCTTCTTTTTTTGTCTATAGCGTAAAATTCAATATCGCCAGCTATAACATTCTTCATTCTTCCAAGCAAACCTAGTCTATATTCGTATTGTTTAGTATCTTTATTAAATGTCAAATATTTTTCATAAAAATGCTCTCCCATTTCCACACCCAAATACTTTCTATTTAATTTATGAGATACCACCAAAGTAGTTCCACTACCTACAAAAAAATCCATTACAACACTATTTTCGTCAGAACTAGACTGTATTATTCTTCTTAACATATTTTCCGGTTTTTGTGAGCTATAAAAAGATATATTTTCACTAACTCTCATTTCAGATTGAGTAAAAGAATACAAATCATTCCAAATATCACCCAATGGATATATTTTTTCATCTTTAATATCAATCTTTTCATGACATAATTTACCATTTTTCCATATTTGAACATAATATTCATAATCTGTTATTTTCTTAGGTGTTTCAATTGTAGAAATTCCTATTAAATCAAGCTGCCCCAAATTTAACAAAGAAGAATTTCTATTTGGCTTCCACAGTTTATTGAAAATGCTATTTGTTTTTTTCAAAAAAAGAATAGTTGAGCTTTTTAAAACAAAATTATTACCAAAGCTTTTATATCCAAATAAATCAGCTTCTTCATCTTTGGTGGCATTTGTATCAAATGTAATTTTTTTACACTCCATTTCTCCAAAAAATTCGTTCAGTAAAATTCTCCCAAAATAATCAGCATTTTCATCCAAATGCAAATAAAAATTTCCTTTATCACTTAAAAATTCTTTTGCCAACTCCAAGCGATTGTGCATTAAAGAAAGCCAAGTGCTATCTTGAAATTTATCTTTGTAGTCAAAGTCGCTTCCTGTGTTAAATGGCGGATCTATGTAGATTAGATCTATTTTACCTTGATATTTTGGCATTAAAGAATTAAGTGCTTGAAAATTATCTGCTTTTACAAGCTCTCCGTTTAAAATTTCATCTAAATTATCAAATGCACTTAAAAGTTTATAGTAGTTTTCTTCACTTAAATACTTTGTATCAAATGGTAAGAATTTGTATTTTTCATCGTTTATGGCTTTTATATCAAATTCATCATTTATGAAATTTAATTCTTCCCATTCCGCGATTTGCTCATTAAAATTTACATCTTTGTAGATGGATTTTAAAATTTCATCAGCGTTATTTGAGTATGATTTAATAGTATCTAAGCTAAATACATAGTGAACATTTTTAGCAAATTTTGGCTTTAGCCATATAGCTTTTAACTCATTTTCAAAGTCAGCTATCAAGTCAATGATATCAAAAGCGATTTGTTTTAGATCATTGATCTCATCTATCTTTTCTTTAGTCCATTCAGTAATGCTATCATTCACATAAGAAAACAACCACAAATCAAATTGTTCTTTTAAAAATTCTTTCGCATTTTTATGTATGAAAAAATCTACTTCATTTTGTTTTTTATAAGTTTTAAAAAGCTTTTTTAGCTCTTCTTCTTTTATGTTTATTTGTGCATTTTTTAAAGTCTTTAAAAAAACATCGCTAAATTCACTTGAGTTTTGTTTAAATACATTTGCGCCATCATTATTTTTAGAATTTATCACTTTTATGTTTATATTATCATCTTGTATATTTTGCAAATAAAAATTGATTTTACTTTTATTATTATCAGCATTTTGCTCATACTCATCGGTAAGAAAATTTAAAGTATATTTTTTATCTTCACTTTGCAAGCTTAAAGGATTGTAAATAGTATCTGATTTTACATAGTATAAATTTTGTGTTTTATAAAAAAGACTTGTGTCTTTTGAGTTTGAATATACCCTTGCATAGATATTTTTATACATAGGCGTATCGTAAAAAAACGGCGTTCCTGTTTCGTTTAAATAAGTGCTAAAAAAATTATAAAGCTTATTATAAGTATCTGTATAAAGCTTTTGTGTATCTAAATAGTCTTTGATTTTTTGAAAATATTTTTCTTTTATAACAAGTAAATTTGTAAAACCATTTTTAGCTTGATTTTGCGAGCTTTTGATTTTCGCACCTAAATAACAATCCTCTAATTTTGAATAAAATGCTTTTTTATAATTCATACTTTACCTTTATATTTGCAAGTTAAAATAATATCTTTTTTTGACTTAAAAATCAAAGGTAAAACTTCTATAAAACCCATAGCACTAAATTCATGTGAGCTATAAAGTGGTTTAGAATTTAAATCAAATTCTTTGCATAAACTCTCATCATAAATCCCATGAAGTTCAAATTCACCAAAATCTTTTTTATAAGCTTTTAAAACTTCTTTTAAATGCAAATTTGCTGAAGGCTCTAAAGCACAAACTAAAAAGGTTTTCAAAAAATTTCCTTATCAATATTTTAAACATTTTATCTTATTTTGACTTAATTAAAAGAAGTTATGCAAGAATACACGCTAAAAAGCGTGTATGAAGATTTATTCTCTCCAGCCGTATTTTTTAAAAATTTCTTTAGCTTCCTTAGAACTTAAATAAGCAATAAAATCTTGTGTTTCTTTGCTCGCACCTTCTTTAGCTACCACATTAAAAGTTCTATAAACAACCAAATCTTTTTCTATAGCTACGGCAGTTCCTATGTCAGGATTGCTTTTTGACCAGTCAATCCAAGTGATCCAAGCATCGGCTTGATCTTGTGCGAAAAGCTTTCTTGCACTTCCACTATTTGGAACAAAAGCTACGATATTGTTTCTAAAATTTTGTATGGTTTTTATATCTTGAGTTCTACCTATCATATCTTCCCAAACTCCCGTTCCAGAAGTATTGCTCTTTCCAGCACCTTCAGGCACAACGATTCTTACTTTTTTATTGGCCAAATCTTTTAAACCTTTGATTTTTAAAGGATTGCCTTTTTGAGTAAGTATGATGGCTTCTCTAAAATACAAAGGCTTGATTTTACTCACATTAAAATCTTTCCCAAAATCACTTGCTATAGCTAAAGCCGATTGATCTGAAGCGCCAAATAAAATATCTGCATCTTTTTTAGCTTTTTCAAACCAAGTCGCTTGAGGACCAAAATTTACATTCACTTTAACGCCTGTTTTTTCGCTATATTTACTTGCTATATCTTTTAAGGCCGTGTGTGGGCCACCTGGTCCGTAAAGATTTACATCTGCGTTTGCCATACTAAAAGCTAAGGCACATGCACCAAATAAAGTAATAATTTTTTTCATAGTATTTCCTTTTATGATAAATTTTTATTGATTGAAGGTAAGATTTTAGAAATTATATGTTAATAAATAGTTATAATGTAACAAAAATATTATTAAAATCTAACTTTTGCTTGGTATTTTTGCAAGCAAAAGTTAAAATTGTTATTGATACTTCTTTTTAGCGCTAAAATGACATAAAGTAGAGCAAAGTATACAAAGAATACAAGCACTAAGGAGCATGATAAGACCAGCATTCCAACTACCATAGTAATCCACAGCCCAACCTATAGCTTTTGTTCCAAGTGAAGCGCCGACTACATAACTCATAAAGCCACGAAGTCCTACACAAGATCCTACTGCAAAAGCAGGAACGACTTCCATAGTTTGCATACTTGCTAAAAATTGTGGTATATAGACTAAACACCCCGCCATAGCTGCAAAGAAAATAACCATATAAAGATTATTTGAAGTAAAATATCCAATAATCATAAAGAAAATAATCACCATGGCGCCTATAGCAGGAGGCATTCTATAGCCTTTAAAAATTTTATCTGAAATATATCCTGCAAGTAAAGTAGAAGGTATAGCAGCCCATTCAAAAAGCCAAAAGGCAATACCTATTTGTTCTTTATTAAAGCCTTTTGTTTCTAGCAAGTAAATAGGAAGCCAAGAAATAAGCCCAAAACGCACCATATAAACAAAAGTATCCATCCAAGCCACATACCAAGCATTTTTGTTTTTAAGTACATAATGATAAAAAATTTCAAAACTGCTTAAATTTGGAGTTTCTATAGCTTTGATTTCTTCTGTTTTAATCCCTCGCATTTCATTGATTTCAGTAATATCAACCAAACCTTCATTTTTAGGATTTCCTTTAACTGCATAAAGCGCATAAAGACTAATGATAACTGCACAAGCAGCAGGAGTATAAAAATGATTCATGTGCCAATATGTTTCGTTAAAATTTGCCATACTCACACCCAATAATGCTGCCAAAGCAAAACCTGAAAGCGAAACTATAGGAGCAACTATCCCGCCTCCTATATTATGTGAGATATTCCAAACGGCCGTGTAAATTCCCCGCTCTTTTTTAGGATACCAGTTTGCAAGAGTGATAAAAGAAGGACCTACCCCCATACCTTGAAAAACCCCAAGCGCGATAACAAAACCTACATAAGCGTAAAAAGAATTTGAAAAACCAAGTAAAACATTTACAAGAGCACATAAAATAAGACCTAAAGCCATGATTTTTTAGGATCAGCTTTGTCGTTTATAACGCTCATTGCACCCTTGCTAATCCCGTAAGCTATAAGCATTGAGCCTGTGATTGTTCCGATGTCTGATTTACTGAGATTAAGTTGATTTTGTATAAATGGAGTTGAAAGAGTGATATTATTTCGCACAAGATAATATCCCATATATCCTATAAAAACCCCACTTAAACTCCAAGTTCTCATTTTGTAATATCTAGGTAAAATTTCCTAAAGAGGAAATTTAATAGCTTTTGCCTTAGGTTTGAAAAAATCAAACATATTTAAACCATCCTTACTAACTTTATATTTTTATAGTTTAAATAATGTTAATCGATATAAAATAAAAAAATAATTAAAAATAATACGAAATTTATATAATTTAAAAATTAAAATTTTATACTATGAAGCTTTAAAAAAATATGTTAAAATCCAGATTTTTATCTTTTGCAAGGAAGACAATGAAAGAAATTCTTATCACTAATGACGATGGTTATGAAAGCGAAGGACTTAAAAAACTCATTAAGATGTTAACAAAAGAATTTAAAGCCAAGATCACCATAGTAGCTCCTGCTAGTGAAAAATCAGCTTGTTCGCACTCTATAACCCTAACCAAACCTTTGCGTTTTGTTAAAGTGGGAAAAAGATTTTACAAACTTGATGATGGCACTCCAGCAGATTGTGTTTATCTTGCTTTGCATGCTTTATACAAAAAGCGTTTGCCTGATCTTGTAATAAGTGGGATTAATAAAGGTGCTAATGTAGGCGAGGATATTACCTACTCAGGAACTTGCGCAGGAGCTATGGAGGCGGTTTTACAAGGAATTCCTGCTATCGCTCTTTCTCAATTTTATAAAAAAAGCGAAAAAGAACTAGACTATAAAAATGCTTTACAAATTACCAAAAAAATCATTCAAAATATTTTTGATAAAGGTTTTCCTTTGGAAAAAAAAGAATTTTTAAATATCAATTTTCCTGCAAAATCAAAAATCAAAGGCATTAAAATTTGTAAAGCAGGCAAAAGGGTTTATAATTTTGAAGCCCATTCAAATGTCAATCCGAGAGGAGTAGAGTACTATTGGCTTGCAGCGGCGAATTTAGACTTTGAAGATGAGAAAAATAGCGATATTGCCTTACTTAAAAAAGGCTACGCTACAATAACACCTATAATGCTGGATCTTACAGCTTATGAAAGAATGAAAAAAGTTAAAAAATGGTTAAAGGCAAATGATGAATGATAGATTTACACGTATAAAATGGCTAGTTGGAGAAGAAAAATTTCAAAAAATTTCACAAACAAAAGTTTTGGTTTGCGGACTTGGTGGAGTGGGTGGAATTTGCGTTGATGCGCTTTATCGTAGTGGTTTTAAAAACCTTACTTTAATCGATGCGGATAAATTTGAAATCACTAATCAAAATCGCCAAATTCATAGCGAAAATATAGGCGAAGAAAAGGCTAAAGTATTTGAAAGAATTTATAAGGTTAAAGGTATAGTCAGTAAAATCGATGAAAATTTTTTAAAAAATTTTGATTTAAGCGAGTTTGATCTTATCATAGATGCCATTGATGATATTCCTGCAAAAGTAGCTTTGGCTCATCTTATAGATTTTAAAAAACAAATTTTTATCTCCTCAACAGGTGGAGCTAGAAAGCTTGATCCAACACGCATTAAAACTACAAGTATTTTTAAAACTCACGGCGATGCTTTAGCGAAAAAATTTCGTTATGAGCTTAGAAAATCAGGCTTTAAGGGAAATTTTGATGTGGTATTTTCAGATGAGGAAGCGCATTGTAAAGATCTTGGATCTTTTATGGGTGTGACTGCATCTTTTGGTTTAGCCCTAGCCAGCTTGGCATTAAGAAAAGTTCTTGCTAAGAAAAGCTGATATTAAAGATTTAAATGCTTGTTTGTCGCTTTTTGAGCAAAGCGTAAAAACACTTTGTGCTAAGGATTATACAAAAGATCAAATTTGTGCTTGGATTAAAATTGATAGACAACAATGGGAAGAAAAATTTAAATATGATGAGATCTTTGTCTATGAAAAAAGAGGAAAAATCGCAAGTTTTATAAGTGTTAAACAAGAGCAGAAATTGCTTGATTTGCTTTTTACTCATCCTGATTTTGTTAGACAAGGTTTAGCACAAAATTTACTTGATTTTATTTTAAAAACTTATTTGCATAATGAAATTTACACTTTCGCATCCTTAAGTGCTAAAGATTTTTTCTTAAAAAATGGTTTTGAACTTATAAGGGAAAACAAGGTTATCAAAGAGGGACAAAATTTAAAAAAATTTTTAATGAAAAAAGATGTGGTTTATAAAAACTAGAAGTTAAGATAAGCAAAAATAATGGATTAAAAGATAGAAAAAATTACAAAAATAGCTAGATGTTAGAAAATAGCTCCGTGTTTTTCATAATTTGTTATTTTTGTAGCAGTGTTATTTTCATCCACAAAAACAACTTTTGGTTTAAATGTTTTTGCTTCTTCTTCATTAAAATCAGCATAAGACATGATGATCACCTTATCTCCCACTTCTGCAAGACGAGCCGCAGCACCATTTAAGCATACAACTCCTTCTTCTTGCGTGGCTATGGTATAGGTTTCAAATCTAGCGCCATTATTGACATTGACTACTTGGACTTTTTCGTATTCTAAAATTCCACTCGCTTGCAATAATTTTTCATCTATACTTATACTTCCTATATAATCAAGCCTAGCTTCTGTTACGCTTGCGCGATGTATTTTTGATTTGAGTAAAGTGATATTCATTTTAATCCTTGTACTAAAAAATTATCAATGAGTCTTGTTTTTCCAACAAAAGCAGCCACCGCTCCTAAAACATTATCAGTGATATTTTCGATATTTTCCATGGTGTTAAAATCGACTAATTCTATATAATCGATTTTGATTAGTTTTTCTTTTTCTAAAATATCTTTCATAGCTTGGATGATCTTAGAAGTATTTTTTTCTCCCTCTCGGACTAATTTTTCAGCCAAAAAAATGCTTTGAGATATAGCTAGTGACGCTTTTCTTTCTTCTTTGCTAAGATATACATTTCTAGAGCTTTTAGCTAAGCCATCTTCTTCTCTAATGATAGGACAAATTTGAATTTTTAAATCAAAATTTAAATCATCAACCATATGCCTAACGACTACGCATTGCTGCGCGTCTTTTTGCCCCATATAGACTATATCAGGGTTTAGGATATTAAAAAATTTAGTTAAAACCGTGCAAACGCCTCTAAAATGCCCCGGTCTTTTAGCCCCGCAAAGTTTATCAGTGATCGTATTCATATCTACATAGGTGCTAAAATTCTTAAGATACATTTGAGTTGCATCGGGGATAAAAACCATATCAACGCCATTATCTTGACACATTTTAATGTCGCGTTCTAAATCTCTTGGATAACTAGAAAAATCTTCATTAGGCCCAAATTGCATAGGATTTACAAAGATACTTACTATAACCTTATCTTGTGTTTTGGCATGTTTGACTAAACTTAAATGTCCATCGTGTAAAAAACCCATGGTTGGAACATAGCCTATACTAAGTTGATGTGATTTCCAATCTTTTGCAATTTGTTTTGCTTCTTTGACAGAAGTAATGACTTGCATATTTGTATCCTTAGTATAATTTATCTAATAATTCATCATCTAAATAATCAAAGCTGTGCTCTTGGGAAGGAAAAATACCGCTTTTAACTTCATCTCTATATTTTTCAACTCCTACTTGAGGATCAATTTTATCAAAATGCTTTACAAATTTTGCTTTAAAATCTTTATTTAAACCCAAAAGATCGTGATAAACTAAAACTTGTCCATCGCAGTATTTGCCTGAACCTATGCCGATTGTTGGAATTTCTAAAATAGAGCTTATTTTTTGTGCTAGTTTTACAGGCACACATTCTAAAACCAACATACAAGCACCCGCATCTTGCACAGCTTTTGCATCATCTATAATTTTTTGGGCTGATTGTAAATCTTTACCTTGAACCCTATAGCCACCTAGCATATTTACAGCTTGTGGGGTTAGTCCTAGGTGAGCAACGACGGGTATTCCTGATTGGGAAATCAATTTAATCTTACTTGCGATTTCTATACCCCCTTCCACTTTTACCCCATTTGCGTGGCTTTCTTTGATAAATCTTGAGGCATTTAAGATAGCGTCACGATCTGAACTTTGATAAGACATAAAAGGCATATCAGCAAGTACGAAAGACTTTTTAGCTCCGCGAGAAACAGCTTTGGTAAAAATCAACATTTCATCCATAGTAACACTTAAAGTATCTTGCATACCAAGTACCGTCATGGCTAATGAATCTCCAACCAATATAATATCTATATCGCTATTGTCTAAAATTCTTGCACTATGATAATCATACGCACTTACCATGGTTATTTTTTCATTTTTGGCCTTTTTTTCCAAAAAACTAATCATACTTTTTCTCATTTTGCATACCTCAATTTTTAGCTATAAAATAATAAGCAAAAAACTAGCATATAATTTTTCATAAATAGTAAATGAATGATAAAGTAAGTTATATTTAATCGATGGATTGCTTTAATGGTTACAATATTTAGAAAATTTCAGTTCATGTTAAAGGATATTTAAATAAAATAAAGCTTTAAAAAGTATTTTGTTTAAAATTATTTAAATAGAAAGATATTTTATGAAAAAAATAACTTTATTTTTACTTTTCTTAAATTTAGTGTTTGGGCAAGATAAGATATTAAATAATTGGTTTAAAGAGTATAATACAAGCGGCACTTTTGTTTTTTATGATGGAAAAACTTGGGCGAGTAACGACTTTTCAAGGGCTATGGAGACTTTCTCTCCCGCTTCCACTTTTAAAATTTTTAATGCTCTAATTGCACTTGATAGTGGTGTGATAAAAACTAAAAAAGAAATTTTTTATCACTATAGAGGTGAAAAAGTATTTTTATCTTCTTGGGCGCAAGATATGAATTTAAGTTCAGCTATAAAATATTCTAATGTTCTTGCTTTTAAAGAAGTGGCAAGAAGAATTGGTATCAAAACTATGCAAGAATATTTAAACAAGCTTCATTATGGTAATGCTAAAATTTCCAAGATCGATACTTTTTGGCTTGACAACTCACTAAAAATAAGCGCTAAAGAACAAGCAATTTTGCTTTTTAGACTTTCACAAAATAGCTTACCTTTTTCTCAAGAAGCAATGAATAGTGTTAAGGAAATGATTTATTTAAAAAATATGGAAAATTTAGAGCTTTTTGGAAAAACAGGTTTTAATGATGAGCAAAAAATTGCTTGGATTGTAGGTTTTGTGTATTTAAAAGATGAAAATAAATATAAGGCTTTCGCGCTAAATTTAGATATTGATAAATTTGAAGATTTATATAAAAGAGAAAAAATTTTAGAAAAATATTTAGATGAACTTGTAAAAAAAGTTAAAAATGATGGCTAGTGAGTATTTCGTAAAATGCAAAAATACTTAATTGTATGATTTGCGTACACTTAAAGTACTCATTAAAAAATTAAATTTTTGCTCTTATTTATCAAGTTTTCCTACGATGATAGGGTTAAAGGCTTTTATGGATAGCAAAAGCGTATCGCCGATTTTTACATCTTGATAAGCTTTTAGAAATTCCTCTTCACTAAGAGTGATTTTAATAATATCTTGATTTAAAAGCAAGGTTAAAACCACTAAAATATCACTTTTTTTAATTTCTAGCAAAGTTGCACTTAAGCGTAATTTTGCGCTGATATTTGAATGAGTAAAAAATTCATTTTTAGGAAAATCTTTAATAATTTTTCCGTTTTTAAGCTCTAAAATTCTATGACTTAACTTATAAATTTCAGCTAGATCATGACTTACCAATAAAGTACTTATTTTAAAATACTCTAAAATCTTGGTTAATTCATCTTGTAAATTGGCACGCATTTTAAAATCCAAAGCACTCAAAGGTTCATCTAAAAGCAAGATTTTTGGTTCTCTTGCTAAAGCTCTTGCTAAAGCTACTCTTTGTGCCTGCCCCCCACTTAAATGTTTAGGATAAATTTTAGCTAAATTTTCAAGCTTCATTAAGGCTAAAAGCTCGCTAACCTTTGCTTTAGAACTAGCGGCATAGGCGATGTTTTCTTTTATATTCATATTTGGAAAAAGCGCATAATCTTGAAAAACAAAACCAATTTTTCTTTTTTGTAAAGCTAAACTAAAATTTTTTGAAGAATCAAACCAAAGTTCATTATCTACTTCTATACGCCCCAATTTAGGCTTTATAAGTCCCGCTATGATTTTTAAAAGAGTGGTTTTTCCTGCTCCACTTTCGCCAAAAAGTGCAGTAATTTTTCCTAATTCTATATCTTTTTTAAAATTTAAATCCAGTCTTCCTTTAGCGGTATTCATAGGATGATTGATATCAATTCTTATCATTGAAAACTCATTTTTTTATTGATAAAATAAAGACTAAAAAGTACTAAAAAAGAAAAAATAAACAATATAAAAGCATATTGATGGGCTAAGCTATAGTTTAAGATTTCAAGTTCATCATAAATAGCTATACTAGCCACTAAAGTTTCACCTTGTTTATGTCCTCCTATCATCATCACTACTCCAAATTCACCCACAGTATGAGCAAAACTCATCGCACAAGCACTAAAAATTCCTACTTTAGAATTAGGTAAAATTACTCTAAAAAGAGTATAAATTTTACTTTTACCTAAACTATAAGAAGCATCGAGCAAATTTGGATTAATCGATGAAAAGGCACTTTGTAAAGGATTTACCATAAAAGGCAAAGAAAAAATCAAAGAAGCAAAAACAAGACCTTCAAAACTAAAAACCAAAGAAAGATTAAAATATTCTTTTAAAACTTGCCCTAAAAAACTATTAGTCGAAAAAGTTACAAGCAAATAAAATCCCAAAACACTAGGAGGTAAAATCAAAGGCAAGGAAATAAAGCTTTGAAGGATTGTTTTAAAAGGAAAACGCACAAAACTTAACAAATAAGCTAAAAAAACACCAATAAAAAAAAGAATAAAAGTCGTGATAAAAGCAAGTTTAAAAGTAAGATAAAGGGTTTGTAAAAAAGCTGGATCAAGCACTATGACTCCTTAATACAATATCATTTGCTTTTACAAAACAAAGCCATTCTTGATTTTCACAAATTTCAAGTTCTAAAGCTTTTTCTTTGGTGATGATACCAGAAAGCTCGTTACCTTTAAAATCAAAAAATACTTGATATAAAAGTTTGCCTTTTTTAATTTTCGTAATTTTAGCTAAAAAAGAATTTTCAACACTTAAAAGAGTTTTACTTGTGCTAAAACAAAGCTCATGCTCTTTAAAAAGAAGTTCTACACTCGCACCAATTTTTAAATTTTCTAAAGATTTTAATTCAAGCATTAAAACACTAAAAATCACCTCTTTAGAAAGTATTTTAACAATAACTATATCCTCTTGATTTAAAAGCTCACAAATTTGTCCTTTTATAAGGTTCATGGTGTGCTAAATCCATACTTTTTAAAAATCTCTTTTGCTTTTGAAGAGCCAATAAATTCGCTAAATTCAAAGGCTAATTTTTTATCCTTAGCATATTTTGTGATGACATAACTTTGTTCTAAAGGGCTAAAATACTTTGGATTAATAATACTTGTTTTACCTTTAGGATGATTGATAGGAGAAACTAAAGAATAAGCCACTATAGCTATATCTGAATTTTTGCTATCTACATGTAAAACAGGCACTGAGATATTTTCACCTAAAACGATTTTGTCTTTAAAAAGTTCATTTAAATCCAAATTTTCAAGCACTTCTTTAGCCGCTATTCCATAAGGAGCTACTTTAGGATAGGCTATGCTTAGATGCGTGATTTTACCTGCCTTTTCTTTTAAATTTTCAACGCCTCCTTGGAGTAAATTTTCATCCAAACTATACAAAGCCAAAACTCCTAAAACATAAACTCTTGGCTTTATTAAGGCATTTTTATTATCATAAATAGCCTTAGCATATTTAGTATCCGCTGAAAAAAAGAGATCAAATTCTCTTCCTTGTTTTAAAAGCTCATAATATTTTCCAGAAGCACCAAAAACCAATTCTATTTTATCTTCTGGATGTGTTTTCAAAAACTCATCTTTAACTTCACTCATTGCCTTTGAAGCTGAAGAAGCCACGAAAATGCTTAAATTTTGTGCATTTAAACACGAAACAAAAAGCAAAATCCCAAAAAATACTATAAACTTTTTCATTTAGTTTTCCTTGTGTAAAAATTTAATTTTTGGATTATAACACAAAAAAATCATTTTATATCATTTTTGCATAAAATAAATACAGGATGATAAGTGAGTTTGTTTTGAAATTTTTCTTCAAATTCTTTTAAAAAACCTTTATTTAAAGGATAAAAACCTAAAGAATTTACCCCGCTTAATTTTAAATGTCTAAAAACATCTAAAGCATTATCAAAGCTTAATTCTACGAGTTCTTGAGTAATTTTTACCTCATTAAAATAGACTTTAAAAATTTGTTCTAATTCATTTAAGCTAAAATAATTTAAACCAAACCCCGTACTTTGTTTGATTTCTTTTAAATTTTGTTTTGCAAAAGTAGAAAGAAGTAAAATTCCATTTTGATTTAGCATATTTCTAAGACTTAGTATAATGCGTTTTAAATCAAGCCATTGCAAAGTTGCATTTGAAACAATAAGATCAAATTTCTCTTTACTTAAATCTTGTTTTGCAATTTCATTCATATCAAAAATTAAAATATTAGAATTTTCTTTAAAGTTTAAAATATCGTTTTTTAAATACTCATTAAAAGTAATGAAATTTTGAAGTTTTTTGCTAAATTCACCCCTACCACAACCAAATTCAAACACTTTTTCAAAATGTGAAATTTTTAAATCTTTTAAAATTTCACAAAGTTTTAAACCCATGAAATCTTGCACTTTTGCATGTTTTTCATAATCTTTTGCTTTTAAAAAATTCAAAGCTCATCCCAAATTTTAAAATGAAAAAAAGCAAAATGCGGTTCATCTAAAAAAATCAAATTTTTAAAACTATTTTTCAAGGCATTTGGTGGAAAAATTTCATCTTCTTTACTTGAATAAACCTTATCCCAAAGCAAATTTTCTTCTTGTTTTGTTAAAGCAAAGTCAAAAAGTTTTTCAAGCTCTATTTTCAAAGATTTTTCATCTTTAAAAATAAAATCTTTGGCTAAGCTTTTGCGTTCTTTAAATAAAACTTCTTTAAAATATTTTAATTTAAAATTTTGCAGGTTTTTTTTAAAAATTGTAGGATGAATTCCTTTTAATTTATCTATGCCTAAATTTGTGCCATTTATGGCTATTTTTTGTTTAAAATGAAGCTCTTTTAAAAGTCTATTTGCTACGCAAACTCCCATAGAAAAAGCGATTAAAAAAAGCTCATCAAAAGCTTTGAAATCAAAATTTAAATCAAAATTTTTGTAATCATAAAATAAAATCACATTTTTATCGCTTTTTAAATGCGAAAAATGACTAGGATGTGAAGCAAACCCTCCAAATACCACTATAAGTTTTTTTGAATCAGGATTTTTACATAAAAATTCATATTTCATAAAAGCTCTATTATCCTTTCAAGTTCTTCTGTGTTAAGTCCTGCGTGCAAAGAAAAACGAATTCTAGCTGTATTTTTTGGCACAGTAGGTTCTTTGATCGCAGGAGCAAAAAATCCAGCTTTTTGGAGTTTTTGTGAAATTTCTAAGGCTTTTTTATTTTCACCTAAAAGTAAGCAAATGATATAAGCATCGCCTAAAACAGTGTGATTTTTTTCTTGCAATTTACTTTTAAAAAAAGTGCTTAAAAGTTCTAGTTTTTCTCTTGCTTTCTTAAAACAAGGTATTTTTTTAAAAATAAATTGTGTCCAAGCTACATTAATAGGTGGCAAGGCTGTAGAATAAATAAAAGCTCTAGCTTTGTTGATGAAAAATTTTTTATATTTTTCATCACATATCATACAAGCACCTATGGAAGCAAGGGCTTTTCCAAAGGTAAAAACCAAAAAATCCACTTCATTTTCTAAGGCTAGTTTTTTAACAAGCCCCAAACCCTCTTTATCAAAACAACCCACGCTGTGTGCTTCATCTATATAAAGCTTAATTTTATCATAATGTTTTTTAAGCTCACACAAAGTTTTAAAATCGCTAAAATCTCCATCCATACTAAACAAAGCTTCGCTTAAAACGATGATATTTTCATAATTTTCATAATGTTTTTGGATTAAACTCTCTAAATGATTCATATCTTTATGATGAAAACGAAAAAAATCAGCCCTGCCAAGTCTTAAGCCATCAATCATACTTGCATGAATAAATTTATCGGTTAGAAAAAGCGTCTTAGAAACGCTAGAAAGTGCTGCTATACAAGAGATATTTAGATGATAGCCACTATTAAAATGTAAAATTTCCTTATCTTTAAATTTAGTCTTTAAAAAACTTTCTAATTTTTCATAAATTTCAAAATTTCCACTCAAACTTCTTGAACTCGAACTTGAAAAAAACAAATCTTGTTCTTTTAGGGTGTTTAAAAACTCAGCTTTTAACTCTTTGGAAGACGCCAAATAAAGATAATCATTTCCTACTAAATTTAAAAGTTTGTGATCTTGCTTATAAACAAATTTATTTTCATGTTTTAAAGGTGTTAGAGTTCTTAGATTGTGATTTTGCTCTAGATCTTGCAAAATTTTTTCAAGCTTCATTTTTTTCCTGTAAATTTAAAAATTTAAAGTATTATTTTGCCAAAATATTTTTAAAAAAGAAGTTATAATGCAAAATCAAATCTTAAAAAATCTCGATTTAAAATACATTTGGCACCCTTGCACACAAATGAAAGATCACGAAACCCTACCTTTAATTCCTATAAAAAAAGCAAAAGGTGTATGGCTTTATGATTTTGATGATAAAGCTTATATGGATTGTGTGAGTTCTTGGTGGGTCAATCTTTTTGGTCATTGTAATGAAAAAATCGCAAATGCCATTAAAAAACAAGTTGATGAGCTAGAGCATGTGATCTTAGCAGGCTTTACACATGAGCCCATTATCAAGCTTTCTGCAAGACTTTGCGAAAAAGTAGGCAGGAATTTTAACAAATGTTTTTATGCAGATAATGGATCAAGTGCTATTGAAGTAGCACTTAAAATGAGTTTTCATTATCATTTAAATAAGGGAGTGAAAAAAAGTAAATTTTTATCTTTAAGCAATTCTTATCATGGTGAAACCTTAGGAGCCTTAAGTGTGGGCGATGTAGCGCTTTATAAAGATACTTACAAAGCCTTGCTTTTAGAGTGTTTAAGCACGCCTGTGCCACAAGGCAAAGACTACACTAAAGAGCTTGAAATTTTAAAAGATATTTTAGAAAAAAATGCAAGTGAAATTTGTGCTTTTATACTTGAACCCTTGGTACAATGTGCAGGAAATATGCATATGTATGAAGCAAGGTTTATTGATGAGGCCATAAAGCTTTGCCATAAATTTGGAGTGCAAGTGATTTTTGATGAAATTGCAGTGGGCTTTGGACGCACAGGAACTTTGTTTGCCTTACATCAATGCAAACAAAGCCCCGATTTTATCTGCCTTTCAAAAGGGATAACGGGTGGATTTATGCCACTTTCTGTAGTGCTTACAAGAGATGAAATTTATAATGCTTTTTATGATACTTATGAAAGCCAAAAGGCTTTTTTACATTCTCATAGCTATACGGGAAATACCTTAGCTTGCGCGGCAGCAAATGCGGTTTTAGATATCTTTGAGGATGAAAATATTTTAGTAAAAAATCAAATTTTAAGCGAGTTTATCAAAAAAGAATTTTCAAGACTTGAAAAATTTGACTTTTTGGGTAATTTTAGAACTTGCGGGATGATCAGTGCTTTTGATATTTTAAGCACCAAGTATAAACGCGTAGGACTTTTTGTATTTCAAAAAGCCTTAGAAAAAGGTTTGCTTTTAAGACCTTTAGCAAATACGATTTATTTTATGCCTCCTTACATCATCACAAAAGAACAAATCGTTTATGTACTAGAGAGTTTAGAGCAGATTTTTAAGGAATTTTAAGTTGTAAAATTTCTTGCATTTGCTCTTTAAAATCTTTATTTAAAATGCTATTTTCATCAAAAAAATCAAGATTGATTATAGGAATTTTTGCATAATTTTTTATAAAATCATCTTGTAAGATATCTTTTTTACCCATCATTACAAGGGCTAAAAGATTGATATTTCTTTGCTTTAAAGCTTCAATGCTAAGCAAGATATGATTAATGCTTCCAAGATAGTATTTTGCTACCAAAATCGTAGGGTGTTTGAAAATATTCACAAAATCAATCATAGTGTAATTTTCATCCATAGGAGAAAAAAGCCCACCCGCAAGCTCAATAAGTAGGTTTTTGCTTTTTGGTAAAATGATATCTAAGGCTTTATAATCAAGCTTTTCTTTGATTTTTCCAAGATGAGGAGAAGCTGGAGTTTGCAAAAAAATACCTTCTTTAAAAATCTTTGTTTTTGGGCTAAATTTTGCAATAAACTCACTATCTGTTGGAGTTCCTGCTTGAATGAGTTTAAAATAATCATAGTTAAAATTCGCACAAAAAGCTGCACTAAAATGTGTTTTTCCTACATCAGTATGTATTCCACTCACATAAATTTGCACAAAAAATCCTTAAGAAAGAAATTTTAAACCTACTGTACAAGCAATAATCACAGTGATTAAAAAAAGTTTTAAAAAACTTTTACTTTCTTTATAAAAAAGTACTCCTATCATTACCCCACCAGCAGTTCCAGCTCCTGTCCATATAGCATAAGCAACACTCATAGCGATATTTTGCATACTTAAACTTAAAAAAGTAAAAGAAAATCCAAAACACACTATCAAAGCCAAAAGGTAAAGCTTATTTTTAGTGCTTACAAGTTCTTTCATGATCACCACGCCAAAAATTTCACAAGCAGTAGCTAAAAACAAATAAAACCATTCCATATTTAAGCTTCCTTGCTTATCCATTTAAGGGCTATAATGCTTAAAAGTAAAATCACTATAAGCACAAGTTTAATTATAGAAACAGCCTCGTTAAAAATAAACATTTCATTTAAAACCACCCCAATAGTGCCAATGCCTACAAAAACACTATAAGTAATACTTACTTCAAGTCTTTCACAAGCTTTTAAAAAGCAAGTAAAAGAAATACAAACCCCAATGGCTGTTAAAATATAGTGCCAAATTTCTGTAGAATACTTAAGTCCACTTACCCAAAAACATTCTATAATCCCGCCTAAGATTATTAAAAACCAAGCTATATTGATATTGAATTTTTCATTCACATGAAGCCTTAAATTAACATAATTTATAAAACAAATTATATCTTAAAGAAATTAAAAGAAGCTATAAATTTACTTTTCCATAAGCCAAAATTAGATATAATCAAAGCTCATTTTTTAAGAAAGGACAAAAGATGTTAGAAGGTATCGTTAGAGAGAGTATCGGTAGAAAAGCTGCTAAAGCTTTAAAAAGAGATGGTTATCTAATCGCAAACATCTATGGAAAAGGATTAGAAAACATCAATGCCGCTTTTAAAGTAAATGAGTTTATTAAGGAAGTTCGTAAAAAAACTACTTTAATTTTTGATGTAAAAGTAGGTTCTCAAACTTTAAGCGTTGTAGTTGTGGATTATCAAAAAGATCCTGTAACTGCAGAACTTAAACATGTGGATTTAAAAGTTGCACAAAAAGGTGTGATTTCTAAATACATGGTTCCAGTTAAAATCACAGGAACAGCTATAGGTCTTAAAAATAAAGGTGTTTTAATCCAATCAAAAAGAAGATTAAAAGTAAAATGTGCAGCTGAAAATTTGCCAAATTTCTTCGAACTTGATGTAAGTAAGCTTGATGTGGGTGATGCTTTGCTTGTTCGTGATATTGTAGTTCCTGCGGGAGTAACTATGATTGATGCTGATAGAGTAGCGGTTGTAGGTGTAGAAAAAGCTAGATGATTTTAGTCGTAGGGCTTGGCAATATAGGCGTAGAGTATGAAAATACGCGTCATAATGTCGGTTTTATGCTAATTGACTTGCTTTTAAAAGAAAGCAATTTTACAAATCTTACAAACTCTAAATTTAAAGGAGAACTTTTTAAAATAGGTTCTTCTTTGCTTCTTCTTAAACCTAGTACTTATATGAATAATTCAGGACTTAGTGTAAAAGCAGTGAATGATTTTTATAAATGCGAAAGAATGATAGTTATCCATGATGATATAGATATAAATTTAGGAGCCTTGCGCTTTAAAAAAGGCGGTTCAAGTGGTGGACATAATGGGCTTAAAAGCATAGATACTTTATGTGGAAATGATTATGAAAGAGTGCGTATAGGAGTGGGAAAGGGTGAAAATGTGATTTCCCATGTTTTGGGCAAGTTTAAAGCCGAAGAAGAAATAACTTTAAGCAAAGTTTTAGAGCATACAAAAAAAGCTTTGCTTGAGCTTATTGAAAATGATGATTTGTCTGCTATATCATCCAAATACAGCCTAAAGGCTTAAGATGTGGATATTTTTTCGTTTTATTTCAGGGATTTATTTAAAAAATTTTTTTATTATATTTTTTTCTTTACTTGGTTTTTATTGCGGTATTGATTTGCTCTTAAATTTTAAAGATCTACCAAAAGCCGCAAATCTTGATTTGCTTTATGTTATGTTTTTATCTTTCTCGGCAGTGCCTTATGTATTACCCATTTCTTTGATTTTTGCTTTGGTAGTTTCTTTGATTTCTATAATCAGAGCAAATGAATTTGTAAGTCTTTATGCGTTAGGACTGAGCAGAAATTATGTTATTTTATTTCCTTTTTTATGGGCTTTATTTTTTTGTTGTATTTATATAGGATTGAATTTTACTTCTTTTGCTTATGCAAATGATTATAAGAGAAATATTTTAAAAAATGGCACTATTATGAATCAAAGTGGAGAAGTGTTTTTGAAATTTAACAATAATTTTGTTTATATTTCAAAGATAAACAATGGACAAAATAGTGCTCAAAATATAAAAATTTTTAATATCAATGATTTAAATTTAAGCTCTTTTGTAAGTGCTAAAAATGCCCATTTTGAAGGTGAAAGCTGGATTTTGCGAGATGGTAATATTACATTATTACCTAAAAATTATGAACTTGCTAATGATGGTTTAAAGATACAAGATTTCTCCGAGCTTAAATCACTTGAGGGTTTTAAACCAAAGATTATAGAAGGGGTTGCTAGTAATAGTGATTATTCAATATCTGATGCACTTGAAAGTTTTGAGCTTTTTAAGGCGCAAAATGTCAATACAGATACTCTTAAAATCAATCTTTATAAATTTGTTTTTACTCCTTTTTTTGCACCATTTTTAATGCTTATTATGTATTATTTTTTTCCTGTAATAGCAAGATTTTTTAATCTTGCTATTGTAACTTTTGTAGCTTTTGTAGCGACTTTGATGATTTGGGGAGTCTTGTTTTTGCTTACTAGATTAAGCGAAAATAGTGTGATTGCAAGTGAAATTGGCATTGTAGTGCCTATTATAATTTTGGGTTGTTTAAGTGCTTATATGTATTATAAGCATCGATAAATTAAGCTTTGTGTAGTAAAATTATAAAAATTAAAGGTTAAATATGGATTATAAACAATTAAAACAAGAATTTAATACCCCTTTTTATATTTACAATTTTGATTTTATAAAAGAGCGTTTTTTAAATCTCAAAGAGGCTTTTAAGGCTAGAAAATCTCAAATTTTTTACGCTGTAAAAGCCAATTCAAATTTAAGTTTGTTGCAAATGCTTGCAAATTTAGATAGTGGATTTGATTGTGTGAGTATAGGCGAGGTAAAGCGTGCCTTAAAAGCAGGAGCAAAAGCTTATAAGATTATTTTTAGTGGAGTAGGAAAAACCAAAGAAGAGTTAAGACAAGCTTTAGAATATGATATTTTATATATTAACCTTGAAAGCGAAGCTGAAATGATGCTTTTAGAAAGTGTGGCTAAAGAACTTAATCTAAAGGCAAGAATCAGTATTCGTGTTAATCCAAATGTTGATGCAAAAACTCATCCTTATATTTCTACAGGATTAAATGAAAATAAATTTGGTGTTGAAATTGATATAGCAAGAAAAATGTATCTTTATGCAAAAAATTCATCTTTTTTAGAGCCCGTTGGAGTGCATTTTCATATAGGTTCGCAACTTTTAGATATTTCTCCCATTCATGAAGCAGCAGGCATTGTTGCAAAACTTGTAAGAGAGTTAAAAGCCTTGCAAATCGACCTTAAATTTTTTGATATAGGCGGTGGTTTGGGTGTAGCTTATGAAAAAGATGAGTGTGAACCTGATCTTTATAATTATGCACAAGGTATATTAGCACAACTTCATGGGCTTGATTTAACCATAGGAATGGAGCCTGGAAGGTATTTAGTTGCTAAAAGTGGAGAATTTGTTTGTTCAGTACTTTATGAAAAACAAAATAAAACCAAGCGTTTTGTTGTAGTAGATGGAGCGATGAATGATCTTATACGCCCAAGTTTATACGAGGCTTATCATGAAATAATCTTACCTTATAATCAAGCCCAAGAGAGTTTATGTGATGTTGTAGGTGGAATTTGTGAGAGTGGAGACTTTTTTGCTAAAGCAAGGTCTTTACCTAGCACTCAAAGTGGCGATATAATGGTTATTAAAAATACTGGAGCTTATGGTTTTAGCATGAGCAGTAATTACAACACTCGTAATAAAGTTTGCGAATTAGCCCTTGAAGAAGGACAGGTAAGATTGATTCGTCAAAGAGAAAATTTTGAAGATCAAATCGTTTTAGAAGAGAAATTTTTAAAGGCTTAAAATGTTTTTTTTAGATGTTCAAGGGACTTTAATTTCTGATCATGATAAGAGTTTAATCCATGGTGCTAAAGAATTGATCGATTTTTTAAATGCAAAAAATCTTCCTTATCTTATCATTACTAACAATACAAAAAAACTTGATTTTTTAGAAAAATTACAGCAAAAAGGATTGGCTATAAAAGAAAATGCTTATATTGATCCTTTTAGCGTTTTAAAACACCTTTTAAAACCTTGTAAAGTTGCGGCTTTTGGTGCAGATGAGTTTGTAAAAAGTCTTGAAAATCTTGGTTTTGAACTTGATTTTGTAAATCCTAGTGCTGTGCTTGTAGCTAGTTATGATGATTTTAAATTTGTAGATTTTGCTAGTATGATAGAATTGGCTAGAAGAGAAGTTAGGTTTATAGCTATGCACGAAACTAGCATTTATAAAAAAGATGGTAGGCCTTATCCTGGTGTAGGTAGCATTATGGCTATGCTTAAAAATGCTATTGATTTTGAATACGAGGTTGTGGGTAAGCCTAGCATTGCTTTTTATAAAGAAGCTTTAAATTTGATAAGAAAACAAAATTCAAAAATCGATTTTGAAGATATTAAAATCATTAGTGATGATTTTAGAGGAGACTTGCTTAAGGCAAAAGAACTTGGCATGAAAACCTTGCTGGTTTTAAGCGGAAAGATAAGCGACACAAAAGGGCTTGATACGGATTTGCTTGATGGAGTTTATCCTAGTGTTTTTGAGTTTTTAAAGGAGCTAAAATGCCAAATTTAGAAGAATTTAGAAATAAAATCGATGCGGTTGATGATAAAATTTTAGAACTTTTAAATGAAAGAATGACTTATGTTAAAAGTATAGGCGAGCTTAAACAAAGCAGTGGGGGAGCTATTTATCGTCCTGAGCGTGAAAGAGCCATTATCAATCGTTTAAAAAATGCAAATTTAGGACTTTTAGATCAAAATGCCATAGAGGCAATTTATCAAGAAATTTTTGCAGTTTCAAGAAATTTAGAAATGCCTCAAACTATAGCTTATTTAGGGCCTGAGGGAACTTATACTCATCAAGCAGCAAGAAGTCGTTTTGGTGCGATGAGTCGTTATATAGCCTTGGCTAATATCGAAGATGTTTTTAAAGAGTTAAGCAACAAAGAAGCAAAATACGGTGTTGTACCTATAGAAAATAATACTGAAGGTGCAGTAGGTATTACTTTAGATTGTCTAGGTAAGTATAATGAGCTTAAAATTTTTGGCGAAATTTATATGGATATTCATCATTCTTTTGTGGGGATTAATGAAAATTTAAAAGAAATCAAACGCATTTATTCGCATCCGCAAGGCTATAATCAATGTCGTAAATTTTTAGAAAGTCATGAACTTAGTGCTATAGAATTTGTTCCTTCAAAATCTACGGCTAATGCGGCTTATTTGGCTTCTCAAGATAAATATGCAGCAGCAATTTGTTCTAAAATAGCTGCTAAGCTTTATAATGTGCCTGTGCTTTTTGATAAAATAGAAGATAATGCAGCTAATAAAACAAGATTTTTAATTTTAAGTGATATTAAAAATCCTAAAATGCCAAATTGTAAAACTTCTATTTTAGCACACACAGCACATAAACCTGGTGGGCTTAGCTTTTTATTAGAGCAGTTTAAAAAAGAAAATATCAATCTTACCAAGCTTGAATCTCGTCCTGTAAAATCAAAAGAATTTTTACACAGTTTTTATATAGATTTTGAAGGACATATTGATGATGAAAATGTAAAAAAAGCTTTAAAAGATATACAAGAGATTGTTTGGCTTGGATCTTATTTATCAGGAGAAAAAGATGAAATTTAATGAATTTTTAAATCATTTAAGCAATTATGAACCCGGAAAAGATATAGAAGTTATTGCCAAAGAATATGGCGTTAAAGAAGTGATAAAATTAGCAAGTAATGAAAATCCTTTTGGTACGCCACCAAAAGCCATAGAATGCTTAAGACAAAATGCAAACAAAGCTCATCTTTACCCTGATGATAGTATGATAGAACTTAAAAGCACATTGGCTCAAAAATACAAAGTTCAAAATGAAAATATCATTATCGGTGCAGGCAGTGATCAAGTGATTGAATTTGCTATACATTCTAAGTTAAATTCTAAAAATGCTTTTTTGCAAGCTGGAGTTACCTTTGCTATGTATGAAATTTATGCCAAACAATGTGGTGCAAAGTGTTATAAAACTCAAAGTATTACTCATAATTTAGATGAGTTTAAAAAACTTTATGAAACGCACAAAGATGAAATTAAACTTATTTTTTTATGCTTACCAAACAATCCTTTAGGCGAGTGTTTGGATGCAAGTGAGGCGACCGAGTTTATTAAAGGTGTGGATGAGGATTGTTTAGTTGTGATTGATGCAGCTTATAATGAATTTGCAAGTTTTAAAGATAGCAAAAAACATTTAGAACCTTGTGAATTGATTAAAGAATTTGACAATGTACTTTATTTGGGAACTTTTTCTAAACTTTATGGATTAGGAGGCTTACGCATTGGTTATGGCATAGCTAATGCTAATATTATTAGTGCATTTTACAAGCTTCGTGCTCCTTTTAATGTGAGCAATCTTGCTTTAAAAGCAGCAGTTGCAGCAATAAATGATGATGAATTTACTGAAAAAACTTTAGAGAATAATTTTTCTCAAATGGAGCTTTATAAAGAATTTGCCAAAAAACATAATATCAAAATTATCGATAGTTATACAAATTTCATCACTTATTTTTTTGATGAAAAAAATAGTACAGATTTGTCTGAAAAATTGCTTAAAAAGGGTATAATAATAAGAAATTTAAAAAGCTATGGTTTAAATGCTATACGCATTACTATAGGAACATCTTATGAAAATGAAAAATTTTTTACAGAATTTGATAAGATTTTAAGATAGATAAATCAAATAAAAATATGTAAAATTCGCTAAACTAAGGGATGAGAATTAATGGATTTTAAAAATATGCTTCATCAAATTGGGCAACTTTATCAAAATTTAACTCGCAAGCAGCGTATAGTGATTGCTGCATCTATTATAGTTGTGGTTGGGTTTTTGGTTTTTTTAGCTTTATTTCGTGGAAGTGGTAGTAATGCAAATAATGGATATGCAGTTTTAGTTGAAAATGTAAGCCCAAGTTCTTCTGCTGCAATTGTAGCTAAACTTGAACAAAATAATATTCCCTATAAATTAGAAAGTGAAAATAAAATTTTAGTTCCACAAGATCAGGTTTATCGTCAAAGAATGTTTATTGCAAGCGAAGGTCTTATAAAAGATAGTCGCGTGGGTTTTGAAGCTTTTGATACTCAAGCTTTTGGAGCTACAAATGAAGAGCAAAAGGTAAAATACCAAAGAGCCATAGAAGGTGAACTTGCAAGAACTATTGAGACTTTAGAACCTATTCGTAGTGCTGTTGTACACATAGCATTTCCTAAAGATAGTGTTTTTACCGAAAGGCAAATTCCGCCTACAGCTTCAGTTGTTGTTAATGTTCGCGAAGGCTTAAAGCTTACTAGAAAACAAATTGATGGTATAAAAAATATTGTTTCAGCGGCAGTTCCAAAACTTACTAAAGAAAATGTTAAGATTAGTGATCAAAGTGGTGTGCCTTTAGATGAGCAAGAAGCATATGAAGATGACTTGGTTCGTGCGCAAATTAAATTTAAAAGTGATCAAGAAAAAGCTTTAGAAGATAAGATTATAGAAAATTTAGCTCCTTTTGCAGGTGGCATGGATAAAGTAAAAGTGAGTGTAAATATAGATTTTGATTTTTCCAAGCAAGAATCTCAAAGTGAAATTTATGATCCAAATCCTATAGTGCGTAGTGAGCAAACTTTAAACGAGGAAAGAACAGGTAGAAAAGATCCAGAAATTCAGGGTGTTCCAGGTGCTGTTTCTAATATAGGTCCTGTTGAAGGACTTGACAATAAGGGTCAAATTGACACTTATAAAAAAAATCAAGTTACTACAAACAATGAACTTTCTAAAACTATTACAAATACCAAAAAACAATTTGCAACAGTTTTACGCACTTCAGCAGCTGTCACTATAGATGGAAAATATCAAGATGTGGTTGATGAAAATGGGGATGTGAAAAGCGAATATGTTCCATTGACTAAAGAAGAGCTTGCAAGTGTTGAGAGTATAGTTAAAAATACTATTAATTTTAGCGCTACTAGAGGTGATAGTGTTGTAGTGCAAAATTTACCATTTCATCGTGAGTCGATTAGAGTTGAGAGTAAAGTTAAAACTTTTTACAATCGTTTTGTTGAGCCATTTATTCCACCAGTTAAGTATTTTATTGCAGCGATTTTACTTTTTATTTTTTACAAAAAAGTCATTGCTCCATTTACTCAAAAAATGCTTGAAGATGTCGCAGCGCAAGAAGAAATGCAGCAAGGTCCAAATGCTGTTTTAGATGATGCTGAAGATGCTTTGGAAAAATTTAATGCAGCAAGGAAAAAAGTTGAAGAACAACTTGGTTTTGGGGATAATTTTAATGAAGATTCTATTCAATATGAGGTTTTACTTGAAAAATTGCGTGGTTTAGTAAGTGATAAAGGCGAGGAAATTGCAGCACTTTTACAAAACTTAATTCAAAATGATAGTGAATTTGGCGAAAAGGATATGTGATGATAAAGCTAAGTGAAGAACAAAAAATGGTCTATGATGATTTATCGATGCCTGAGAAGGTAGCGATATTTCTTATACAACTTGGCGAAGATGCAACAACTTCTGTGTTTTCACATATGGAAATTGATGTAATTACAGAAATTTCACGTTATATTGCTATGGCTAAAAATGTTGATAGATCCGTAGCTACTGCGGTTTTAGAAGAATTTTACACTCTGCTTCAATCAAATCAATATATTAAAAGTGGTGGTTTGGAATATGCTAAAGAAATACTTTTTCGTACTTTTGGGCCAGAGATTGCAAATAAAATTCTTGAAAAACTTACTAAAAGTATGGAGAATAATCAAAATTTTGCTTATTTGGCGCAAATTAAACCACAGCAACTTGCAGACTTTATTACCAAAGAGCACCCACAAACCATCGCTCTTATTTTGGCACACATGGATTCTATTCATGCGGCAGAAACTTTAGAGTATTTTAGTGATGAATTAAGGGCTGAGGTGGTTATAAGAATGGCAAATCTTGGCGATATTTCTCCAAGTATTATTAAAAGAGTTTCTGCAGTGTTAGAAAGCAAGCTTGAAAGTCTTACCTCTTATAAGGTTGAAGTGGGCGGCCCAAGAGCGGTAGCAGAAGTGCTTAATCGTTTGGGTCAAAAAGCAAGCAAATCAACCATTACTTATATTGAACAAAGTGATGAACGCTTAGCAGAGACTATTAAAGAGCTTATGTTTACTTTCGATGATATACAAAAACTTAGCACTCAAGCTATAAGAGAAATTTTAAAAGTAGCTGATAAGCGTGATTTAATGATAGGTTTAAAAGGTGCAAGTGAAGAGTTAAAGCAAAAATTCTTAGCCAATATGTCTACGCGTGCAAGCGAAGCTTTTCTTGAAGAAATGGGTTTTTTGGGTGCTGTGCGTGTTAAAGATGTTGAAGATGCACAAAGAAAGGTTGTTGAAGTGGTGCAAAAACTTGCAGAACAAGGTCTTGTTCAAACAGGCGATGCGGATGAAATGATAGAGTAGGTGAGAGATGGTTAATCGTAGCAATGTAATTTCTGGTGGGGCTTCTGATCAGCATGTTGTTGAAGGATATCGTTTTAAAGTTATTTCAGAATTTGATAATCATACAGGTGAAAAAAAACATACTCAAACTCCAGATGAAGAAAATGCTAATATATCTTTAAATGACGAAAAACCAGTTGAAGAAAATCAAGCTATTACCCCTATGCAAGCTGTTATGGAAACTCAAATTCCAACATTTCAACCAAGCTTTGTTGAAGATTTGCTTAAAAAAACAGATGAAATGTCAAGCAATATTATTAAACTTCAAATGCAAATAGAAAGCCAAGAGAATGAATTTAATAACCGCTTAAATTCAGAACTTGAAAATGCTAAAGAAAAATTTGCCAAAGAAGGTTATGAGAAAGCAAAAGAAGAATTTCAAAAGGAATTGAGTGATTTTAAAGATAAGTATTTAAAAAGTATAGCCAAACTCGATAATGCTTGCGAAAATCTTGAAAATTTCATAGAAAAAAATGAGAAAGAATTAGCAGATACTGCTATAGATATCGCTAAAGAAGTAATCTTAAAAGAACTTGAACTAAATTCAAGTAAGATAGCTTATGCTTTGGCCAAAGATTTAATCGGCGAGCTTAAGGGCGCTAGTGCAATTGAGCTTAAGGTTAATGCAGAGGATTATGAGTATTTAAAAGAGCAATTTGATCAGAATGCCCATATTAAAATAAGTCTTGATGATGCAATTAGCAAAGGAAGTGTTGTTATTATAAGTGACGCAGGTAATATAGAATCCAATCTTAACTCTCGTCTAGCTAAAATTAAAAAAATGGTGAATAATGAGTAAAAAATTTGTCCATACTCAAGAAGAGTTAGAAAAGCTAAGTTTAAAAGAATTAGAAAATTTAGCAGCATCTATGCGTGAAAAAATCATACAAGTTGTGAGTAAAAATGGTGGGCATTTAAGTTCAAATTTGGGTGCTGTAGAACTTAGTATAGCAATGCATTTGGTTTTTGATGCAAAAAAAGATCCTTTTATTTTTGATGTGTCGCATCAGTCTTATACACACAAGCTTTTAAGCGGAAAAGAAGAAATATTTGATACTTTAAGACAAATCAATGGTTTAAGTGGTTATACAAAACCTAGCGAGGGAGATTATTTTGTAGCAGGGCATTCTAGCACCTCTATTTCTTTGGCAGTAGGTGCTTGTAAGGCCATTGCTTTAAAAGGTGAAAAGCGTATTCCTGTTGCTTTGATTGGAGATGGTGCTTTAAGTGCGGGTATGGCCTATGAGGCTTTAAATGAATTGGGTGATTCTAAATTTCCTTGCGTAATACTTTTAAATGATAATGAAATGAGTATTTCAAAACCAATTGGAGCAATTTCAAAGTATCTTTCTCAGGCTATGGCAACGCAGTTTTATCAAAGTTTTAAAAAGCGTATTGCTAAAATGTTGGATATATTGCCTGATAGTGCTACTTATATGGCTAAGCGTTTTGAAGAGAGTTTTAAACTTATTACTCCTGGGCTTTTGTTTGAAGAATTAGGGCTTGAATATATAGGGCCTATTGATGGACATAATTTAGGTGAAATTATTTCTGCATTAAAACAAGCAAAAGCTATGCAAAAGCCTTGTGTGATACATGCTCAAACTATAAAAGGTAAAGGCTATGCTTTAGCTGAAGGAAAACATGCTAAATGGCACGGGGTGGGAGCTTTTGATATAGATAGTGGAGAGAGTGTTAAAAAAAGTGATACTAAAAAATCTGCTACTGAAATTTTTTCTAAGAATTTGCTTGATTTAGCCTCAAAATATGAAAATATTGTTGGGGTTACGGCGGCTATGCCAAGTGGAACAGGTCTTGATAAGCTTATAGAAAAATATCCAAATCGTTTTTGGGATGTGGCTATTGCAGAACAGCATGCAGTAACTTCTATGGCCGCTATGGCAAAAGAAGGATTTAAACCTTTTATTGCAATATATAGCACTTTTTTGCAGCGTGCTTATGATCAAGTGATCCATGATTGTGCGATTATGAATTTAAATGTGGTTTTTGCTATGGATAGGGCAGGGATAGTAGGCGAAGATGGGGAGACGCATCAAGGTGTTTTTGATCTTAGTTTTTTAGCTCCTTTGCCAAATTTCACTCTTTTAGCCCCAAGAGATGAACAAATGATGCAAAATATAATGGAGTATGCTTATTTACATCAAGGACCTATTGCTTTTCGTTATCCTAGAGGGAGTTTTATTTTGGATAAAGAATTTAATCCTTGTGAGATAAAACTTGGTAAGGCGCAATGGCTTGTAAAAAATAGTAGTGAAATTGCTTTTTTAGGTTATGGACAAGGTGTGGCAAAAGCGTGGCAAGTCTTAAGAGCCTTGCAAGAAATGAATAATAATGCTAATTTGATTGATTTAATTTTTGCTAAACCTTTAGATGAAGAGCTTTTGTGTGAGCTTGCTAAAAAAAGTAAAATTTGGTTTATTTTTAGTGAAAATGTTAAAATTGGCGGTATAGAAAGTTTAATTAATAATTTTTTACAAAAATATGATTTGCATGTAAAAGTTGTTAGCTTTGAATATGAAGACAAATTTATTGAACATGGAAAAACAAGTGAGGTGGAAAAAAATCTAGAAAAAGATGTCAATAGCTTGTTGACGAAAGTTTTAAAATTTTATCATTAAATAATAAAAAATATTATTTAATATAAACTTCTTTTAATAAAAATTTTATTATTATTTTTACTTAAAAAAGTAAGGAATAAATAAAATGGAATTACTACAAATGCTTAAAAAACATGAGTTAAAAGCTACTCCGCAAAGACTATGTGTTTTAAAAATTTTAAAAAGACATGAGCATCCTAATATTGATGAATTATATACAGAAATTAAAAAAGAATACCCTTCAATCTCTTTAGCGACGGTTTATAAAAATCTTAATACTTTACAAGAACAAGGTTTAGTTGTTGAAATCAATGTTTTAAATCAAAAAACTTGTTACGATATCTATGAAGAAGAACATATTCATGTTGTTTGCACCAAATGTGGTGGTATAGAGGATTTAAGTTTTAAAGATGCTAAGCTTTATGAATATCAAGAGCATTTAGAAAAAAAGATAGGCAATCTCGTCAATCATCTGTCTGTTTGTGCTTATGTTGATAGTTGCAAAAAGTGTCATTAAGCAAAATAAGGTTAAAATAACCCATATATTTTAAGGGTTATTTTAATGATTTATGAAATTCAAAAAAACTTTTTACTATCTGATTGCACTCTTTTAGAGAATTTAAAAAAAGATAATATACCTTTTCGAAATTCTAAATTTGAAACTTTTTATACTCAAATAACTTCAAATCATAGTGTTAAATTTCAAAGTTTTTGCAATGAATTTTATAAAATTACAAAATTTAATAATTCAATTTTAGAACAGAATCAAGAAGAGAAAATTTCTAAAAAAAAATTTGAAAAAGCTCGAAAAAAGATTATAGGAAAGAGTATTAAAAAAGAACGCTTCGAATTTAAATTTTGCTCTTTAAAAAGTTATATTGATATTTATGAAGAGCCTAAAATTTGTATTTTAAAAATATTTTTTCCAACTTTGGATAGTTCCAATGAATTTAAAATTCCTAAAGATTTTAAAATTCAAAAAGAATTACATCATGATTTAAATTCTAAACATATCGTTTTATATGGTTTTGAATATCAAAATTTTGATATAGAGAAATGTTTTAAAATTATAGAAAAAAATCAGAATTTTAGCTTGGATTTTCCAAATTATATTAATGCTTATGATGGATTTAGAATTTTTTTATTTTATTTATTTAAAAAATTAAAATTTTATTGGACTTTATCTTTAGAGAGAAAAGATAAGCAAAGTTTATGTGAATTTTTATTTTATTCAAGAAGCTTGTATATAGTTTTATCAAGTATGAATACTATTTTAGATAAAAATTTGAGTAATATTTTGGCTTTAAAGTTTAAAGATATAACGAAAAAAACTCAAGATATTTTAGCAAGTGAAAATTCAAATCAAGATTTATTACTATTTTTAAGCGATGAAAAAATCCAAGATTTGTTTAATGATTTTGATTTTTTCATAAAGGAAAATTCTTTTTATGAAGGTGATTGCAAAGATAGGTTTTTTAAACAACTTGTTGCGTTAGAACTTAGAAAAAAAATTATTTTATTTAGAAAAAATATACTAAAAAATTTTGATTTAGAGCTTTTTGAAAATAGTTTTTTTGAATTGGCAATATTTTTAGAATATTTTTATCGTTTTTTAGAGATAAAAAATTTAAACAAACTTTATGAAAAATATTGCAAAGATAGGGATAAAAATATTTTTTCCAAAATAATCAATAATAAAAATAAATTTTGTAAATTGCTTAAAAAATCAAGTAAAAATTTGAAAATTTACAAAGGATAAAAATGCAAAAACAAGAAAAAATTATAGAAATGTTTAATCAAATTGCACCTACTTATGATAAGGCGAATAGAATTTTAAGCTTTGGAGCTGATGTAGCGTGGCGCAAAAAAGCTTGTCAAAGAGTGATGAGTTTGTATTTAAAAAAAGATTTAAAAATCGCTGATATTGCCTGTGGCACAGGGGATATGATAGAGATTTGGCAAGAGAGTGCTTTAAAAATGGAAAAAAATATTCTAAATATTAAAGGTATTGATCCAAGTAGTGGCATGCTAAATGTTGCAAAAGAAAAATTTCCAAATGTCGAATTTATAGAAGCAGGGGCGCAAAATTTACCTTTAGAAAGTCAAAGTTTAGATATTTTAAGCATTAGTTATGGCATTCGCAATGTTGTAGAAAGACAAAAAGCCTTAAGTGAATTTGCTAGAGTACTTCAAAAAGATGGTATTTTGGTAGTTTTGGAATTTACAAAAAGAGAAAAGGGTGGATTTATAGCAGCTTGTAGAGATTTTTATCTTAAAAATATTTTACCAAGTATAGGTGGGATAATCAGTAAAAATAAAAGTGCTTATGAGTATTTGCCAAACTCTATTGAAGGATTTTTAAGTAAGGAAGAGTTCATCTTAGAACTTAAAAATGCTGGTTTTGAAATACTTGATTATAAAAGTTTTAGCTTTGGCGTGAGTTCAATGTTTATAGCAAAAAAACTATGACACCAACAGAATTAAATCTTAAAGCAAAGGCTTTATTAGAAACACATTTTGATGATATAGTTTTAAGTGGAGAAATTTCAAAAATTACTTTGCATGGTTCAGGACATTGGTATTTTGATTTAAAAGATGAAAGATCAAGCATTGCTTGTGCTATGTTTAAAGGAGCTAATTTAAAAGTCGGATTTAAACCAGCTGTGGGGAATTTTTTAGAGCTTTGTGGAAGTGTAAGTTTATATCCTGAAAGTGGTCGTTATCAATTTATCGCTACTAGTATGAAAAAAGCAGGTTTTGGGGATTTGGAAGCACAGTTTTTGGCTTTAAAAGAGCGTTTGCAAAAAGAAGGACTTTTTGATCCACGCTTTAAAAAATCTTTGCCAAAATTTCCTAAAAAAGTAGGCATTATCACTTCAAAAACTTCTGCTGCTTTGCAAGATATGTTAAAACTTATTCACCAAAAAGAATATTTTTTGGCAAAAATTTATATTTTTGATGCTTTAACTCAAGGAAATAATGCTCCTTTTTCTCTTATACAAGCTTTAAAAAAAGCCGATGATATGGATTTAGATGTTCTTATTATAGCACGTGGTGGAGGAAGCAGAGAAGATCTTTTTTGTTTTAATGATGAAAATTTAGCAAGAGAGATTTTTAAAGCAAAAACTCCTATTATTTCAGCCATAGGACATGAGATTGATTATGTTATTAGTGATTTTGTTGCAGATTTTAGAGCTCCAACGCCTTCAGCTGCTATAGATACTTTGTTTTATTCTAAGTTGGATATAGAGCAAAGTTTGGATTTAATGGAAGAAAAATTAATGCAACTTTGGAATTATAAAATACAAAATTATGAAAATTTGCTTTTAAATTTAAGCAAATTTTTCAAATTTAATTCTTTGCCAAAAATAATAGATGAAAAAATAAAACAAAGCCATAATATAGAAAAGCAATTAAATCATCTATTGGCAAATCAAATGCGTTATAATGAATTAAAATTAGATAAATTGCAAAATGCTTATTTGCAACATGAGAATTTTTTTAATAAAAGCAAAAAGTTTATTTGTATCAGAAAAAATGGTAAAATAGCAAATTTAGAAGATCTTAAGAGTGATGATATCGTTATTTTAAGTTCTCAAACTTCTCAAAAAGAAGCAAAAATTTTATAAGGATAGATTATGAGAAAAATCAATTTCAGTGCAGGGCCATCGACTTTACCTTTAGAAATTTTAGAGCAAGCTCAAAAAGAACTCTGTGATTATCAGGGTAGGGGTTATTCTATAATGGAAATTTCTCACCGCACAAAAGTATTTGAAGAAGTGCATTTTGGAGCACAAGAGAAAGCTAAAAAACTTTACGGGTTAAATGATGATTATGGAGTATTATTTTTACAAGGTGGAGCAAGTTTACAATTTGCTATGATTCCTATGAATTTGGCTTTAAATGGGGTTTGTGAATATGCAAATACAGGAGTTTGGACAAAAAAAGCAATTAAAGAAGCACAAATTTTAGGTGTCAATGTTAAAACCGTAGCAAGTAGCGAGGAAAGTAATTTTAATCATATTCCTAGAGTGGAATTTAGAGATAATGCTGATTATGCTTATATTTGTTCTAACAATACTATTTACGGCACTCAATATCAAAATTATCCTAAAACTAAAACTCCTTTGATTGTGGATGCATCGAGTGATTTTTTTTCTAGAAAAGTAGATTTTTCAAATATTGCTCTTTTTTATGGCGGAGTGCAAAAAAATGCTGGAATTTCGGGTTTAAGTTGTATTTTTATCCGTAAAGATATGTTAGAAAGATCTAAAAATAAACAAATTCCTAGTATGTTAAATTATTTGACTCATGCTGAGAATCAGTCCTTGTTTAATACGCCTCCAACCTTTGCCATTTATATGTTTAATCTTGAAATGGATTGGCTTTTAAATCAAGGCGGACTTGATAAAGTACATGAGAAAAATTCTCAAAAAGCTGCTATGCTTTATGAGTGTATTGATTTAAGTAATGGATTTTATAAAGGACATGCAGATAAAAAGGACAGATCTTTAATGAATGTGAGTTTTAATATTGCTAAAAATAAAGATTTAGAGCCTCTTTTTGTAAAGGAAGCCGAAGAAGCTGGAATGATAGGACTTAAAGGACATAGAATTTTAGGAGGAATTCGTGCAAGTATTTATAATGCGCTTAATTTGGATCAGGTAAAAACCTTGTGTGAATTTATGAAAGAATTTCAAGGAAAATATGTATGATAAAGCGTTTTGATGAGTGCGATAGAATGTCGCAAATTATTGTTTTTGATAAATATTTTAAGACTGCAGGACAAGTGGCTTTTGAACCTAGCGGAGATATTAAAAAACAAACCAAAGAAGCACTTGCAGAACTTGATGCTTTGTTTGAAAAAATAGGCGCAAGCAAAGGAGATTTGATTCAAATTCAAATCTGGTTAGCTAATATGCAAGATTTTGATGCAATGAATGAAACTTATGATGCTTGGATTAAAAATTATCCTAAACCTGTTAGAGCTTGTGTAGGAAGTGCTTTAGCAGAGGGTTATTTGGTAGAAATTCAAGCTTTTGGAAAGCTAAGAGAGAATTAAAAATTCTCTCCTCCAAATTTTAAAAGCGCAGATCCCCAAGTAAAACCACCGCCAAAAGCATCTAGTAAGATCAGATTTCCTTTTTTAAGTCGTCCTTCTTCATAGGCATCATTCATTGCCATAGGTATAGAAGCAGCTGAAGTATTGCCATATTTTTGTACGGTAATCACACATTTTTCATCGCTTAGATTGAGTTTTTCTTGGACGGCTTTAATGATGCGTAGATTAGCTTGATGAGGAATAAAAAGATCAATTTCTTGTGCTAAAATGTTATTTTTAGCTAAAATTTCTACAACATCATTGCTAAGCGTGTTTACTGCTATTTTAAAAACTTCATTGCCTTTCATTTGCATAGAAAGTGTTTGACATAGACTTGATTTTTGCGATCTTTGAGTCATTAAAAGATCTCCATAATTACCATTGCTTGCAGTATGTACATCAAGGATATGATTTTCATTGTCCAAACTTACAACTCCAGCACCCGCACCGTCTCCAAAGAGTATGCAAATGCTTCTGTCATTGTAATCCATAATTGAACTTGTTTTTTCAGCTCCTACGATTAAAACATTTTTTTTCAAACCACTTTCTACTAAGGCTTTAGCTTGTTCAAGCAAATAGATAAAACCAGAACAAGCTGCTGAAATATCAAAAGCACTAATATTTACAAGTCCTAAATTTGAAGCAATTTTACAAGCCGTTGAAGGCATAGTAAAATAATCAGGACTTAAAGTGGCTACAAGAATCGCATCAATATCTTCAGGTTTTAAATTTGCTCTTTCTATGGCTTTTAATGCAGCTTTTGTGCCCAAATCGCTAGAATTTTCATTTTCACTAGCAATGCGTCTTTCTTTAATACCTGTGCGTCTAGTGATCCATTCATCGGTGGTATCTACTATTTTTTCAAGATCAGCATTGCTTAAAATTTTTTCTGGAATATAAGAAGCTATACTTTTAAGACCGGCTTTAAGCATTGTATTTCCCAAGTTCATTTTCTATAAGTTCATTGATATGAGATTGGCTAAAATTTATAGCTTGAAAAATTGCATTTTTAATAGCTCTAGAATCACTTTTTCCATGACTTATGATCACGCAGCCATTAACTCCAAGAAGGGGTGCTCCGCCATATTCTTGCCAATCTGTGTGTTTTTTTAATTTTTTAAAAGATGACTTCATAAGTAAAGCACCTATTTTAGAAATAAAAGATTGCTTTACTTCGTTTTTTAGAAGCTGAAAAATAGCTGTTGCTACACCTTCACAAGCCTTTAAGATAACGTTTCCATCAAAACCATCGCAGACTAAAACATCTATTTCACCATTGAAAATATCTCTACCTTCAGCATTACCTATAAAATTTGGAATTTTTTTCATAAGCTGATGACTTTCTTTGGTAAGTTCATTGCCTTTGCATTCTTCTTCACCATTAGAAAGTAAAGCAAGGCGTGGTTTTTGAATTTGCATAATTTCTCTAGCATAAACTTCACCCATTATGGCAAATTGAAATAAATTTTCAGCTTTACAATCTGTATTAGCTCCAACATCCAAAAGTAAAGTTCTGTTAACGATATTTGGCATTAAAGTGGCAATAGCAGGTCTTGAAATACCTTTAAGTCTTCCAAGCCTTAAGGTAGCCAAAGACATACTTGCTCCACTATGACCCGCTGAAACTACAGCATCTACTTTTTTTTCTTTTAATAAATTAATAGCTTTGTATATGGTTGTTTCTTTATTTTTTAAAGCATCTGTGGCATTTCCATTCATCGAAAAAATTTCACTAGCTTCTTCGTATTGTATATATTGTTCTAATTTTTTTGGTATTAAAGGTTTTAGAATTTTAGAATTTCCCACTAAGATAGCGTTAAAAGGTTTTGCTTCTAGTGCCTTTAAAACGCCTTCTATAATGGGTTTTTCTCCAAAATCACCACCCATTGCATCAATGGCAATGTTAATCATTGATTTTAATATTCCTTAGTTGTTGGATTCGCACGGTGAGGCATTTTGTAGCTTCCATCTTTGTCTTTTATAGGCATAGGAAGACTAACTTTATAGTGAGTTCTGCGTTTAGCTGCACGAGTTTTGCTCACTCTTCTCTTTGGTACTGCCATTTTTTCTCCTTTATAAAATTTAATTAATTATTGCAATTTATGCAATAAAAATAATCACTCAAATAAGCTTCAAGCTCGCTAATAGCAACTTCTATTAAATCAATATGTCCATCGAAAAATTCTATAGTATTGCTCAATTCGTTTGCTTCATCTTTAAAAATACCATCACTTGCAAAAAGTTCTAAATTTTCTTTAATTTCAAGTTCTAACTCAGTTCCACAACTATCACAAGGTCTATAGATAAAACCTTGCATAATAGCATTTATTTTAACAAGCTTAGGATTTATTTTTACTAAATTTCCCTCAAAAATCATATTTTCAAGATTAAGTTTAAAAGGATATTCCTTTGTATTAATCTTAGAAAAAGGGATTTTCATTTAGCAAATTTCATTTGGTTTAAAGAAAAAATCAATTTCTATTTTTGCATTTTCCAAGCTGTCACTTCCATGAACAGCATTAGCATCAATACTCTCAGCAAAATCGGCTCTAATTGTTCCTGCTTTAGCTTCTTTAGGATTTGTCGCTCCCATTAAATCTCTATTTTTTAATACAGCACCTTCTCCTTCTAGTACAGAAACAACAACAGGACCGCTAATCATAAATTCAACCAAGTCTTTAAAAAAAGGTCTTTCTTTATGAACAGCATAAAAATTTTCAGTTTGTTCTTTACTAAGTTGAACTTTTTTCATTGCAGCGATTCTTAATCCATTGCTTTCAAAACGATCTAAAATTTTTCCTATAACACCTTTTTTAACAGCATCAGGTTTAATTATAGATAAAGTTTTTTCCATCTTTGTAATAACTCCTTATTTTAATAAAGCTTAAAATTATACTTGAATTTGTTTAAAGAAAGTTAAATTAAAAGAAAAAGCTAGGAATCTCTAGCTTTTTAATTTTTTAAAACTATGCAAAAACTGGAGTGTCCCCACTTCTCATATCAGCGCCAATATTATCACGACTTGGTTGTCCTGATTCTACAGCACTCCAAACTATACATCCATCTGTTGGGCAAGCACTGGCACAAGCTGGTTGATCATTATGTCCTACGCATTCAACGCATTTGTTTGCATAAACATAATATCTATCTTCACCTTCTGGATTGTTAGCATCATCAACGATAGCACTCACTGGACACTCATCAATACAAGAACCACAAGCAATACATATATCTGTAATTTTTACAGCCATTTTTTCTCCTTTTTAATATTAAGATTTAAAAGATTTTAGCATAAAATTCTTAAATAATGTAAATTTTGATAATCAAAAATTTACATTATTTGATAATAATTATAACTTTCTTAAATTTTTAATATTATTTTAGATATTTAAAAAAAAATAAAGATTTAAACGATATAATTTCGTTATCAATAAAATTTATTATTTAGGAGAAAATATGATAGTTACTAAAAAAGCTTTAGATTTTACTGCTCCAGCAGTATTGGGAAACAATGAAATTGTTCAAGATTTTAATCTTTATAAAAACATAGGTCCAAAAGGAGCGGTAGTATTCTTTTATCCAAAAGATTTTACTTTTGTTTGTCCTTCAGAAATTATAGCTTTTGACAAAAGATATCAAGAATTTAAAAATCGTGGCATTGAAGTAATTGGAATTTCAGGAGATAATGAATTTTCACATTTTGCTTGGAAAAATACTCCGGTAAATCAAGGTGGTATTGGTCAGGTTAAATTTCCGCTTGTTGCTGACTTAACTAAGCAGATTGCTAGAAATTTTGATGTACTTTATGCAGAAGCAGTTGCCCTTCGTGGTTCGTTCTTGCTTGATGCTGATGGAACAGTTCGCCATGCTGTGGTTAATGATTTACCACTAGGTAGAAATATAGATGAAATGTTAAGAATGGTTGATACTATGCTTTTTACAAATGAGCATGGTGAAGTTTGTCCTGCAGGATGGAATAAGGGCGATGAAGGTATGAAAGCTAACCCTAAAGGCGTGGCTGAATATCTTGGCAAAAACGAAGCTAAACTTTAATTTCTTAGTATAAAGCCTCTTTACGAGGCTTTTTCTTCATTTTTATTCTTTAATTGAAATTCATAAATTTTCTACTATAATTTTACACACATATTAAAATTTTTATTTAGGCTAAAATATGGCAGGCGAAGATCAAGAAAAAACAGAAGAACCCACGTCCAAAAAGATAGAAGATGCGCGTAAAGAAGGTAATGTTCCAAAGTCTCAAGATGCGGCAGCTATTGTAACTTTGATAATTGGAGTAACTATAACTTTATTTATGATGAGTTTTATGGGCGAGAGAATTGTAAATTTATATAGATACTATCAAAGTTTTATTGGTGTTGAATTTGATTTGCGTATTATTCAAGCCATTATGATTAAAAGCATTTTTGAGGTTTTAATTATTCTTGCACCTATTGTTTTAAGTATTATGATTGCTGGGGTTTTGGGAAATATTATGCAATTTGGTTTTATTTTTACAACCAAACCTATTATGCCAAATTTAGGAAAAATCAATCCTTTGAAAGGTTTAAAAAACCTTTTTTCATTGAAAAAAATTGTTGAAAGTATAAAAATTATTTTAAAAGTGGGTATTGTTTTTACTATAGCTTTTATAGTTTTGCTTAAATTTATGCAAGAGCTTCCAAGAGTTGAGCTTTATACTATGGTTGCACAGCTTACTTGGCTAAGAGATAGGGCTATTGTTTTAGCAGCTATTGTTATAGTTGCTTTTTTAATTATTGCTGTTTTAGATGTTTTTTTGGTGCGTTTTCAGTATTTTAAAGGTTTGCGTATGAGCAAACAAGAAATAAAAGATGAATATAAACAAATGGAAGGAGATCCTCAGGTTAAAGGTAGAATTCGTAGACTTCAAATGGAAGCTGCCCGTCGCCGCATGGTTCAAGATGTTGCAGGTGCGGATGTAGTGATTACAAATCCAACTCATTATGCCGTAGCTATTCGTTATGATACAAGTAAAGAACAAGCTCCTAGAGTTGTTGCCAAAGGAGTGGATTTTCTCGCACTTCGTATAAAACAAGTAGCCTATGAAAATAATGTTGTAGTTTATGAAAATCCTCCTTTAGCAAGGGAGCTTTATAAAGCTTGTGATGTTAATGATCTCATTCCTAGGGAAATGTTTAAAGCTGTAGCTGAGGTGCTAGGATTTGTTTATAATACAAATAATAAGAGTCGTTTAGCTGGTCAAGTAAAAAAAGGAAACTAAAACTTTTAAGGTGCTTTAGTTCCTATTTTATTGATAAGTTCAAGAACTGATTTTTGAGTGCTTGTATCTGCCGTATCGACTTTAAAATATATTTCTACTCTATTATTTTCTAGAGCTTGTGGATTTCCATTGATAGGATTATTAAGCCCGTAGCTTTTAATGCTAATATTTTTCAAATTTGCTCCACCTTCTATAAAATATTTTAATACATTTTCCGCTCTTTGGTAGGCGAGTTCATAACTTCTTATAATAGAGTCGCTATTGTCTGTATAGCCTCTAATTTCTATTTTTGCTTGAGGTGGCAAATATGTTGTTAGCTCAGCCATACGTTTTAAATAATCTTGTATATCAGCTGAAACGATTTGAGCACTACCTCTTTCAAATTCAACTTTAGATGGAAGGTTAAGAGCAACCTGATTATCGCTTTGATCTAGAGCTGCTTGAAGACGTTTGATAGTTTCTTGCTGTGTCATAGTCATTTGTTTTAACGATTTGAGTTCATCGCTTTCTTCTTTTGCTGCACCCTTATATTTTTCTTGGGTTTTACTCTCTTCTTTGACTGTTTGAGTAGAGGTATAATCAAAGATTTTAACAAATTCGGTTTTTAAAGCCTCTACTTTAGCAGGATTTGTTTTAGAAATTGCCCAAAGAGCAATAAAAAGTGCCAAAAGCAAACTTAGAAAGTCTGCATAAGGTACAGCCCATTTTTCACCTGCAGGACATTCTGGACATTTATGTTTCTTGGCCATTTTTAACCTTTGTCAAATTGTGAAATTTTTGGATCATCGTGACTTAAGAAATTAAAAAGCTTAGCTTCCAAATCTCTAGGGTTCGCACCTTCTGCAATTCCTTTTATGGCTTCAGTGATGACAATTTGCTCTTTTACAAGATCCATTCCATTAGCTTTCATTTTTCTTCCCCAAGGTGCAAAAAGTGCATAAGCACCAAAAATCCCAGTAACCGTAGCTGTAAAAGCACCTGAAATACCCGCTGCCATTGCTTGAGGATTATCTAGCAATTTAAGAGCTAGAATAAGACCAAAAACCGCACCAACAAGTCCCATAGTAGGGCAAGTTTCTCCAAATACTATCCAATATTCTGCACATTCTTTATAATGCTCTTCAAGTTGTTCGGTTTGTATTTCCATGCTTTCGTGAATTTCTTCAAAGCTTTTACCATCTACAAGCATCATCATAGCATTTTTTAAAAATTCATTTTCAATCTCATTGGTTCTTGATTCTAATGCTAAAAGTCCATCTCTTCTTGCAATAATGGCAAATTCTATTAACTGGGCTATCCTTTCAGGTAGATTTACTCCAGAACCTTTAAAGACAACTTTGAGTTCTTTATAAGCTGCTTTTACGATTTTTTTATGTGTAGAAGTCATTGCACAAAATGCAGCCGTTGGCATAACTATAAGAAAGGAAGAAAGGTGAATAACATGTAAAGGATTTCCTCCTTCTAATATATCTCCTACTGAAATACTAGTAACTGCGAGCACCATTCCCAGTATGGTTGAAAGATCCATTAAATATCTCCTTGATTATTTTAAATCGCCCCAATTTTTGGCGATACTTGAGCTTGTTTTTAATTTTACTTTTAATTTTACTATATTTTCCATAATATCTCTAGTTTTTTTTACAAAATTTTCACATAAATCATCTTTTACTTCAAAAATTAATTCATCGTGAATTTGCAAAATAAGCTTTTTGTCTTCATTTAATTCTTTATTGATTTCTAGCATTGCAAGTTTGATTACATCAGCTGCTGAGCCTTGTAAGATTGAATTAATGCTTTCTCTTTCATACATGGCAATTTGCATAGGTTTTGCGTTTTCAAAATCAAAATAACGCTTGCGACCGCTTAAAGTAGTGATAAAGCCATTTTGTTTAGCTTCGTTTTTAACTGTTTCAAAATATTTCTTAATACTAGTAAAATTTTCAAAATATTTTTCTATGTAAGATTTGGCTAAATGAGCTTCTATTTTTAAATTTTGACTTAAAGTTTTATAGCCCATGCCATAAATAAGTCCAAAATTTATACTTTTTGCAACACTTCTGGTTTCATAATTGCTTTCTCCAAAAATCATTATAGCTGTTCTTGCATGTATATCTTCATCGTTAGCAAAAGCATTTAAAAGTTTTTCATCTTCGCTAAAATGCGCAAGCATTCTCAGTTCGATTTGAGAATAATCAAGAGAGATAAAACTAAATCCATCTTTAGCTACAAAGCAAGATTTATAATCTTTTGCGTATTGTCCGTGTGCAGGAATATTTTGCAAATTTGGATCTTTAGATGAAAGGCGTCCTGTAGCGGTTCCAGTCTGTAAAAAACTTGAATAAATGCGTGAATTTTTATCTTTTAACGCTAGTTTTAACAAAGGTTCGCAATAAGTGGAATAAAGTTTGGCAAGTTCTCTATAATCTAAAATTTTAGCAATTACAGGATGTTTATCTAAAAGTGCATTTAAAACTTTTTCATCGGTAGAATATCCTGTTTTTCCTTTTTTTCCACTTGGAAGTTTAAGTTTTTCAAAAAGTATATCACCTACTTGTTTAGGTGAGTTTAGGTTAAATCTATCCTCACAAAGAGTATAAATTTCTTCACTTAAATTTTTGATTTCATTTTCAAATTTTTTCATAAGGATTTCAAGTGCATTTGTGTTAAGTTTTATCCCATTTTCTTCCATCATCATAATGATTTTAATGAAATCAAATTCGCAGTTTTTAGCAAGTTCTAGCAAAGGAGTTTCAAGATTTTTTAAAAAATAAAGATAAAATCTTAAAGTGATATAAGCATCTTCTGCGGCGTATTTGCAAGCTTTTTCAAGTTCTACACTTGCAAAATTTTCTCCTTTTTTAACAAGGCTTTCAAAATGTAAGGTTTCATAATTAAAAAGTCTTAAAGCTAAATCATCCATATTTACTCTTAAAGAAGGATTTTTAAGCCATGCTAAAATCATTGTATCTGCGTATTTTTGAGGTAAATTTAATTCAAAATTGTTTTGAATGATTTTAAAATCATATTTGAGATTGTGTCCTATAACAAAATGATTAAAGATTACTTCTATAGCTTTTTTGGCACTTTGCAATGAGATTTGCTCACCTACTCCAAGATAATTATGAGTTAAAGGCACATAAAAGGCTTCGTTTTCACTCATGCAAAAACTAAAACCAACAATTTTTGCCTCTTTTGTATCAAGTCCTGTAGTTTCGGTATCAAAAGCAATAATACTTTCTTTATCAAGAGTATTTAAAATTTCAAAAAGTTTGTTTTCATCTTGTATTAAAGTGGCCTTAAAACCTAAATTTTTATCTTTATTATCAGGATGTTGACGCAGTTTTTTAAGCAAAGTATTAAGTTCGTAATGTTCTAAAATTTCAAGTATTTTTAAAAGAGGTTCTTCATCAGGATAAGTTGCTTTTTCTATAAGATCTTGCACTTCTAAATTTTCATACAAAGAGGCTAATTTTTTGCTTAAAAATGCATTTTCCTTACCCTCTAAAAGCAAGTTACGACTTCTTTCGTTGCGTACTAGGGTTAAATTTTCATAAATTCCTTCTATGCTGCCAAATTCATCAAGTAAGGTTTTGGCTCCTTTTGCGCCTATACCTTTAACGCCTGGAATATTATCAGAACTATCTCCGCAAAGAGCTAAAAAATCTCTGATTTGATTAGGTTTTACTCCGTATTTTTCTAAACACGCTGCTTCATCATAGTCGTTTTTAGAAATAGGACTGTAAATGCTTGTTTTACCATCTTTTATGAGTTGATAAAGATCTTTATCTTGAGTGATAATGCGTACAAAAATATCCCTATCTTCACAAGTTTTTACAAAAGAAGCAATGATATCATCGGCTTCATAACCTTCTTGAGAAACGCTTATAAAACCCATTTTTTCTATCATCTCTATGCAAATTGGAATTTGTTCTAGAAGTTCAGGTGGTGGTGGAGTGCGATTTTGTTTATAGTTTGGATCAATTTCGCTACGAAAAGTTTTTCCTTTGGAGTCTAATGCAAAAACAATATAATCACTTTTATGTTCATTTTTTAAGCTATAAATAAAATTTGCAAAACCGCTAATCATTCCACTAGCTTGTCCTTGTGAATTTTTAAAACCTTTTAATGCGTAGTAAAGTCTGAAAAAAAATCCAAAAGTATCGATAATGGTTAAAGTTTTCATAATAATTTCTTCTTTTGATAAAATATATTTTTAAGTTGTATTATTTCAAAATTTTGCTTAAAATGTCTACAATTTAAGATCTTTAAGCAAAAACACTGCAATTTTTAGCCATAATTACAAATTATTTATAAAAAAATATATTAAAATATAAGGATAATGTAATGACAAATCAGCAAATTGATGGAATTGCGGATTAAGAATTTTAACACACCTGAAGGTAGGAAAGTTTTTAAAAAGGCAGTTTTTTCTTGCTGGTTGGGAACTGCTATGGAATATGCAGATTTTGCACTTTATGGTTTAGCAGCTGCAACAATTTTTTCAGAAGTGTTTTTTCCTGAGCAAACTCCAGTAATTGCACTTTTGCTTAGTTTTGTAACTTATGGCATAGGTTTTATTGCAAGACCTATTGGGGCTTTGTTTTTTGGTTATTTAGGTGATAAACACGGAAGAAAAAATGTTATGATGGCTACAATAGCTTTAATGGGAATTTCAACTACTCTTATAGGTTTTATTCCAAGCTATGCAGTGATTGGTGTTTGGGCGCCTATTTGTTTGGTTATATTACGTTTTATGCAGGGTTTTGGTGCAGGAGCTGAACTTTCAGGTGGAACAGTTATGCTAGGAGAATATGCTCCTAGCAAGAGAAGAGGGCTTGTTTCTTCTGTGATTGCCTTAGGATCAAATAGCGGAACTTTGCTTGCGTCTTTTGTATGGCTTTTGATGGTGCAAATGGATGAAGCAAGTTTTAAAGAATGGGGCTGGAGAGTTCCTTTTATGGGAAGTATTTTAATCGCTCTTTTTGCTGTATATATTCGTTTTCATGTCAAAGAAACTCCTGTTTTTGAAAAGCAAAAAAATGAAATGATGAAATTGCGTCTTAATAACGAAAAGCATATGAAAAAAGATGAAAGAAATTTTTGGCAAAGAAGTCGTGCTTTTTGGACTATGGTGGGTTTAAGAATAGGTGAAAATGGACCTTCTTATCTTGCACAAGGTTTTATTGTAGGCTATGTGACTAAAATTTTACTTTTAGACAAATCAGTTGCCACTACAGCGGTGATGATAGCTTCATTGGTGGGTTTTTTGGTTATTCCTTTGGCAGGTTATTTAAGTGATAGATTTGGAAGACGTATTACTTATAGAATGTTTTGTTTGCTTTTGATGATTTATGCTTTTCCTGCTTTTATGCTTTTAGATAGTAAAAATGAAATTATTGTGATTTTAACTATTATTGTAGGTATGTCTTTAGCATCTTTAGGGATTTTTGGTGTGCAAGCGGCTTGGGGTGTGGAGCTTTTTGGGGTAAAAAACCGTTATACAAAAATGGCTTTTGCTAAGGAGCTAGGTTCTATTCTTTCAGGAGGAACAGCGCCTATGGTGGCTTCTGCTTTGCTTGCGTATTATGGCACTTGGTGGCCTATTGCGACATATTTTGTATTAACTGCAGGTATAGGTTTTGTGACTACATTTTTTGCGCCAGAAACTAGAGGTAGAGATTTAAATAAAATAGAAGATGCGATATGAGACTTATCTTAGACACGGATATAGGCAATGCTATTGCAGGAGCAAATACCGATGATGGTTTAGCGCTTGCTTTGATTTTGTCATCTAAAGAAATCAAACTTGAAATGCTAAGCACAGTTTGCGGTAATGTTCCAAGCCTTGTTGCCTATAGTGTGGCTAAGGATTTATTTAAACGTTTAAATTTAAATATTCCTGTTTATTTAGGAGCGAATGAAGCCCTAAAAGAACCAAGTAAAGCTTGGCGTCAAAGACTTGATGAAAGTGTAAAAAATTTTAAACTTGAATATCTTTGGGAAAATATAAAAAGTCCCGAAATTTTAGAAAATATAAATCCTGATGCGATTTTTAAAATGGGTGAGTTGGTGAGTAAAAATCCTAAAGAAATTTCTATTTGTGCGATAGGACCTTTGACAAATATCGCTATGACTATGAAAATTTTTAAAGATTTTGATATAAATCTTAAAGAGCTTTTTATTATGGGCGGTAGTTTTGATATGCCTTATTACACTAAGGATACAAATTTTGGTTTTGATCCTGAGGCGGCTAGTATAGTGTTAAATTCAAGAGCTAAAATTACACTCGTACCTTATAATGTAACCATGCAGACTTTATTGACTCATGAGGATTTAAAAGAGTTGCAAGCTAAGAATATTTTATGCGATTTTATCGTTGAAACTTTAGGTGTTTGGATTGATTATGCCTCTAAAACACGTGGTACAAAGGGAACTTGGATGCATGACGCTTTAACGATAGCTTATGCATTAGATTCTAGTATTGCAGATTTTGATGAGTGTTATGCTGATGTTATTTGTGATAGTTCTTTGGCAAGAGGTATGAGTTGGCGTTGTTTTAAAGAACCAAAAATGAGTATGGGGGTGGATTTAAGCACTAAAAATTGTGTTAAAGTTTTAAAAAATGTAGACAATACAAAGCTTTTAAAACTTATAAAAGAGAGGCTTTTAAAAGGAGTTTGCTATGAAAATTATGAAAGCATAACGACTTAATTTTCCAAGTAAGATAAAAAATATAGTTTTTAAAAAAGAATATTTCGCAAAACCAAGTCCTAAGGCAAAAAGATCTCCCACTAAAGGTAAAAAAGTAAAAAAAGCAAATATACTTCCAAATTTAGCAAAATTAGCATTGAAATTTTCTAATTTTTTTAAGGATTTGTTAAAGTATTTTTCTAAAATTTTTTCTTTTCCAAAATACGCTAAAGCATAAGTACTTAAACTTCCTAAGGTATTACCCAAAGTGGCTATGATAAGTATCAAATTTGGATTAAAATCAAGTTTTATAAAGCCTAAAACAAAGGCTTCGCTTGCTAAGGGTAATAGTGTGCTTGAAAGAAAACACACTATAAAAAGTCCTAAATAACTTATATCATTATATAAAAAATCAAACATAAAATTATGATTTTTGTGTATTTTTAAGCTCTAAGTCTAGATAATATCCTGTGTAAGAACGGGTTTTTTTGTGTTCTTTAGCGACTTTTTCCACGCTTCCTGTGCTTATAACTTTTCCACCTTTAACTCCGCCTTCAGGCCCCATATCGATAATATAATCAGCATTTTTAATCACATCTAAATTATGCTCTATCACAAAAACCGAATTTTTAAGATCAACTAAATGTTGTAAAACTAAGATGAGTTTATTAACATCTTCAAAATGCAGTCCTGTTGTAGGCTCATCAAGTATATAAAGGGTTTTTCCTGTATCGCTACGACTTAGTTCTTTGGCAAGTTTGATTCTTTGTGCTTCACCTCCACTTAAGGTGGTGGCATTTTGTCCTAGGGTTAGATAATCTAAGCCCACTTTTACTAGAGTGTCTAATTTTTGTTTGATTTTAGGAACGGCTGTAAAAAATTCACTCGCTTCTAAAACACTCATATTTAAAATTTCACTGATATTTTTGCCTTTATATTTGATTTCTAGCGTGGTATCATTGTAGCGTTTGCCCCCGCAAGTATCACAAACCACCATAACATCAGGTAAAAAATGCATTTCTATTTTGATTTCTCCATCTCCGCTACACTTCTCACATCTTCCCCCTTTTACATTAAAAGAAAAGCGTCCTGCTTTATAACCACGCATTTTAGCTTCTTTAGTGGCGGCAAAAAGATTTCTGATTTCATCCATAGCGCCTGTATAGGTGGCAGGATTTGAACGTGGTGTGCGTCCAATTGGGCTTTGATCAAGATAAATAACTTTATCAAGTTTTTCAAGTCCTTCTATTTGCACCCCACCAAGTTTTTTAACTTTTTTAGCGCGGTTTAATTCCTCTTGTGCAAAAGGAAGTAGGGTTTGAAGTATCAAAGAACTTTTTCCAGAACCTGAAACTCCTGTTATAGCGACTAAATTTTGTAAAGGAAATTTTACGCTTAAATCTTGGATATTGTTAATATTTACATTTTTAAGTTCAAGCCATTCTTTTTGTGCTCTGTTTTGAAGTTGTGAAATTTGTTTTTTACCATTCATATAAAGTGCAGTTTCGCTTTTGCTTTTTAAAAGTTCTTTATAAGTTCCACTAAATACAACCTCACCTCCAAATTTTCCTGCTTTTGGGCCAATATCTACAATAAAATCTGCTTCTTCTATAGTCATTTTATCATGCTCTACGACAATTAGGGTATTGCCCTTTTGTTGTAAATTTCTTAAAGTTTTAATCAGTTTTGCAGTATCTCTTTCATGAAGTCCTATGCTAGGCTCATCTAAGACATACATCACTCCACTTAAACCACTGCCAATTTGTGAAGCTATGCGGATTCTTTGTGCTTCACCCCCACTAATCGTTCTTGCATCGCGCCCTAAGGAAAGATAACCTAGTCCCACATCATACAAGAAAAACAATCTTTCGTTGATTTCTTTTAGGATAGGTTTAGAAATAAGTTTTTGTTGCTCGCTTAAATAAGAAAAATTTTTCTCATCTGCAAAAAAGGCCGTACTATCTTCTATGCTCATATCTAAAATTTCACCCAAGCCTTTTTTGGCTACTTTCACGGCTAAACTTTCCGGTTTTAAACGATGCCCACCGCAGTCTTTACAAATTTTTTCACTCATATATTCGGCTAAATCTTTTTCATCTTTTAGCATTTCATAAGCCATTTTAACCACGCCTTCAAAAGTGCGTTTTAGACGATTTCTTTTCCAAAGAAATTCTATGGTTTTGGCATTACCATACAATACAAGGCGTTTTTGTTCTTCGTTTAATTGCATAAAAGGTATTTTGATAGGAATTTCATTTTGTTCGCAAAAGGCGATTAGGAATTTATAATAATAACTTTTATTAAAACCATACATGATTTTAACAGCACCGTTTTCGAGACTTAAATTTTCATCGATGATTTTTTTCATATCTAAAGTATAACGAATTCCAAGTCCATCGCAAGCTTCACATGCTCCTTTTGGAGAATTAAAAGAAAAGCTTAAAGGTTCAAGTGGAACAAAAGAAATTTTACAATCAAAACAAGCTGAATGCTCACTAAAATGATAGTGTTTATTAAGGTTTATTTCCTCATGATTTAAAACTTCTATTTCTATTTCTCCAAAGCTTTCTTGTAAGCCTTTTTCTATATCGCTTGCAAGACGAGAAAGTAAATCTTCTTGAATTTCAAGCCTATCTATGACAAGTTTAATGGTGTGTTTTTTGGTTTTGGCCAGTTCAATTTCTTCATCAAGTCTTACTAAAACTCCATCAATTTGAGCTCTTACATAGCCTTTGTTGCGTAAATTTTCAAGTAAATCTGCATAAGTTCCTTTTTTTTCTCGTATGAGTGGAGCGTAGATGATGATTTTTGCACCTTTTGGAAATTTTAAAATTTCACTGACTATATCACTTACACTCATAGATGAGATTTTTTGTCCACATTGATGACAATGTTGAATGCCCACTCTTGCATATAAAAGTCTTAGATAATCATAAATTTCAGTGATGGTTCCCACAGTCGAGCGTGGGTTTTTAGAAGTGGTTTTTTGATCTATGGCAATGGCTGGAGTTAAACCTTCGATTTTATCGACATCAGGTTTGCCCACCTTATCTAAAAATTGTCTGGCATAAGCACTTAAACTTTCTATGTAACGGCGTTGTCCTTCGGCATAAAGAGTGCCAAAAGCAAGGGTTGATTTTCCACTCCCACTCAGTCCTGTAAAAACAATGAGTTTGTTTTTGGGAATTTCAAGGTGGATATTTTTTAGGTTATTTTCTCTTGCGCCAATGATTTTTATGGTATCGTTCATAGTCTTTCCTAAACATTAAATAAATTTAAGATTTTAGCATAATAATATTAAAAGAACTTGGATAAATCCAAGTTAAAAATTTATAAAATTTAGCTTATTAAGCAAAGAGTGGGTGGTTCCAAGTATTGATAAGGTATATACGCAAAGTAAAATTTTTCTATGAGCTGAAATATGCATTTTTTCTATGATTTTAATTCCTATAAAAACTCCAACCATAGAAGCTATACCTACTAGTATTCCTTTATGAATAACTTCAGAGTCTATAACTCCAGAATTTGAAAAAGATATAATACCAGAGACTGAAGCAAAAATAACAAAAAACAAGGATAAGGAAACAACTTTTTTACTATCATAGCCTAAAAAATAAGCTAAAATCGGAGCAATTAAAAGTCCGCCACCAATTCCCAAAGAAATAGCAAAAATACCAGTAAAAGCTCCAGCAATAAATAAAATGACATTCTTTACCCAAACGCTTCTTTGATTTTGCACAATGTTTTCTTTAATTCCAAAAGCATATTTGATAAAAAATATACAACTTACCGCCAAAAATACGCTAGTAAGAGCTACATCACTTAAAGCTTTTAAAAGCATTCCGCTAAAGCTTGCCCCTATGAGCCCTCCAAAACCTATCATAATACCATCTTTAAGATTTAGATTTTTTTTCTTATAATTAATATAAGAGCCAAAAACTGCTGCAAAAATCATTTGCAATACTGAAATTCCGATAGCATGGTGAGCACTTGCTCCAAGTGCGAACATAGAAGGAACGATAATCATACCTCCACCAATGCCAAAAAGTCCAGAAGCAATACCTGAAATGATTCCTATGATTAGATAAGGTAAATCTGTGATTTCCATAGCTTTTCCTAAAAAATATTAAATATTTCAAATACGGAATAATTTTATCTTATTAAGCTAAGTATTATCTTAGTTTTTTATAACAATAGAATATTTTTTTGGTAACTTTAAGCATCGTAAAAATGTTTCAAAATATTATAAAATATAAAGATTTTATAATATTTATTTTAAATTTAAAGCAAAATTTATATTTATTGATTAAAATTAATTAAGACTTTAAAAATTTTCATAAAAGTCTTAATTTTTGAAATATTTTATAAGAAAGGTAAAAGATGAGTGAAAATGATTTTTTTAGTAATTCTTTGATTTTAAAACTTACACACACTCTTCGCTCTTGGCGTTTCTAAACTTCTTTTTATCTAAATTTTTTCTTTAATATTATTTTAATTTATTTTTTTTAAAAAAAGGTTTATTATGTTTGTTAAAAATGTAAATTTTTATTACAGACAAATCCTTGAAAAATTTGAAAATTCTTATTTTGCAGAGGATTTGACTAAGGTAATTATAGGGATTGATTGTGATTATTTAGATGCTAATGAATTATCCTTTAGCGAGTTTAAGGCAAAATATTATGAAGCTTTAAGCAAGAATAAAATTTGCGACTTTGCTGGATTTTTTGGAGTTTTTAGTGCAAATTTTGTATCTTTGTTTGAAAAAATTCCACTTTCTTCTAAGAAAAATTATGATTTTCCTTTATTTTTATTTGCCAATGCTAAAGCTTATTTGATTTATGAGAAAAATAGCAAGATGTTTTTTAAATTTGGTGCTTCAAAATATTTTGAATATTTAAAAGATGATATTGAACCAATGAAAAAGAAACAAAAAAATGATTTTGAAATTTTAAATTCTTTAGAAGATGAAAAAAATGATTTTTTAAAAATGTGCGAAAAAGCCAAAGAATATCTTTTAAGTGGAGATATTTTTCAAGTGGTCTTAAGTAAGCAACTTTGTATCAAACATCAAGTAAATGCTTTTGATTATTATGAGAGTTTAAGTGCTTTAAATCCAAGCGCTTATATGTTTTATTTTCCAAGTAAATATGGTGTTGTTTTGGGTTCTTCTCCAGAGTTTTTATTGAAAATTAAAAAAAGAGAGATTTATTTAGCCCCTATTGCTGGAACTAGAAATTTGGAAAATAACTGTGATCTTTTAGCTTTAGAAAAAGATCTTTTAAGTGATGAAAAAGAACTTAGTGAACATAAGATGCTTGTAGATTTAGCAAGAAATGATGCTTCTAAATTTGGCACTCAAACAAGAGTGGAAAATCTTTTTTCTATTATTAAAAATAAATTTGTAATGCACATAGTGAGTGAAGTGTATGCCAATATGAAAGAAGATGCGAGTATTTTTGATGTGATTGAAGCAGTTTTTCCAGCGGGAACTTTAAGCGGAGCTCCTAAAATAAGAGCTTTAGAGATCACTAGCGAGCTTGAAGATTGCGATCGTGGAATTTATGGTGGTGCAGTAGGATTTTTAAATTTTAACGAAGACATAACTTTAGCGATTTTAATCCGTTGCGCTTTTTTTACTCAAGATAAGGCTTATTTGGCAAGTGGGGCGGGTATTGTTTTGCAAAGTGAGAGTCAAAAAGAATATGCAGAAATTTGTGCTAAACGCAAGGCGCTTTTGGTAGCTTTTGAAAATTTAAAAAAGGAAAATCAATGATACTTTTAATTGATAATTATGATTCTTTTGTTTTTAATGTTAAAAGCATGTTAGAGCAACTCAGCAATGATGAAATTTTAGTAAGAAGAAATGATGCAATTTCTCTGAGTGAAATTAAAAATTTAAATCCTACTCATATTATTTTAAGTCCTGGTCCAAAGCATCCAAGTCAAAGTGGGATTTGTCTTGAAATTTTTAAAGCAAGGCTTAATATCCCTGTTTTGGGCATTTGCTTAGGGCATCAAGCTTTAGCTTTAGCTTTTGATTCTTTAGTGGTTAAGATGCAAGAGCCTATGCATGCAAAAAATTCTTTGATAAAACAGTGCAGGGAAAATGAATTATTTTCTAATTTGCCTTCAAATTTTAGTGTAATGCGTTATCATTCTTTAGAGGTTAAACAGCTTAGTGATGAGCTTGAAATTTTAGCCCTTGATGAAAAGGGTGTGATTATGGCTTTGGGACATAAAAATTTACCTTATTATGGTGTGCAATTTCATCCTGAAAGCTATTTTAGTGAATATGGCTTACAACTTTTTTCTAATTTTTTAAAACAAGATATAAAAAAACCACAAAAACAAGAAAATCCTTTAAGTTTTTATTTGCAAAAAATGAGTGAAAATCATTTTTTACAAAGCGATGATTTTGAGCAAATTTGTAAGATTATTATGTCTAAAGATTATGAAATTTTACAAGTAGCGGCTTTGTTGATTTTAATCACTGAAAAGTCTTTAAACGAAAAATCTTTAAGTGCTTTTGTAAGACAAATTTTAAGATATTCTCAAACTTTTAGTGATGAGAGTGAGATGATTGATATTTGTGGAACAGGTGGAGATGGTTTTAAAAGTATCAATGTTTCTACGACTAGTGCTTTTATTTTAGCAGCTTTAGGAGTAAAAGTAGCCAAACACGGAAATCGTGCCATTTCAAGTTCTAGCGGAAGTACAGATGTGTTAGAAGCTTTAAATATAACTACTCCAAACACTTTAGAATCAGTTTTAAAACAACTAAATAATCAAGGGCTTAGTTTTTTACATGCTCCATTTTTTCATCCTTTGGTAGGAGAACTTAAAGAGGTCAGATCAAGACTTGGAGTAAGAACGGTTTTTAATGTTTTAGGTCCTTTATTGCACCCTAATTTAAAGTTAAAATATCAACTTATGGGAAATTATCACGCACCTGTGCATAGGCTTTTGATAGAGGTTTTAAAAAATTTAGGACGCAAAAAAGCTTTAGTGGTAAGAGGAAATGATGGTATGGATGAGCTTAGTATTTGCGATGAAAGTAAAATTTATGAGCTTTGTGAAGGAGAAATTTTAGAGTATTCTATCTGTCCTGAACAATTTGGTTTTAAAAGAGCTTTTCATAGTGAAATCATAGGATCTAGTGCATATGACAACGCTAAAGATTTAAAAGATATTTTAAGCGGTAGAATGCAAGGGGCAAAATTTGATTTGGTAGTTTTAAATGCTATGTTTGCACTTTATACAGCCAATAAAGCAAGTTCGCCTTTAGTGGCTAAAGATATGATTTTAGAAGCCATTTATTCAGGTAAGGTTATAGAATATTTTAAGGAGTATCAAGCTTATGCTAAAGCTTAAAATTTGTGGTATTAAAGATGAAAAAAATGCCAAAGATTTAGCTTTTTTAAATATTGATTTTTTTGGACTTATTTTTGCTAAAAGTCCAAGAAGAGTGAGTTTAGAACAAGCAAGAAATTTAAGTGCAATTTTTCATGAAAAAGATAAAAAAGTTGTCGGTGTTTTTGTAGATGAAAATTTGGAACAAATTTTAAGATGTATTAAAGAAGCTAAGCTTGATGGGATACAAATTTATCGCACTATTACCAAAGAAGAATTTGAAATTTTAAAGGTGCAAAATGTTTTTGTTTGGCAGGTGATTAGTGTGGAAAATAGTTTAGATTTAAAAAGTGAAATTTTTGCTAATTTAGTACTTTTTGATGCTAAGGGAATTTTAAAGGGCGGTAATGGAATAAGTTTTGATTGGACTTTATTAGGTTCTTATACTAAAGATTTTGCATTAGCTGGAGGCATAGGTTTGGATAATGTTCATAAGGCTGTACAAACGGGAGCTAAAATTTTAGATCTTAATTCAAAACTTGAAGATGAAAAAGGCTTAAAAGATATCAACAAAATAAAACAAATTTTAAAGGAGTTGAAAAAATGAAAAAAGCGTATTATGGGGATTTTGGTGGGCAGTTTTTGCCTGAAAGTGCAATGTTTGCTTTAAATGAGCTAGAAGGTGCTTTTTTGAAATTTTCTAAAGATAAACTCTTTAAAAAAGAATTAAACGAGCTTTTAAAAACTTATGTAGGGCGTCCTACTCCACTTTATTTTGCTAGAAATTTAAGCAAAAAATATCAGCATGAAATTTATTTAAAACGCGAGGATTTAAATCATACCGGAGCACATAAAATCAATAATGCCATCGCTCAAGCCCTTTTAGCAAAAAAAATGGGAAAGAAAAAAATCATAGCAGAAACAGGAGCAGGTCAACACGGGCTTGCAACAGCCACTGCAGCAGCACTTTTAGGACTTGAATGTGAAATTTATATGGGGGCAACCGATGTGCAAAGACAGGCTTTAAATGTTTATAAAATGGAGCTTTTGGGTGCTAAAATTCATGCAGTACAAAGTGGGCTTAAAACTCTAAAAGAAGCTACTACTGCGGCTATTCAAGCTTGGGTTGGAGATATTAAAAATATTTTTTATGTGGTTGGAAGTGCGGTAGGTCCTTATCCTTATCCTAAAATGGTAATGCATTTTCAAAGTATTATAGGAAAAGAATGCAAAATGCAACTTCAAAAACTCAATAAAAAAGTAGATTATATTATCGCAGCTGTTGGGGGTGGAAGCAATGCAGCTGGGATTTTTTATGATTTTATCAAAGATGAAAATGTTAAACTTATAGGTATTGAAGCAGGGGGGCTTGGCATTGATACGCCTTATCATGCAGCGACTTTAAATAAGGGAAAAACAGGCATTATTCACGGTATGAAAACCAAGGTTTTACAAGATGATTTAGGCAATATCTTGCCTGTACATAGTGTTTCTGCAGGGCTTGATTATCCAGGAATTGGTCCTTTGCATGCTTTTTTATTTGAAAGCAAAAGAGCGCAATATCATGCTATAAGTGATGAAGAATGTATGCAGGCTTTAAAATTACTTTGTAAAGAAGAAGGTATTATTGCAGCGATTGAAAGTTCGCATGCTTTGGCATTTTTAGAAAAACTTTGTCCAACTTTAAAAAAGAAAAGCGTGATAGTAGTAAATCTTTCAGGCAGGGGAGATAAAGATATGCAAATGATTAAAGATTATAAAAAAGGGGTGATTTATGGTTGATTTTAGAAAATTTTATAAAGAAAATGCAAATGTGGCTTATACGGTTTTAGGTTATCCAAATCTTCAAACAAGTGAAGCTTTTTTGCAAAGATTGGATCAAAGTCCTATTGATATTTTAGAACTTGGTGTTGCTTATAGTGATCCTATTGCCGATGGTGAGATTATTGCAGATGCGGCAAAAATAGCTCTTGATCAAGGCGTGGATATTCATAGTGTTTTTGAGCTTTTAGCTAGGATAAAAACTAAAAAAGCTTTGGTTTTTATGGTTTATTATAATTTAATTTTTTCTTATGGCTTGGAAAAATTTGTGAAAAAAGCAAAATCTTTAGGGATTTGTGCTTTGATTGTGCCTGAATTGAGTTTTGAAGAAAGTGATGATTTGATTAAAGAGTGTGAAAGATATAATATAGCTTTAATTACACTTGTAAGTGTTACAACCCCTAAAGAAAGGGTTAAAAAGTTAGTAAAACATGCTAAAGGTTTTATTTATTTATTAGCAAGCATAGGTATTACAGGTACGAAAAGTGTCGAAGAAGCAATCTTACAAGATAAAGTAAAAGAAATCAGATCTTTTACAAATTTGCCTATTTTTGTAGGCTTTGGCATTCAAAATAATCAAGATGTAAAAAGAATGAGAAAAGTTGCTGACGGAGTGATTGTGGGAACTAGCATAGTAAAGTGTTTTAAACAAGGAAATTTGGATATAATAATGAAAGATATTGAAGAAATTTTCAAAAAATAAAATTTTAAAACATATTTTTATTTTATATTTACTATAATTTTAAATTAAGTTTTTTATAAAGGCGGTAGTTATGTTAAAGATTCTTGAGTATTCCATCACTCATTTTTGCGAGCATATCTTAAGACTTCGCATTGAAGCAGCTCAAGATATAAGCGGTGAACTTTATGGAGCGAGTATTCCTATCATGGGCAAAAGCGAAGGAGAATGTAATTTTTATTTATTTTTTCCAAAAGAATTTTTAAAAAAAATTGCAGAAATTTTAATTAATGATGAAAAATTTAAAGAAGATGACTGGTGCGATTTAACTAAAGAATGTGCCAATCAGATTATAGGTTATGCTAAAAATTTGTTAAATGATGCCAAGGGTGATGACGAGTATAAACTCGGAATTCCGGAATATTTAGGAAAAGTTGATTTTTCTGAAATAGTTCTAGATGAAGCTTTAACTTATAAATTTGAAAATTGTTATTTTAGAATAGGATATTGCAAATAATGAGCGATGATATAGAGTTTAACATTCATCATGGGCTTTTACAATCTTATGAAGATATCTTAGATATTACAGTAGATTTTGTAAGCGAGCTTGGAACTACAAATATGAGTGTAGCGGAGCTTTTAAAACTTGAAGTAGGTTCGGTTATTGATCTTGAAAAGCCTGCTGGAGAAAGCGTTGAGCTTTATATCAATAAAAGAATTTTTGGCAAAGGCGAGGTTATGGTTTATGAAAAAAATCTCGCTATAAGAATTAATGAAATTTTGGATTCTAAGACTGTGCTTCAATACTTTAAAAAAGAAATTTAAATGAGATTGCTAGTATTATTTTTTTTAATTTTACCTTTATATAGTGTTGAGCTGATTAGTTTTAATATCTACGATAGAAATGATCGAGTAGATTTAATGCTTTCTTTTGATAATGCCTATAATGGCAAGATTTCTCAAAAAAAAGAAAAAAATTTAACTCTTTTAACTTTTAGTGATTTAACGTATTCTAAAGATGAATTAAAAGAACTTAACTCTCAACTTGTAGATAAAATTAGTATTAGTTCTAAAAATAATAATACCTATATTATGCTACAAAACAAACAAAATATTAATTTAGAACTTAGCTCTATCAATGATAAATTTGGAGTAAGGATACGAGCTATAGAGCAAGGAAAAGCAAATATCGAATCTGTACCTACAACTACTGTGAATAATTCTCAAGAATTAATGCCTAAACCAAAAAGTACAAGTTTAGAAGGGTATGATTATACAAATTATATCTTAGTAATGCTAATTTTAGTTATTTTGTTAATAGTGCTTTGGTGGTTTAAAAAGACTATGGTTTATAAAAATAACAATGTTTCTAGAGATTTTACTATGATTTTCCAAAGATTTTTAGATAAAAATAATCAACTTGTTATTTTTGATCACGCTAATAAACGTTATACAATGATAATAGGTAATTCCAATGTGCTTTTAGAAAGTGTTGAAATTCCAGAGGAACAAACAATAAAACATATAGAAAAAACAGAGAAAAATTTTGATTCTTTTTTTGAAGAGAATAAAAAAAGAATTCAAAATCTTATAGAGCAGCGTCAAAAAGGTAAAAAATCTTAAATTTTTTGATTGATTGCTAATGCTATGGTAGCTGGTTTTGCAATTTTTTTGAGCTCATCTTTGGGTAAATTAAGAATTTTGTTTTCTTGATATATATAAAGAGTATTGTTTGCAAAAGCAAAATCAATCTTATCTTCATTTGTGCTTAAAGTTTTAGCTAGGCACAAAATAAAATTAAGCCATGAAATGGTATGAATATTGGGTAAAAGTTGTTTATAGGGTTCAAGATTATAAGGGTTAACTTTTTTTCCATTAAGCTTAATAATGCTAGCAATTAAAGCTTTTTCTTTATGTGAAAATCCATAATTTAATCCACCTAGTACAAAATGAGCAGAGTGTTCATTAGCAAAATAGAAATTTAAATATTCTCCAATATGGCATAATTTAGCAGCATTTAGTAAAGTATGCTTATAGTTATCGTTAAGTTTATGAAGATTTTTAAGGGTTGTAAAAATTTGCAGAGCAAAATGTGGAGTTTTATTTTTTTGTTTTGATTGTAAAAATTTATCTTGTAAACATTTTAAACTAGGATTAAAATTTGGTGGAAAAGTGATTTTAGGACGAAGTAAATCTTGCAAATAAACTCCTTCTCTGATTCCAACCCCACTCGTGATAACTTGTTTGGCTTTTATTTTTTCCGCAATCTTTAAAAAAATAAATATACCCTCTTTAATGGTATCAAAACGATCCTTTTTTATGCCAAAATTGATTAAAGAGTCTAAGTTTGAATTAAAAATTTTTAAAATATGCCCTTTTTCTTCATCTAGCATATAGCGAAAATCATGTAAATTTTTCAGTGGATAGGAATTTTTTTGCATGATGGAATTAGATATTGCTCTTAAGCTTCCACCTATTGCAATAAGGTTTTGATTGCAAAATTCTTTAGGAATTTGTTCTAAAATTGGTTTTATAAATTCTTCTAAAGAATCCATTTTTCCAGTATCATAGAACAATTCTTTTAGCCTAACAGTGCCAATATCAAGAGATATGCAAGAAATAATTCTATTATTTTTTATTAAACACAATTCACTAGAACCACCACCTATGTCTAAAGTGGTTCCATCTTTAAAAGGACTTAATAAATTTAGAGCTGCAAGACCACCTAAGTAACTTTCGCTTTTTCCATCTATACAGCGTATATTTAAAGACAGATTATCTTTGATTCTTTTAATGAAATTTTTTGAATTTGGGGCATCTCTTAAGGCTGATGTGCCTACTATAAATATTTTTTTGCACTTATGCTTTAAAGCGCATTGTTTGAAAAAAGCTAAGGCATCTTCGGCTCTTTGCATGGCTTCTTCTTGGAGAATTTTGCCATTATTATAAGCATTTTCTCCAAGTCTTACTTTGCGTTTGTATTCGTAAGTTGTATAAAAACCATATCTAGAAGTTTTTTCAAAAATCACCATTCTAATGGAGTTTGAGCCAAGATCAACAACGGCTGTTTTTTTTGCCATTAAAATTCTCTATCTCTATGTTTGAGTTTTAATTCTTCTATAGTTTCTACATTATCAGGATCAGGAATGATACATTCATATGGGCAAGCAACAATACAGGCAGGCTCTGAAAAATCATTAACGCACTCTGAACAAAGATCAGGGTCTATTACATAAATTGGACTATTTTCATAAATAGCTTCATCAGGACATTCTTCTCTGCAAGCATCACAACATACGCAGTCTTTTGTAATTAAAAGAGACATCATAACCTTTCAAAAATTTAAAAAATAATTTTAGTTTATACAATAACCAAACTTAAATAAAATATAAAAATAGAAATAAAGATAAATTTTTTGCACCGAAGGTGCAAAATTGTTAAGATTTTTTAGGGAAGCAGAAACGGTATCCTCTACGACGAACTGTTTCTATGGTAGATATATTTAATGGTTTATCCATTTTTTGACGAATTTGATTGATAGCTACTTCGATAACATTTGGAGTTACTAGCTCAGGTTCTTCCCAGATGGCATCTAAAAGTTGTTCTTTGGATACAATTTGATCCGAATGTCTTGCTAAGTGCGTTAAAACTTCAAAAGGTTTTCCTTTAAGTTCTATATCTTGACCTTTATAAGTAATTTTTTCCTCATCTGGATCAATAACTAAGTCTTCAATTTTAATAACATTGGTTCCGCCAAGTCTTAGTCTTGCTTCAATTCTTGCGAGTAGAATATCAAAATCTAAAGGTTTTTTAACAAAATCATCAGCTCCAGCTTTCAAAGCTTTGATTTCTGTTTCTTTGTCTGTTTTTGAAGACATAATCATAACCGAAGTTCTTGGAGATTTATGCTTAATAGTGTTAACAAGTTCCGCTCCATCTCCATCAGGTAAAGTCCAGTTTGCTAAAACTAAATCATAATGTCTAATGCCGATAAAGTATTCTCCATCTTTAAAATTTTCAGAAGAATCAGTTTGATAACCAAATTCATTAAGATTGTCTATAATTGTTTTATTTAGGCTAATCTCATCTTCTATAACTAAAATTCTCATTTGTTCTATCCTTATTAAGAAAAATTTAAAGAATTATATCATAGCTTAAGTAAATGTTTAGATATCTTTAAAAAAAAATTAATATTTTTTTTTCAATTTAACCCCAACTGTAGCATTTTTTATTATATGGGGTTTGAAAATTTTTATGTTAAGATTGGTTAAATTAGGAAAATCTTTTTTTAAATTTAAGCTTACAAAGTCTAAAGACTCTTCAAGGGTGTAAAATTCTTCTTTTTTATACCATGTTTTAATTTTGGTAATTACCTCTGCATAATTTAAAAATTCATTTGCTTTAGCTTTAAGCTTGATAATAATTTTTTGTTTTTTTTTTCTTTCGAAATCTAATATACCAATAATACACTTAAAGTGAAATTTTATTTTTATATGACTTTGCATTCTTCTTTAAAAATCAATCTTTTAATATTAGGTAGATGTTTATATACTATAATAAAAGCGATAATGAAAACGGGTGCATGTGTATGAATTTCTAAGTCATAATTAAATATAAAAGAACTTATAACAAAAGCAAGTAACGCTGCCAAAGAAGCTAGCGAAGATATTTTAAAAATTTTTCCAATAACTACCCACACAATAAATGCTGTAAGCACTTCCAATGGAAGTAAAACTATCATAGCGCCTGCTCCTGTTGCTATGCCTTTCCCTCCTTCAAATAACAAGTAAATTGAAAAACAGTGTCCAAAAATAGCCAAAACTGCGACGCTCCAAAGCAAAGCTTGATCATAATGAAGAAATTTCAAGATTAGTAAAGGAATAGCTGCTTTTGCAAAATCTAAAATTATTGTAGCAATGGCAAGTTTTTTTGCTAGTTTGGGATTTTTTTCTTTTACTACTCTTAAAACATTGGTTGCTCCTATACTTTTTGAACCTTCTTTTTTGATATCAGTTTTAGCAAAAAATTTAGCTAGGATTAGCCCAAAAGGGATTGAACCTAAAAGATATATAAAAGCGTAAATTATTAAATTTTCCATAATATCCTTTTCAAATCATCTTAAAATTTTAAGATTTATAACTAAAAATTATATCTTATGAAAATAAATAAACAAAAAATAATTTTTAAGATAAAAATAGTATTAATTAATTGTAAATATTTTTTAATAATATTTATTTTTATTTAAGCTCTAAATGATTATTATTTTATTTTAATTTATCTTTAATAGGAGTTTATAAATGAAAGTAAAATCATTGCTAATCGCATCCTTAGTTGCTTTTTCAAGCTTAAATGCTGCAAGTCTTATAGATGAAGCTAAAAATTCAGGTCTTGTTGCCTTACCAAAAGATCAAAAAGGCGTTGATGAAATTTTAAAACAAAATGGAGTAAAGGCTAGTGAATTTACTCTTGAAAAAGCAGAGCTTGGCAAAAAGCTCTATTTTGAACCACGTCTTTCAAAAAGTGGTATCATTTCTTGTAATACCTGTCATAATGTAGGACTTGGTGGAACAGATGGAATCAGTACTGCAATAGGTCATAAATGGACAGCAAATCCTCATCATTTAAATTCACCAACAGTTTATAATGCAGTTTTAAATAATACTCAATTTTGGGATGGTCGTGCAGGAACATTAGCCGATCAAGCTAAAGGTCCAATCCAAGCTGATCCTGAAATGGCAACTCCTGCTAAACTTGCAGTAGAAAAAATTTCATCTTTGCCTGAATATGTGAGTGAGTTTAAAAAAATCTATGGTAAAAGCGGTGTAAATTTTGACAATATTGCTGATGCAATTGCAAATTTTGAAAGAACTTTGATCACTCCATCTCGTTTTGATAAATTTTTAGAAGGCGATGAAAAAGCTTTAACAAAAGAAGAACAAAAAGGCTTAAAGCTTTTTATAGATAAAGGTTGTGTAGCTTGTCATAATGGTGTGAATTTAGGTGGCAATATGCAAGCGTTTGAAGTTGCTGGTAAATATAAATTTGCAAATTTAGGTGATTTTAAAGGTGATGCAAATGGCATGGTAAAAACTCCAACTTTAAGAAATGTTGCTGAAACTGCTCCATATTTTCATAATGGTGCGATTTGGAATTTAAAAGATGCTATTAAGGAAATGGGTAGTGTGCAACTTGGCATTAAAATTTCTGATAAAGAAGCAAAAAGTATTGAAACTTTCTTAAAATCTTTAACAGGAACAAAACCAGCAATTGTTTATCCACAACTTCCTATTTCTACTGAAAAAACTCCTAAACCTGAACTATAAGGTTCCAAACAAGCTCTAATTTTAGAGCTTGTTTAAATTTCTTTATCTTAGTTTTGTTATAATTGTCTTTAAATTTTGCTAGAAAGGTTTGCAATGAAACTTTTTGGAACTGATGGAGTTCGTGGAAAAGCGGGTGAATTTTTAGATAGTTTTTTGGCTATGCGTTTAGCAATGGCTGCGGGTATTTATTTTAAAGATAAAAGTATTACTAATAATATCTTAGTAGGAAAAGATACAAGAAGAAGCGGCTATATGATAGAAAATGCTATTGTTTCAGGGCTTACTTCTATAGGATATAATGTTATACAAATTGGTCCTATGCCAACTCCTGCGATTGCATTCTTAACTGAAGATATGCGTTGTGATGCAGGGATTATGATTTCAGCTTCTCACAATCCTTATTATGATAATGGTATTAAATTTTTTGATGCTCATGGAAACAAACTCAGTGAAGATATAGAGAAAAAAATAGAAGAAATTTATTTTGATGATAAGCTTATACAAGCCTCTAAGGTAGATATGGAGAAAATTGGTCAAGCGAAAAGAATTGATGATGTTATAGGAAGGTATATTGTTTCTATTAAAAATTCTTTTCCAAAAGATCTTACTTTAAAGTCTTTGCGTGTGGTTTTAGATGTGGCTCATGGGGCAGCTTATAAGGTAGCACCTACTGTTTTTAAGGAATTAGGTGCTGAAGTTATAGTAATGAGCGATAAACCTAATGGACTTAATATCAATGAAAATTGTGGAGCTTTACATCCTGCAAATTTAGCTGCTGAGGTAAAGCGTTTGCGTGCAGATGTGGGCTTTGCTTTTGATGGTGATGCAGATCGTTTGGTGGTTGTAGATGAAAAAGGCGAAGTGGCTAATGGAGATAGTTTATTAGGGGTTTTAGCACTTTATCTTAAAGAACAAGGTAAATTACAATCAAGTGTTGTAGCCACTATAATGAGTAATGGTGCTTTAAAAGAATTTTTAAATAAACATGGTATAGAACTTGATACTTGTAATGTGGGCGATAAATATGTGCTTGAAAAATTAAAAGCCAATGGTGGAAATTTTGGTGGAGAGCAAAGTGGGCATATTATTTTTAGTGATTATGCAAAAACTGGAGATGGTTTGATAGCTGCTTTGCAATTTAGTGCTTTAATGCTTTCTAAGAAAAAATCTGCAAGCTCTATTTTGGGTCAAGTCAAACCTTATCCTCAGCTTTTAACCAATCTTAAAATTGCAGAAAAAAAAGATTTAGATAAAATTAAAGGTTTAAAAGAATTAAAAAAAGATTTAGAAAATAAAAATATTAATACCTTATTTCGCTATTCTGGAACAGAAAATTTGATAAGACTTTTACTAGAAGCCAGAGATATTAAGCTCTTAGAAAAAGAAATGAAAAATGTTGTGGAGTTTTTTAAGAAAGCTTTAAATGACTAAAACTTTTAAATTTATTTTTTATTTTTGGGGTGCCTTTGTTTTGGTTTTTGCCCTTGATCAATGGGTAAAATCCTTAACTTTAGCAGGATTTAGATGGCAGAGTGAATACCTAGATTTAACTTATGCTCTAAATACAGGCGTAGCTTTTTCAATGTTGAGTTTTTTAGAACATAATTTAAAATATTTACATCTTGCTTTAATTGGCGTGCTTTTTATTTATCTTTTTTGGCAAAGAACACTTTTAAAAACTCATAGCATAGCTTTTGGAATGATGCTTGGTGCCGGCGTTTCAAATTTATTGGATCGTTTTATACATGGAGGTGTAGTGGATATGTTTTTTTGGCATAAATGGTTTAATTTTGCTATTTTTAATGTTGCAGATGTCATGATAAATATAAGTGTGGCTTTGATTTTAATACAAGAAATATTTAAAAAAAGGAAAAAAGATGACAGAATGGATTAATGATTATTATTTTTGGATTAAATGGGTGCATTATTTGGCATTTGTTTCTTGGATGGCGGGTCTTTTTTATTTACCTCGTCTTTTTGTGTATCATGCTGAACATAAAGACAATAAAGGTTTTGTCGAGGTTGTAAAAATTCAAGAAAGAAAGCTTTATTATTATATACAAACTCCTGCCATGATTGTGACTTTAATCACAGGAAGTTTAATGTTGCATGCTCATAAGGAAGTTTTAATGGTAGGTGCGGGTTTTATGCATGTTAAACTTACCTGTGTTACACTTTTGATTATTTTTCATATACATAATTATTATTGTTTAAAAGCTTTAGCAAATGATACTTCTACTAAAAGTGGAAAATATTTTAGAATTTATAATGAATTTCCAACTATAATGTTTATTATCATCGCTTTAATGATGGTTGTTCGTCCCTTTTAGTTTGTCTCCGCTTTAAATTCCATACTAGCGGAGTTAAGCGGATCAATATTTTCTTTCATGATATCGATATAATCTTTATTTTTAAGACGCTTATCATCTCTAAATACTGCGCGCACAAGATCCATTCCTGTGTAAAAATCTTTCATTAAAACCACAAAAAGATATTGACCAAATTCAGTTGCGATTAAAGCATTTTGATCTTTTATGATGGCACCACTTGTTTTAAGTCCTAAAAGTTCTATGAAAAGTTCTTTTTCGAGATTGCAATTTAGAGTTTTATTAAATTTATCAATTTCTATTTTCCCTGAAAAAATTTCAGTTAAAAAGACATATTTGATAATTTCTTTTTTATCAAAACAAGCTTTGGCTATATTAGCATTTTGTTTTTCTTGTATAAATTTAGCATAATCATTTAGATTAAATGCATTGATTAAAAGCTCCCCATCTAAAAAGCTAAAAGCTCCGCTGCCTACTCCTAGGTATTCATGATGAGAACTGACATATTCGTCATTAAGCTTGTTTTTTTCTAAAGAAAAACTCCAACCATTGTTTTGGGTATAGTCTTTAAAAAATTCTCGTATGATTTGATAATAAGTAAATTCATTATCTTTAATGCTCACTCCTAGACTTTTAGCGATATTATCTTTGGTAAGATTTGATTTCATTAAAGGATAGGTTGTGATTTGTTGCGGGGCTAAATTTTTAGCAATTTCTAAGTCATTTAAAAGTTGTTTTTCGTTTTGTCCTGGAAGATTGAAAATAAGATCTATACTAAAAATAGGTAAAATTCCTAAAGCTTTTGAAATTTTTTCTTGAAGTTCTTTAGATGAACCAAATTTATTATATCTTGCCACTTTTTTCAAAGTTTCATCATCAAAACTTTGAATCCCGCAACTTAAACGATCAATTATACCTTTAAACATAGAAAGCTTATTTGGATCAATATGATTTGGATCGCTTTCGCATGAAATTTCTTTTATATTAAATAACTTTTTACAAAGTTCTAAGGTTTTTAATAATTCCTCTTCATCAATCAGTGTTGTACCACCACCCACATACATGGAGGTAAAATCAAAACCTTTATTTTTCATGATTTTAATTTCTTCTCTAAGATTTTGAAAATATACTTTGGCTAAATTTTCATCATAATAATATTTATGAAAGCTACAATAAGGACAAAAAGTATGGCAAAAAGGTACATGGGCATAAAGCATATAGCTTTTGTCTTGTTTTGGAATTTTTTCTTCGGGTTGTTTTAAAAGTTCGACATTGAAACCTTTTTGGAGGGATTTTTCCATCATAGTATGAGAGTATTTTAAAGCTAAATTTTGAAATAAATTCATAAGTGGCCTATATATTAAAATATTTAAGATATAACTTTATCAATTTTTAGCTAAAATAGGAGTAAATTTTTTATTTCTTAAATAAAAAATGGGATTAAGTTTTTAAATTATTTAAAAAGGATATAAAATGGATAAAGCCAAAATTGTTCAAAATTTAAATGCTTTGTTTAAACAAAGAGCAGAGTTTTACTCTTATTTTGATGAAAATATTGCCAAAATCAATAATACTGAAGTATTTGATTTTAAGAATGCTAAAAATTTAAATCCAGAAGAGGTATATAAGCAATTTTATCATTTTGATTATGCTATAAGAAAATTATTGCCTGCTATTTACAAGGCTTATGAAATTACAGATGCAGATTTAGACAAAGATTTTTAATTTATTTAGAGAATAGAACAAACTATTCTCTAAAAGACATATCTAAATTTTTTGATTCTTCTTTTATATTTTTACTCGTATCTTCACTTTGCTCAAATCCTCCACCAAATGCTTTGATTACATCTACTATAGAATTAGCATAAGAATATTTGGTATTATTAAAAGCAACTGTAGCATTTAACCAGTCTTGACGCGCTTGTAGATAGTCTTGCAAAGACATTTCGCCCACATCATAACGCTCTTTGCTTATTTCGTAAATTCTTTTGTAGGATAATTCGCTTGCTTGTGCGTTATTGTATTGCAAGCGAATAGTCTTTCTTGCAATTAAAGCATAGCGAATTTCTCCAAAAGCTGCAACTAAGGTATTTTGATAATTTACAAAAGCTTCATCTTTGTTGAGTTTTGCTAAATTCACATTTTGATAAATTTCTCCCCAGTGGAAAATTGGCATTACGAAATTCCCACCTATACTCCAAGTCCTAGAGCCCGCTTCCACAAGTGTATTTAAATCCCCGCTTTCAAATCCTAATAAGCCTGTTAAAGAAAGATTAGGCAAGAAAGCTGTGCGAGCTACTCCTACTAGATAATTTTGTTGAGTAAGTTTTTCTAAAGAAGATCCAATATCAGGACGCTGCAAGAGTATAGTGCTTGAAATTCCGCTCGGTATATCAAAATCTTTGAGTTTAAAAACCTGATAAGCTTGATCTTGATAAAGAATATCGTTTAAATCATTTGAAGTTAGAATTTTTAAAGCTTTAAGATAGTTTTCTTTATTTAATTTTGCTTCATTGTATTGTAAAGCAGTACTTTCTAAATTTGCTCTTGATTGCGCGATTTCGTATTCTCCTACTGCTCCTACTTGAAATTTTTCATAATTAATTTGATAAATTTCTTGTGCAGATTCATAAGCATCTTTTAAAGCTTTTTCATTTTCATTTGCATTTACAAAATTAAAATAAGTCTGAACCACGCTTGAAACTATAGAAAGTCTCGCAGCTTCATAATCATACTGACTGGCTTTAAAGCCTGATCTTGAAGCGCGATAAGTATCGCGGTATCTTCCCCAAAGATCGATTTCATAGCTTAAATCCAGTCCCATTTTAAAATCATTGCCATAGCTTACTCCCCCAGTGCGGTTGCTTGGAGCATTTGTAGGTGTTTTTGCACGACTTCCGCTTGCGCTACCATCAAATTTTGGCAACAAACTGCTAAAATCTATACCTAATTGAGCAGCAGCTTGTTCCATATGAATAAAAGCAAGTTTTAAATCATTATTGTTCTGAAGAGCTAAATCAACTACGTGATTTAATTTCTCATCATCAAATTCTTTCCACCAATTTTTTGTGATAGAGCTATTGTTTTCTTTTTCCCAGGATAAGGCTCCAAGCTTATTATCAATGCTATAGTTTGCTTCGGGAATATTTAAATTTGGACTTAAAGAGCAAGCTGAAATCAAAAGAGTAAAACTTGCTATAGCGCTAATTGAAATTATTTTATTCATGAACCTTACCTCTTTTTTTATCTAGCCATTCATTAAAATTTTCTAAAAGATAGAAAAATAAAGGCACAAAGAATATCGCTAAAGTTGATGCTGCGATCATTCCACCGATAAGCCCTGTTCCTAAAGAGTGTCTTGAAGCACTTCCTGCTCCTGTTGCGAAAATCATTGGCAAGACCCCAAAAGTAAATGCCAAAGAAGTCATTATGATAGGACGAAAACGAAGTTTTGCTGCTGCAACAGCTGCTTCAAAAACTCCTTTACCTTTTTTAAAGCGCTCTTCCATTGCAAATTCTACGATTAAGATAGCATTTTTAGCTGAAAGTCCAATCAAGAGCAAAAGTCCTGTTTGAAAATATATATCATTGCTAAATCCTCTTAAATATACCAATAAAAATGATCCAAATACCGCAAAAGGCACAGCTGTTACAACTGCTAAAGGTATAAGCCATCTTTCATATTGGGCAGCTAGGATTAAAAAGACAAATACCATGCCTAAAGCAAAAGCATAGCTTGCTGTTCCTTTACTAGAAACTTCTTGATAAGCTGATCCACTCCAAGCTATCGAATAATCATCCCCTAAAGTTTCTTTTGCTACTTGAGCAATCGCTTCTATAGCTTGGCCTGAAGTATAACCTGGTGCGGGTTGACCTTGAACTTGTGCTGCTGGGAAAAGGTTGAATCGTTTTACATCATCAGGCCCTGAACTTCTTTGTAAAGTTAAGAAAGAATCAAGTGGTATCATTTTTCCATCATTTGATCTTACAAAAATATTTTTTAACGCATCTTGTGTATTTCTAAAATCACCTTTTGCGCGGATATTTACTTGGAAATTTTTACCTAGCATAGTAAAATCATTAACATAATATGTTCCAATGGTTGCATTCATTGTACTGAAAACATCTTGCATATTTAAATTAAAATGCTTTAGTTTATCTCTATCAATGATGAGTTTATATTGAGGAAAGCTCGTATCAAGAGTAGTTCGAACCCCATATAATTCCTCTCTTTGATTGGCTGCTGCTACAAGTTTATTTACATCTTCTTGAATTTGATCGTAGCTTTTTCCGCTTTTGTTTTGAACATACATTTCAAAACCGCCTGTGATACTTAATCCAGGTATAGGAGGTAAGCCTATAAATACACTTGAAGCATTGCGATCAAAAGCAAATTTTTTATTAAGTTCGGCTATAATTTGATCAGCGCTTACATTTCTATCTTTCCAATCTTGCAAACCTATAAACATTGCAGCGGCATTTTCTTTGAGTGAACTTGTAAAAAGATCAAATCCTATCATAGCCATTGCATCTTTAACTCCATTAGTTTTTAAAACTTCTTGGCTTATGTGATCAACCTCTGAAATTGTTCTATGGAGTGCTGAAGCTGAAGGAAGATTAATAATGCTAATCATCAAACCTTGATCTTCTTCAGGAACTAAAGAATTTGGTACTGCTTTATAGAGATAAAAAATTGCTCCAAGCATAATACAAAAAATTAAAACAAAACGAATGGTTCTTTTTAGGATATATGCTACTCCTGCGCTAAATACAGAGGTACTCCAATCAAAAAAATCATTAAATTTCTTTACAAATTTAAATGGCTCTCCTTCATTACGTCGCAAAAAGAGTGCACATAAAGAAGGTGTTAAGGTAAGAGCAACAAAACCTGATATGGTTACAGATATAGCTAAGGTAAGAGCAAATTGTCTTTGAATCTCTCCAACAAAACCTGATATAAAAGAAACTGGTACAAAAACAGCACAAAGCACAAGAACAATTGAAATAACCGGAGAGCTAACTTCTTGCATCGCTTGGATAGCAGCATCTTTTACGCTTATTTGCTCATTTTCATGTAAAATCCTATCAATATTTTCTACAACTATAATCGCATCATCTACAACAATCCCTATAGCTAAAATCAAGGCAAAAAGTGTAAGCAGGTTAATACTAAAGCCTAAAACATAAAGTCCAGCAAAAGTTCCTAACAATGAAACAGGTACAGCTATCATAGGAATAAGCGTTGCACGGAAATTCTTTAAGAACATATACATAACAATAATAACTAAAACTAAAGCTTCAATAAAAGTTTTAATTACTTCTTTGATTGATTCTATCACGAATTTTGTTGTATCATAAGGAATATTATATGTTAAACCTTTTGGGAAATTTTTTGAAAGTTCTTGCATTTTAGCCTGGACAAGTTCTGCTGTATGCAATGCGTTTGCCCCTGATTGAAGATTGATTATAATTGGAACTGCATCATTGCCATTTAATCGTCCTTGTGAGCTGTATTGTTGTGACCCTATTTCTACATCAGCTATATCTTTAAGTCTTAAAAATGATCCATCATCATTTGTTCTTAAAATAATATTTTCAAATTCACTAGGATTTTGTAGTCTTCCTTGCATGGTGATTGAATAAACATAAGGGGATTTTTGGGTTACAGGTTCTTCGCCAATTTTACCAGTTGCGTATTGGGCATTTTGATCATTAACCGCAGAAATTACATCAGTAGCTGTGATTCCAAATTTATTTAATAAATCAGGCTTGAGCCAAATTCTTAAAGAATAATTACGATTTCCTATAGCGTTTGCATCTCCAACTCCTGGAACCCTTTTTAACTCATCTAAAACATTTAAAGTGATATAGTTATATACATCTACTGCACTCATTGAGCCATCACTTGAATACATAGAAATTGCAGCAAGTGTTGTTGAGGAAGTTTTTCTAACTGTTACTCCAAGTTTTTTGACTGCATCTGGCATTTTTGCAGTTGCGGCTGAAATTCTATTATTAACATCTATGGTGGCTTGATCAGGATCTGTACCGATATCAAAATAAACAGTCAAACTCATAGTTCCTGAAGAACTTGAAGTTGAATCCATGTAAATCATATTATCTGCGCCATTGATTGCATCTTCGATAGGACTTGCAACTGTTGAAGCAATGGTTTGTGCATCAGCTCCTGTGTAAGTTGCACTTACTTTAACCGTAGGAGGGGTTAAAGATGGATATTGTTCTATAGGTAAATTTGTAAGACCTATAGCTCCAGCTAAAGAAATGATAATTGCAACAACTGAAGCAAAAACAGGTCTTTCGATAAAAAATTTAGAAAACATTATTGTGCTCCAATTTCTTTAACTTCGCTACCAACTTGAATTTTTTTAAAGTTATCTAAAATGATTTTATCGCCATTTTGCAATCCTTTGTCAATAATGGCATATTCATTGTTTTGGTAGCTTATATGTACAGAAGATTTTTCTACTTTTCCATTTTTAACAAGAAGAACATAAACATCATTTTGATTTTGTTTAACAGCTATTTGAGGCACTTTAAAGCCATTTTTTTGTATAAAACCTTCTGAAGTAATTGTTGCAAAAGCACCTGGTAAAAGTGTTGAGTTGTTGTTGTCAAATATAGCTTTGGCTTTTACTGTTCCACTATTAGCATCTATAACAGAATCAATAAAATAAAGTTTGCCTTGAACGGTTTCTCCATTAAGATTTAAATTTGCATAGATATTGCTTAAATCCCATTTTCCATCTTGAGTATTGCGGACTAAATTTAGTTTATCTGTATCTGAAATAAAGAAATCTGCGTAAATAGGATTTAAATTTGTAACTCTAACTAGTTCAGTTGTTGAAGCACTTACATAATCTCCTATATTAACTAAAGCATCTCCTATAGTACCATCAAAAGGAGCTTTTATTTCGGTATGATCTAGATCAATTCTTGCATTTGCAAGCTGTGCTCTAGCACTTGCTAGACTAGCTTTTGAATTGTTAAATGTAGCAAGAGAAGAGTCGTATTCCTTTTGAGAGATTGCACTTTTACTAAAAAGAGCTTTAGAACGATTAAAATCCTTGCTTGCATTTTCGAAAGTTGCCTTAGCCATCAAAGCTTGTCCGTAAGCCGAATCAACACTAGCTTTAAATTTGTCTTGTTCTATAATAAATAATGTTTGTCCTTTTTTTACTTTATCTCCAGCTTTAAAAAGTTTATTTACTATTACGCCGCTAACTTGAGGTTTTATAATGACATCATAATCACTGACAAGTTTAGCAGGGTAAGTAAAACTAAGTGGTAAATCTTCAGATTTAGCACTCATGGTTGTTACAGGTTGAGGCGGCATTTGTATTTTTGGTACTTCTTCTTTGCTGCAAGCAGTGAGTAAAAGCACAACACCTAAAGCTAAAATAGTATTTTTTTGAAATAATTTCATGGTTTTGCCTTGAAAAATTAAATTAAAAATTGTAATTTTATTACAAAAATTTTTGGCTAATTATATCTTAATTTTGGTTAATAAAATTATTTTTAAGCTTTGGATCCATTGATCCCATTTAGAAAAACGTTTACAACAAATTCAACATGTTCTTTTTGTTCTTTTTTATTTTTTAAACGAGCATTAATTAAAACATTAAGATGATGATAAGGTTCTTTTAACATGGTGCAAAAAAGAACAGCAAGTTTTTCTGCATTTTTTTTCATATAAGAATTATTTTGTTGCTTGAAAAAATCCATAAGTATGTTATAGGAAAAATTTTGTTGATTGTTTTCTATCCAATTGGCAAGATGTCTATCTTTGTCATAAACTTGAGAATAGATAATTTTACCAAAAGCTACAGCTTCTGGTTGATTGAAAATTTCTATAAAAGCTAAACCAAAAGAAGTTAAAATTTCTTTTAAAGTGCCATTTTCAATTTCTTGTGTTTTGGAATAAATAAGATGAAAGTGTTTTTTACATATGTCATCTAAAATTTCAAAGAATAGCCCTTCTTTACTTTTAAAACCATCATAAATATTAGAATAAGATCCTCCAGATAATTTAATAATATCACTCAAACTTGTTTCTTGGTATCCTTTTGTTAAAAAAAGCTCTAAGGCCACTGCTTTGATTTTTTCTTGTCTGGCTAAAACTTTTTGTGATGGTATTCTATTTGAGTTCATTTTTATCCTTTATAAGAGTGCTTTTAGGGTATACAAATATACTTTTTCTAAAAACCGAAATTTTTTCATTATCCTTTGCGTAAGCTTTTATATGTAAAGGAAAGATTACGTCTTTTTTATCATTATTTGCTAAATTTTTTGTAGCCCTGATAACAACTATTTTTTTGACTTGTTCTCCTGCTTTTAATTTAAAAGGTTTGTTTGGTCTTATGATTTCAATTCCATCATTTATTCCTTCTAAATTTGCTGTAAAATAATATTCATGAGGTTTAGAATCTGTATTTTGAAACAAAAAGGTATAAGCATTTGAAATGACTAATTCACCTTTAACATTTGAAATATTATATAATTCACTACTACGATTGATATTTAAAAGCATGCTTTCTTTTTTGCTTCCCATGATGATTAAAGCCAGTAAAGCAATTAGAAGAACTATAAAATATGCTATCGTTCTAAATCTTAAATAATGAACCTTAGAACGCGTTTCAATAGCTTTTGCACTTGTCCAATTGATCAAACTTGGACGATTAAATTTGCTTTGAACCTTAGAGCAAGCATCGGCACATTCAAGACAATTAATACATTCAAGTTGCATTCCTTTGCGTATGTCAATATGAGTTGGACAGATGCTAACACAGGCTTCGCAACCTATGCATTCTCCCTCAGGCGGTTTTTTATGAAGTTTGGTGTGTCCATCATAGATCAAGCCCCCGCGTTTTTCATCGTAGATCACTTGCATTGTATCATGATCGAACATTACAGATTGTATTCTTGCATAAGGACAGACATAAACACAAAATTTTTCTTGTAAATAGGTAATATCCAAAGTAAAAAGTAAGCTAGCACAAAATAAAATTCCAAGTAAAAGTAGATGCTCGCCAGGATTTTGAATATAATTGAAAAAATCTTCAGGAGGAATAAAGTACCAAAGTAAATTACTAACAGCAACTAAAGATATAAAATAAAAAATTATCACTCCAAGAAATTTTTTAAAATATTGCCTCTCATATTCTTTTTGTTTGTTATTGATATTTTTGCGAATTTTAAGAAATTTAGTTTGTATGATATCTCTATATATAACTCTAAAAATCGTTTGTGGACAACTCCAAGCACACCAAATTCTTCCACCTAAAGTTGTAATAAAAAAAATAAATAAAAAAAGAAATATAAGAACAAAAGGCATGAGATAAAATTCTTGTGTTGAAAAAGAAATAAAAAATAGGTTTAATTTAGAATGATCAAAACTTAAAAGAAAAAAATGATTCTCATTAATTCTTATGAAAGGTAGGGAAAATATGATAATACTTGCAATTAAATATACAAAATATCGTTTTTTTGTATAGTTTGTAATGTGTCCTTGCATTTTTAGACCTTAATTATAATTTTTTAGCACTTTGTAATTAAGGATTATAACCGATAAAAACTAAAACAATTTTTAAATGCTTTCTAAGTTAGAATTAATAAGAAGTGTTTTATAATTATATTTCACAACAAAAATTTACACAGAAAGGTGGTGAGGACTGTGCCAGGAATCAAGGTGCATCCTAACGAGTCTTTTGATGAAGCGTATCGTAAATTCAAAAAACAAGTAGATAGAAATCTAGTTGTGACTGAAGTAAGAGCAAGAAGATTTTTTGAGCCTATGACTGAAATTCGCAAAAAACAAAAAATTTCAGCACGCAAAAAAATGCTTAAAAGACTTTATATGCTTAGACGCTACGAGTCAAGACTCTAACCCAAAAGCCCGAAAGGGCTTTTTTATATCTACAAACTTCATTTGGTATTAAATTAAAAAGTATTTATTATTTTTTGTTAAAATTTCTAATTTAAATTTTCTGTTTTTAGGATAAACTTATGAAAAAAATCAAAAAAATCATTCAAATTGGTATGATAGGTGGTTTAGCAGCTGTTGCTGGAGGTGCTTTAGCAGGTTGTGGAAGTAATAATGACAATGCAGATACTTTAAATCAAGCAGCTAATGCTCAAGGAGCTTTTGTAATTATCGAAGAAACAGCTCCAGGGCAGTATAAAATCAAAGATCAATATCCAAGTGATGAAACAAGGGTAGTTTTAAAAGATCTTAATGGTACAGAAAGAATTTTATCCAAAGAAGAAATGGATACTTTGATTAAAGAAGAAGCAGCTAAAATTGATAATGGAACTTCAAATTTAACTAAAGACAATGGACAAATCAGTAGTGGGGGATTGAGTTTAGGGGAAACTTTACTCGCAAGTGCTGCAGGTGCTATTTTAGGAAGTTGGATAGGTTCAAAACTTTTCAATAATCAAAATTTTGCCAACCAACAACGCGGTGCTTTTTCAAATCAAAGTGCTTATCAAAGGAGTGTTAATAGTTTTAATAAAGCAGGCACAACAAGCTCTGCTTCAAGTGCTAAAAAATCAGGCTTTTTTGGCGGAGGCTCTAAAGCCACAAGTTCTAGTTCTTCTTTTGGTTCTTAAGGATAAATAATGCAATTACTACAAGTAGATAAACTTCAAAAAGATTATTTAGAAAATATAGGTTTTTCTTGGCATACAGATGAAGATGGAAGTGATTATATTAGCAATAAGTTAGTTTGTGTTAAGGAAAGTGAAGCTAATGCTTATTATGAAGCGGTAAATGAGCTTTATGATATGTTTATTGCTGCAGCGCAAGAAGTGATTGATAATGATCGTTTTGATGAGCTTGGAATTCCTTTTAATCTTATTGATGCAATTAAGATGAGTTGGGAAAATGAGGTTCATTGGCATTTATATGGGCGTTTTGATTTAGCGGGTGGACTTGATGGCAAGCCTATAAAACTTATAGAATTTAATGCTGATACCCCTACTGCTCTTTTTGAAAGTGCGATTTTACAATGGGCACTTTTAAAACAAAATGGAATGGATGAAAGCGCACAATTTAATAGCATTTATGAAAGTTTGATGGATAATTTTAAAAGACTTATTACCCTTGATGAAAGTGTTGAAGGGTTTGAAGAGCATTATCAAGGATGGAAAATTCTTTTTTCAAGTGTTGCAGGAAGTAAAGAAGAAGAAATCACTACAAAATTGCTTGCACATATAGCCAATGAAGCAGGTTTTCAAACTAATTTTTCCTTTGTGGATGAGGTGGAATTTAGCGAAGAGGGTATTTTTAAAGAGGGCGAAAATTATGAGTATTGGTTTAAGCTTATTCCTTGGGAAGATATAGCCATAGAAGAGGGTGAACTTGCCATGCTTTTAACTCAAATCATGCGTAATCAAAGAGCAATTATTTTAAATCCTGCTTATACGCTTTTATTTCAATCTAAGGGAATTTTAAAAATTCTATGGGAACTTTATCCAAATCATCCATTACTTTTAGAAACAAAAGATACTCCTTTGGAAGGTAAAAACTATGTTAAAAAACCTGTTTTTGGTAGAGAAGGTGCAAATATCAGTATAATTAAAGATGGAAAAACTTTGCATGAGAATGTAGGTCCTTATGGGAATAATAAGGCTATTTATCAAGAATATGTAGAGTTTAATTCATGTGAAAACGAATACTATCAAGCAGGTGTTTTCTTTGCTTATGAAGGGTGTGGCTTAGGATTTAGAAAAGGAGGACTTGTGCTTGATAATTATTCTAAATTTGTAGGACATATTATAAAGGATTGAAAAATGAAAATTGTTTGTTTAGATGCGGCAACTTTAGGGGGTTATGATTTAAGTGTTTTTGAAAAATTTGGTTCTTTGCAAATTTATACCACAACAAATAAAGAGCAAACCATAGAGCGTTTAAAAGATGCTAATGTCGCCATGACAAACAAGGTTGTAATTGATAAAGATGTGATTGATGCTTGTAAAAATTTAAAACTCATTTTGGAAACTGCTACAGGGGTTAATAATATCGATATTGAGTATGCTAAAGAAAAAGGTATTATTGTAAAAAATGCTGCTGGGTATTCTACTATGAGTGTGGTGCAACATACTTTTGCGTTTATGTTTGCTTTTTTAAATCAAGTGCTTTATTATGACAAATGGAGCAAAGAGGGTAAATGGTGTGAAAGTCCTATTTTTACAGATTATAGTAGAAATTTAAACACCTTAAGTGGTAAAAAACATGGTATTATAGGTTTAGGAACCATAGGTAAAGAAGTGGCAAAAATTTCAAAGGCTTTTGGAGCCGAAATTTATTATTATTCTACGAGTGGAGCTAATAAAAACGCAGATTTTGTACATTTGGAATTAAAAGATTTATTAAAAACTTGCGATATTGTAAGTATCCACGCACCTTTAAATGAAAAAACCAAAAATTTACTCGCCTTTGAAGAATTAAAGCTTTTAAAAGATAATGCGATTTTGATTAATGTAGGAAGAGGTGGGATTGTCAATGAAAATGATTTAGCTAAAATCATAGATGAAAAAAATATTCGTGTAGGGCTTGATGTTTTAGAAATTGAACCTATGATGAAAAATCATCCACTTTTAAGCATTAAAAATAAAGAAAATCTTATTATCACTCCTCATGTTGCGTGGGCGAGCAAGGAGGCTTTAAATGCTTTAATGGATATAGTTTATAATAATTTAAAAGAATGGATAGAAAATGGCAAGTGAACATAGTTTTGATATTTCAGCAGCTTTAGATAAACAAGAGTTAAAAAATGCTTTTGAACAAGCTAAAAAAGAACTTGATAGTCGTTATGACTTAAAAGGAATTAAGTGTGAGATTGATTTAAGCGAAAAAGAGAGTATTTTTAAACTCAGTTCTTCTAGTGAAGGAAAGCTTGATGTTTTAAAAGATATAGTGATTTCTAAACTTATCAAAAGAGGAATTAATCCTAATGCTATTAAAGAGCTTTCTCGTGAAAGTGGAGCAATGTTTCGTTTAAATTTGAAAGCAAACGATGCTATTGATAGTGAAAATGCCAAAAAAATCAATAAAGCTATCAAAGATAGCAAACTTAAAGTTAATTCTTCGATTCGTGGTGAAGAAATTCGTGTTGTAGCAAAACAAATTGATGATTTACAAGCTGTGATGAAGCTTGTAAAAGAGCTTGATTTAGAGTTAAATATCAGTTTTAAAAATCTTAAATAAGGTCAAATTTGAAGCATTGTTTAGCCCTGTGTTTTATTTTTTTTCTTTGTGCTTGTAGTGTGAAAAATCAAAATTTTTCGAGTCAAAGCTTGATGGTTTTGATTGCTTCTCCTATGATAAAAATCAATGACGCAGCTTTTTTAAAAAAAGAAAATAATGCTTTAAATTTAGAAGTTTATAAACTAGGGCAAGCTTTTTTTGAACTCAAAATCAAAGATAAAATTTGTATCAATGCAGTGTGTTATGATAAAAAAGTGTTTAATCAAAAATTTTTTAAAAATGTATATTATGATGATATTTTAAGTGATATTTTAAAGGCAAATGCTTTATGGCAGGGTAAAAATTTAGAAAAAACTGATTGTGGTTTTGAACAAAATTTAAAAGCAAAAAATTATGAAATTTTTTATCAAGTTTGTGATAATAAAGTAAGTTTTTTTGATAAAATTTCACATACTAAAATTATCTTAACGCATATTCAAAATTGAAGGATAGAGTTTGAAATTTTTTTTACTGGTATTTTGCTTTGTAAATCTAGCTTTAGCGCAAGTTTATAAAGGTGAATTGTATTTTTATCATTTGCAGGATAAAGAAATTTTTGCCATAGTTTATGATAATGCGCCTATGACTCCACTTTTTGACAGGGATAAAAATCAAACAAGTTCTAGTTTTTTAATTATTGATGATATAAATGGAAATTTAGAGATTCCGCTCGTTAAGACAAATGATTTTTGGCAGGATGAGCGTAAAAAATATAAAATCAATTCTTCTAAAATGCTTACATATGATAATAAAAATTTTCAAGGAGAAAATTTAGGAACAACTACTTTAGAACTTGTCGAAACGCAAGATGGCATTCGTATAAAGCGTAGTCTTGATTTTATAGGTTTTAATGATGATTTTAAAGAATTTCATCCTGTTCATAAGGGTGTATTTAGCTTTGAGCAAATTCGCCAAAAGCCTATTTTTTTACAAGATGGAAAAATTAGTTTTGAAGAATGGTATTATTTTTATGAAGATGGTATGAGTCGTGCTATTTTAGAGTTAAATAATTTTGTTTATGATATTAATGCTCACGCATTTGTAAAACTAAATGATTTGTATAATACTGAAAATCAAAAATTTCAAAATCTTTTACATGAGAAGCTTAAAAATACATGTGATGAGTGTTTTGAAGATCTGCAAAATTTACAATTTAATAATAATTTTTTGCTTAATAATGGAAAACTAAAAATTTGTTATCTACCTTTTGAAGGTCATTTTTTAGATGAAAATATTTGCGTAGAATTTAATGAAGATGAGCTTAAGGAATTTAAAAAATAATGGAAAAATTAAAAAATTTTTTAAGTTTGAAAAATATAGAAGATACTCAAATTTATAAAGAGCTTAAGTGTGCTAAAAATGAAGCTTTGATTCTTAGAGAGCTTTGTAGAAATTATGTCGTTTCTATTTCTTCTATCAATGCCTTTACTTTATTATCGACAATTTTTGGAAATGATAAGTATCTTTATCTTGATGCTTTGGAGGATTTAAAAAAACTTATCGAAAGAGGTTTTGTAAATCAAAATTCGAGTTTTTTTAAAAGTTTAGAAAATAATAAAACTCAAACATTAACTCTTGCCTTATTGCAAAGTGAGCTTAGTCTAAGTGAATATTTTTTAGAATTTTTAGAAGCAAAACCTCATTTAAATTTTGAGAAACAAGAGGCTTATGCAGATTATTTAGAATATTTAAAAGATGAATTTGCGCGTATTCAATTATACGAAAGATTAAGTTTTATACAAAAAAGTGCTTATAATAGTGAAATAAAAAATCAAATTAAACTTTATGAAAAACATATCAAAGAAAGACTAAAAAAAAGTAAATTTTATAATGTATTGGCTGATATTTTTAAAGAATACAATCTTGAGCATAAAGAACAAATTATTTTTCTAGCACTTTTAAAAGAAGAATACGCCTTAAGTAATGAAAGTTCGATTTCTAGAGAAATGAATTCTTTACTTTCTTTAATCAGTGAAAATGATTTAGAAAGGCATAAAAACAAAAAACTATTACAAGAAAATGCTCCTCTTTTAAACTTAATCGAGTATGATGAATATTTAAATGCTTTTGGAGATATTTCTAAAAGTTTTTTTATTATTGATGAAATTTTACAAAGAATTATAAATTTTGAACCAAAACAAAGTAAAAAAATCAAAATTGAAAGTGTTTTAAAAGATCAAGATATTTTCGAGCTTATAGAACCAAGCACTGACATCAATGATATTATTATGCCTGAAAATACAAAAGAGCTTTTAGAAAATATTTTAAAACAACAAGATAAAAAAGTCCTAGAAAGACTTCATTCTTGGGGTATAAAGAGTAATAAAAATATAGAAGCTAAAATTATTTTTTATGGTCCTGCTGGTACTGGAAAAACTATGTCAGCTTTAGCTATGGCTAAATCAATGAAAAAATCTGTTCTTAGTTTTGACTGTTCTAAAATTTTGAGCAAATGGGTTGGAGAGAGTGAGCAAAATGTAAGAAAAATTTTTGATACTTATAAAAATATCGTGCAAACTTGTAAACAAAGTCCTATTTTACTTCTCAATGAAGCCGATCAGTTTTTAAGTACGCGTGTAGATGGAAGTAGTGGTAGCGATAAAATGCATAATCAAATGCAAAATATATTCTTAGAGCAAATTGAGCGTTTTAGTGGTGTGATTATCGCTACGACAAATTTTTTAGAAAGCTTAGATAGTGCATTTTCAAGAAGATTTGATTATAAGATAGAATTTAAAAAACCTGATTTTAAAGATAGGCTTAAAATTTGGGAAAAGTTTCTACCTAAAAAAGCATTATTTGAAAAAGATTTTGATATAAATATTTTATCAAATTATGAATTAAGTGGAGCACAAATTTTAATGGTGGTGAAGAATACGGCTTTGAAAGTAGCTGTATCAAAAGATGGGGTTTTTAAAATGCAAGATTTTATAGAAAGCATACAAAAAGAATTAAATTCAAGTTTTGATAAAAGTAAGATTGTTGGATTTTAACTTTTTTAATGTTTTTGTATAGCGAACTATAAAATAAAACAAAGCTATAATTAAAGCACTCCATTCCCAAAACATAGGAATTTTTGGGGTTAAAAAATAATGATAACTTGCCAAAACTAAGCATAAATATCCTAATTTTCTGATTTTACTAAGTTTTTTAAAGATTTTAAAAGAACTTAAAAGCATTAAAAATATGATTAAAAATGCGATAAATCCACTTGCTTCTAATAAACGATGTGAAATATCATCAAAAAGCCTTAAAATTTGAGCATTTCTATCAAAAATAAAATAATTTAAAAAGTGCAAAATCGCCCAAAAAGCTGCAAAAATACCTAAAATTTTAGGATAATTTTTTGTTTTTTTAAATTTAAGTAAAGAAAATAAAAGACTTAAATTTAAAAAGATTAAAGCAAATATTCCAGTGTAAATGTAGGCTTCTTTTACAAAATCAAAGGCTTTTATGATATGATAAAAGCCATAGATTAAACTTATAATAAAGCTAAAATAAGCAAGAAATTTAAAGTATTTTGTCTGCATTAAAAATTCACTTTTAAGTCCATGTTTTTATATAAACTTGCCACTTCTTTTTCATAACCATTAAACATTAAAGTAGGCTTGGTAAAGAAGTCTCCTAAAGCCCTTTCGTTAGCTTGAGACCATCTAGGATGAGAAACATTAGGATTGACATTAGCATAAAAACCATATTCACTTGGAGCGTAACTTTCCCAAGTGGATTTAGGCTGTTCTTTGGTAAATTCTATTTTAACTATAGATTTAATACTTTTAAAGCCATATTTCCAAGGAACAACAAGGCGTATTGGAGCACCATTTTGAGGCTTTAAGGCTTTTTTATACATTCCTACTGCAAGCAAGGTAAGAGGATGCATAGCTTCATCCATGCGAAGTCCTTCTACATAAGGATAGTCTATAGTTGGAAATAAAGCGTCTTGATCGGGAAATTGACTCTTATCTAAAAGAGTGGTGAATTTAACAAATTTTGCCTCGCTTGTAGGTTTTGCCATTTCAATCAAACGACGCAATTCAAAGCCTACCCAAGGTACCACCATAGACCAAGTTTCAACACAGCGAAAACGATAAATTCTTTCTTCTAGTGGAAATTTTAAAATATCTTCCATGCTTAAAGTTAAAGGTTTTTCTATTTCTCCACTGATATCGATTTTCCAATTTTGAGTATTGAAATTTTGTGCCAATGATACAGCCTTTCTTTTATCTGTTGAAAATTCATAAAAATTGACATAATTTGTAGCTAGTTCTTCATCGCTGATTTCAAGTTTGTTTGGATTAGTATCGCTTGTGAAATTTAAAGCAGATAGTTTAGAAGCAAGCACGCTTGAACTTATTAAAGCACCCGCTCCAAGTTTTAAAAAATTTCTCCTTTGTTTATAAAGTTTTTCAGGTGTTATAAGCATAATTTTTCCTTATTAAAAATTTTTATTATTAAACTATAACAATGTTAATACAGGATTAATTTTGTGTGATTTTTTCAAGTTCTATATTGTAGAATATTTCTTCGCAAAATTCTTTATAATGATTAAGTAGTTTAATTTTTGAAGTTTCTTGCATTAGAATTTTAAATTCTAATTTTTTTAATTTTCTAAGTTCATCCTTGAGCTCTTTATCTTTTGAAAACAATAAAAAATATTCTTTAAAGATGAGCTCATAAATTTCAAAAGTTCCATCGACAAGATAATTAATCGCTTTATCAAGATGCCGATTAGAGTCTTTAAAATTTAAAGGATTTAAAACCATGAAACAAAGATGAATCATGGCGAAGTGAAAATATTTAAGATGTTTTTCGGGTAAGGTGAACAAATCGCTTTTTTGAAAATTTTGAAGATTGTTAAAGTCAGAATTCAAGAAATGATAGCCAAAACAGTCATTGATATTTGAAATCAAATTTTTAATTTTTTGTTCTCCATCAAGTTTTTTTCTAAAGGCTACAAAATAAGCGAGAGCCTTGTAAAATATTTGAAAAAATTCAATATGTTTATTTTCTCTTAGACAAATAAGACTTAAATCTTTTGGAGAAGTGGAGTGCTCTTGCATATAATTATAAACTTTCAGGGAAATTTTATTTCTTACCTCAAGCAAGTAGCTCAAGTCTTTTTGTTTTAAAATTTGATAATAAAAAAATATAAAATCTTTAATTAAACCTTTATGATCTTTTTCAAATAATGAAATTTGAAAATCCACGCTAAGAAACTGATTGTAAAGATTAAAGTAATCGCATTCTAATTGTTGATAATTCAATATTTTATCCCACACTTAGCATAAAATTCTTTTAAAGCATGTTCTTTATCAGGCTGAGTTTTAATCCATTCTTCAAAGTGATTACACATATCCCATTCTTTTTGCTGAATTACTTCATAATTTTGCTCTATATCGTTTTCGCTTATATTTTTTCTGTGTATTTTGTTTAAAATTTTTTCACATACAGCCCTAGGATTTTCATTTTTATATATAGGCCTTCCCACAACGATATAATCACTCAAATTTTCTCTAGCCATTGCAAGATTAGCAACACGTTTTTGATCATCATTTGTTTCTCCAAAAGGACGAATTCCAGGAGTAAGGGTTAAGAAATTTGAACTTGTGTGCTCTTTAATTTTTTTGCTTTCAAAAACAGAGCATACCATACCATCAAGTCCATTTTCATAGGATATTTTTGAAAAATTAATTACAGCTTCTTCAATTTTTTGTCTATAAATACTAAAGAAATTTTCTTCATCAAAACTCGTAAGAGCAGAAACTGCTAAAACTAAAGGTCTTTTTGAAAATTTGCTAAGCCGTGTCATAACTTCTTGTATGGCTATTTTTCCAGCACTTGCGTGGATATTGATCATATCAACACCAAGTTTTGATACTTCTTCGCAAGCATCTGCCATAGTGTTGGGAATATCATGAAATTTAAGATCAAGAAATATTTTAAAATCATCAACTTTTTTAAGTTCTTCTATGAATTTAAAACCATCTCTTAAATATGCTCTTAAACCTACTTTTAACCATATGTCTAAATTTTTTAATTCTTTGGCAAGTTGTAAGCATTCTTCTTTTGTAGAAAGATCAAGTGCGACACAAAGCTTCATTTTTTAGCCTTTATTAAGGCATCTAAAACTCCATTTATAAATTTTGGAGAATTGTCATTAGCAAGTTCTTTAGCAAGTTCTATAGCCTCATTGATGACAATGGCGCTAGGAGTATCGGTAAAAAGTAACTCATAAGCTCCAAGTCTTAGTATAGCTCTTTCTACATGTCCTAAAGCTGTAATTTGATTATCATTTAGAAATGAATTTAAGGTTTCATCAATATTGTTTAAATTATCTAAAATTCCATTATATAAATTTAAAGTAAAATTTTTTTGTTCATTGCGTATTTTTTTTTCATCTAAAATTTCATCTACAAAAACGTTGTTTTGAGAATTTAATTCAAAAGCATAAAGTAAGGAGATGACGCTTTGGCGAACTTGATGACGCGTTGCCATTAAAGCTCCTTGCTTAAATTTAACATCTCGATTACAGTTGTCATAGCTTCAAAGCCTTTATTGCCTGCTTTGCTTCCAGCTCTTTCTATGGCTTGTTCTATTGTATCTGTAGTTAAAACACCAAAGCTTACAGGGATATTATGATTTAAACTCACATTGGCTATGCCTTTGGTGGTTTCTGCTGAAACATAGTCAAAATGCGGAGTTGAGCCACGAATTACTGCGCCTACGCAACAAATTGCATCAAATTTTTTGCTTTCTATAGCTTTTTTTAACGCATACGGAAGTTCAAAAGCACCAGGAACAAGTATAAGGCTTAGATTTTCCTCTTTGCCCCCGTGTCTTAAAAAAGCATCTTTTGCTCCTTCTACAAGGCGATCTGTGATGATATGATTAAATCTTGCATTAATGATAGCAATTTTTGTATTTGAGTCTAAATTTAATTTTCCTTCAATAATATTCATTTGTTTTCCTTTATGATATTTTGTATTTCTAGTAATGTATTAACGCAATTTTTAAGGCGTGTAAGATTAAGCATATTAGGTCCATCGCATAAAGCCTCGCAAGGATTAATATGTGTTTCAAAGAAAAAGCCATCTATGCCTACGGCTGCTGCCGCTCTTGCTAAAGGTTCTACAAATTCGCTTTTCCCTCCGCTACTTCCACCTGCAGCCCCTGGCATTTGTACGCTATGGGTAGCATCAAAAATAACTGGAGCAAATTCACGCATGATAACTAAAGAACGCATATCTACTACTAAATTTCCATAGCCAAAGCTAGCCCCTCTTTCAGCTACAAAAACACCATTTCTTTGAGCAGCTTCATAGCCTTCATCTTCTATACCACGGGTTTGTAGAACTTTTTTAACGCTGTATTTGATATCGCTTGGGTTTAAAAATTGTCCTTTTTTGATATTAATTTTTGCCTTAGTTTTTGCTGCGGCTACAAGTAAATCGGTTTGACGACATAAAAAAGCAGGAATTTGCAAGACATCAGCTACTTCACTTACAGGGTTTGCTTGATTGCTTTCGTGTATATCGGTTAAGATTTTCATACCAAATTCATCTTTTACGCTTTGTAAAATTTTTAATCCTTCTTCAAGACCAGGACCTCGAAAAGAATTAATACTTGTGCGATTGGCCTTATCAAAACTTGATTTGAAATAAAATTCTATATTTGGATTTTCATTAAAATTTTTTAACTGTTCAGCAACTTTAAAAATCAAATCTTTGCTTTCTATCACGCAAGGACCAGCAATGAGTATCATTTTTTTCATTTTTTTCCTTTGTTCTTAACTAAAATTAATCCACCAAAAATAATGCCTATTATACCTAAAAAAACCATAGTACTTGGTAAATTATCTCCCAAAATTATCCCAACTATCATACTAAATACTACATCAAGATAACTAACTCCGGCAACCACTCCTGCTTGTTTAGCGATACCATAAGCTTTAGTGACATGAATTTGATAAATGGTGCCTAAAGTTCCCATAATGGCAATGATAAGCCAAGCTGTAAGACTTGGCATCACAAAAGGTGCTAGAATGAAATCTAAATGTAAAGAATCAAGATGCTGTGGTTCAAAAAATTCAGCACTGATCATAGAAATTAAAGGCATTAAGGTTCCTAAAAGGATAAAAGAAAAGGCAATTTGTTCTGTAGTGTAAGATTTTCTAAGTTCTCTTACACTTGTAAGAGCTAAAGCGGCTAAAAATCCACTCGTGATACCTATAACTGAATTTTTTAAATCAAAGCCTGAATGATTTAAATTATGAGCCCAAGGCTGAGCGATTAAAAGCACTCCACCAAATGCTATTAAAATTCCTATCCAGCCTTTGATGCCAATATTTTCTTTAAAAACAACAAAAGCTATTAAAGTAATAAAAATAGGAGCAGTTTTTTGAAAAGCAAAAGCTCCACCTAGTGTAATATTTGAAACATTATAGAAAAACATATATAGTGAAAGCGTGCCTACTACTCCACGAAATACCAAGAGCCAAAAATATCCCCCTTCTTTATGTGCCTTAGATCGTTTTAAAAGATAGACTATGAAAAAAATTCCTATGATATTTCTAAAAAACATAATTTCTATAGAACTCATTTCCTTGCTAAGAATTTTTGCACAAGCTCCCATAAGTGCAAAATCCAAACATGCTAAAATCATGAAATAAATTCCTAAATTATGCTTGATTACTTTTAGCATTTTTTTTCCTTGACTAAAATCTGGGTTAATTCTAGTCTTTTTTTGCTTAATATTAAGCCAAATTTTATATAATTTTAAAAATATAATTTTCTAGGAAAAAAATGCAAAGCATTATACTTATAGGTAAGCCAAATGTGGGAAAATCAAGCCTTTTTAATAGAATGGCAAGACAAAGAATAGCTATTACAAGTGATATTTCAGGCACAACTAGAGATACAAATAAAACGCAAATTCATATTCATTCAAAAAAAGCCATGCTTATTGATAGTGGAGGGCTTAATGAAAGTGATGAACTTTTTAAAAATGTGAAAAAAAACACTTTAAAAGTAGCTAAAGAAAGCGATATCATACTTTATCTAGTTGATGGGAAATTAGCGCCTGATGATGAGGATAGACAGTTTTTTTATTCTTTAAAAAAACTTGGAAAACCTATAGCCTTAGTGATTAATAAAGTAGATAATAAAAAAGATGAAGAAAGGGCTTGGGAGTTTGCAAATTTTGGCGTAAAGGAAATCTTTAATCTTTCAGTAACCCATAATGTAGGCTTAGATGAACTTTATGAATGGCTTGAAAAATTTTTACATGAAGAGTTTTTAATCCCCGATGAAGAAGAAAATTTAGAAGATTTTTTAGAGTATTATGAAGAAGGAAAAGAATTTCAATTTAAAGAAGTCGATCAAAATCATATCAGAGTGGGTATTGTAGGGCGTGTAAATGTTGGAAAATCAAGTCTTTTAAATGCTTTGGTTAAACAAGAACGCAGTGTTGTAAGTTCTATTGCAGGAACTACTATAGATCCTGTTAATGAAAGTGTAGTTCATAAAGATAAAGTGATAGAATTTGTTGATACTGCAGGTATTAGAAAAAGGGGTAAAATTCAAGGACTCGAACGCTTTGCCCTAAATCGCACGGAAAAAATTTTATCTCATTCTCAAATAGCACTTTTGGTTTTAGATGCGCATGAGGGCTTTAACGAGCTTGATGAACGCATTGCTGGGCTTGTGGCTAAGCATTATTTGGGTGTGATTATTGTTTTAAATAAATGGGATAAAAGTGAGATGGATTTTGATAAGACTGTAAAAGAATTGCGTGTTGATCGTTTTAAATTTCTAGCTTACGCACCCGTGATTAGCGTATCAGCTTTAAGTGGAAAAAGGGTGCATGTTTTACTCGATAAAATTTTGCAAATTTTTGAAAATTTCACTCAAAAAATCCAAACTTCTAAGCTTAATACCTTGATAGAAAATGCCACAAGAGCACATCCTTTGCCGCATGATTATGGGAAATTGGTTAAAATTTATTATGCAGTACAATATGACTTAGCACCGCCAAAAATTGCACTTATTATGAATCGTCCTAAGGCCTTGCATTTTAGCTATAAGCGTTATTTACAAAATCAAATCAGAAAAGAATTTAATTTTGAAGGTGTGCCTTTAGTGATTGCTTCGCGTAAAAAGGGCAGTAAAGAAAATGATGAAAGCTAAAAATATCGTTTTTATAGGATTTATGGGTTCTGGAAAAAGCACTTTAGCAAGAGCTTTAGCTAAGGATTTAGATCTTGTTTTTTTAGATAGTGATTTTTTAATAGAACAAAAATTTAATCAAAAAGTCAGTGAAATTTTTGAACAAAAAGGGGAAAATTTTTTTAGAGAACAAGAGCAAAAAATGGCTGATTTTTTTAGTTCTTGTGAGAAAGCTTGTATTGCTACAGGTGGGGGTTTTGTTAATGTTTCAAATTTAGAAAAAGCAGGTTTTTGTATTTATTTAAAAGCAGATTTTGAATATTTAAAAAAGCGTTTAGACAAAGATGAAATTTCTAAAAGACCTTTATTTTATGATGAAATTAAAGCAAAAAAATTATATAATGAGCGTTTAAGCAAGTATGAACAAAAGGCAAATTTTATTTTAAATATAGAAAATAAAAATATAGATGAGCTTTTAAGCGAGATTAAAAAGGTGATAAAATGAGAGTATTAACAGGCCTTCAGCCAAGTGGCGATTTGCATATAGGTAATTATTTTGGTGCGATTAAGCAAATGGTAGATGCACAAGAAAAAAGCCAAATGTTTATGTTTATTGCTAATTATCATGCCATGACTTCTTCTCAAGATGGAGAAAAACTTAAACAAAATTCCTTAAAAGCTGCTGCGGCTTTTTTAAGCCTTGGTATAGATCCTCAAAAAAGCGTTTTTTGGTTGCAAAGTGATGTTAAGGAAGTTATGGAGCTTTATTGGATTTTATCGCAATTTACTCCTATGGGTTTATTAGAGCGTGCACATAGTTACAAGGATAAAGTTGCTAAGGGACTTAGTGCTTCACATGGGCTTTTTTCTTATCCTGTTTTAATGGCGGCAGATATTTTACTTTTTGATACACGAATTGTCCCTGTAGGAAAAGATCAAATCCAGCATGTTGAAATCGCACGCGATATTGCTTTAAAAGTTAATAATGAATGGGGTGAAATTTTTACCCTTCCAGAAGCGAGAGTTAATGAAGAAGTAGCTGTGGTTGTGGGTACTGATGGAGCAAAAATGAGTAAATCTTATCAAAATACTATAGATATTTTTAGCAGTGAAAAAACCTTAAAAAAACAAATTTCTTCCATAGTTACAGATAGTACCGCTTTAGAAGATCCAAAAGATCATGAAAACTGCAATATTTTTAAAATCGCAAAGCTTTTTTTAGATGAATCAGGGCAAAAAGAATTACAAATACGCTATGAAAAAGGTGGTGAGGGTTATGGACATTTTAAAATATATTTAAACGAGCTTGTAAATGCTTATTTTAAAGAAGCAAGAGAAAAATATAATGAGCTTTTAGAAAAGCCTTCGCATTTGAAAGAAATTTTGGATTTTGGTGCGACAAAAGCAAGAAAAATCGCCCAAGAAAAAATGCAAAAAATTTATGAAAAAATCGGACTTTAAGGAGTAGAAAATGCTAGATTTAAAAAATTTGCAAAATAATTTTGATGAAGTGGCTAAAAAGTTAAAAAATAAAAAAGTTGATGAAAATATCTTAAAAAAACTTGCTGAACTTTTTGCAAGTTTAAAAAAAGAAAAAATAGCCTTGGAAGAATTTCAAGCTTTTCAAAATAAATTCAGTAAAGAGCTTGCTACAGCCGAAGATAAAGAAAGTTTAAAAGCAAAATTAAGCGAAAATAAAAGCAAAATTAATGAGCAAAGCGCTAAAGTAAATGCTTTAGAAAATGAGCTTGAGGAAATCGCTCATGCCATCCCAAATATCCCTGATGAATGTGTGCCTGTGGGTGAAGATGAAAATGAAAATGTGGAGCTTAAAAAAGTTTTAAATCCACCTAGCTTTGATTTTACTCCAAAAGAACATTTTGAATTAGGCGAGAGTTTAAATTGGCTTGATTTTATGCGTGGGGTAAAAATTTCACAAAGTCGTTTTTGTGTGCTTAAAAATGAAGGAGCTTTATTAAGCCGTGCTTTGGTAAATTATATGATAGATTTTAATAGAAGTCGTGGATTTGAATTTGTTAATGTACCTTTTTTGGTAAATGGTGCTACTATGTTTGGGACGGGTCAGTTGCCAAAATTTAAAGAAGATATGTATAAGGTAGATGATGAGGATTTGTATTTAATCTCAACTTCTGAAATTCCAGTAACCAATCTTTACAGCGGAGAAATTTTAGCGAGTGAAACTTTACCTATAAAAATGACTTGTTATAGTGCTTGTTTTAGAAAAGAAGCAGGCAGTGCAGGGCGTGATACAAGGGGTATTATAAGACAACACCAGTTTGAAAAAGTAGAGCTTGTAAGTATCACTAAACCTGAGCAAAGTGATAGTGTGTTTAATGAAATGCTTGAGTGTGCAAGTGATTTGCTGAGTTCTTTAGGTTTAGCGCATAGACATTTGATGCTTTGCACTGGAGATTTGGGTTTTAGTGCAGCAAAAACTGTAGATCTTGAAGTGTGGCTTCCAGGACAAAATAAATATCGTGAGATCAGCTCGGTTTCAAATTGTCGTGATTTTCAAGCAAGACGCGCTAAAATTCGCTATAAAAACGAACAAGGAAAAAATGAACTCGTCCACACTCTTAATGGCTCATCTTTGGCAGTAGGAAGAACCTTGGTAGCGATTATGGAAAATTATCAAGATAAAGAAGGAAAAATTCATATTCCTGATGCTTTGAAAAAATATTTTTAAAGAGTATAGATGGCTGAACAAGAAGATATAATACTAGAAAAACCCGAAGATGGCTTAAATCAACCAAGACTTGATGAGAGTTTAGAGGGATTTAAGGGGCAAGAGGGGCAAGCTCCAGAAGATGAAGAATTTGCATCATTGCCAGAAGAATTACCTCAAGAAAATAGTGATAGTGGTTTTAAATTTACAAGAGAAAGTGCGCCTGAAGATGTATCAACTTTTGAAGAAGTTGAAAGTCAAGAGCCTACGCCTTGGTATAAAGATCGTAAGTTTATGTCTCTTGTGGGTTTATCTTTGGGGATTATTTGTATTTTAGTTTTTACACTTTTTTATTTAACTTTTAGTGAAGGAAAAATTAAACCAGATATTATAGCTTCTAAGCCTTTAGAACAACCTGCTGTTATGCCTGATGAATCATATAAATACAATGATATGCAAAGAATTGATGGTATGATCCAAAAAGCAAATGCTTTATATTTAAAGGGTGAGGTTGAACAGGCTTTAAAAGTTTATGAGCAAGTTGCCGTATATAACGAATCTTTATCTAATTATAATTTAGGCGTTTCTCAAATGAATGAGAATAAATTCCAAGAAGCTTTTGAAAGTTTCAAGAAAGCTATAGCCAATGGGGAAAATCAAAGTGTAGCTGCTATCAATGCTGCTGTTTGTGCTTTAAAGCTTAATGATAAGGAAAAATTTAGATATTATATTGATTTAGCTCAAGTGTATCTTCCAAAAGAAGGAAAATCAAAATTATATGATTATTATTTAAGCTTGATTAATTATTACAAAGGATATTACCCTGAGGCCTTACAAATGTTACAAAGAACAGATGTGGAGCCGTATTCTGATGTTGCAAAGTATTTGTCTGCTAAAATTTATGCAAAAATGGACTTTGATTCCAAGGCTATACAGCAATTAAATTCTCAAGGCAATTTTGAATCTAGTTTATCTTTAGGTCTTTTATACGCTAGAATAGGAGAATATGCTAAAGCTAAAGTCGCTTTAAGTACAGCGATGAAAATTGAAAGAGATTTTAATCAGAGTTTGGCGGCTTTAACATTGGTTGATATTAAAACAGGAAATTATCAAGATATGTTAGCGCGCTTGCAAAATTCTTATGATAACGATAAAGATAGATATAAGATTTTAGATACTTATAAAATTCAAGTTCGTTTAAATAAGGATCTTTTTAATATAGCAGTTGCTCAAAATTCTTTTTCAAAAGATTTGCTAAAAAAACAAAAAGATCAATTCGATTTGCTTTTTTATTTTGCACCTTATCAGGTTTTTGATAGTAAGCAGGCTGCTTTATATATTAAAAAAGCTAATGTTACAGATTTCGTTGATGATAGTACTGATGCGGGAATTTATCTTAATATAAGCAAGGCTCTTTCATCTACCAATGTAAAAATTGCCAATATTATTAACTATGCATTAAATCAGAAGTTACGCCTTGCTAACCAAGAATTTCAAAAACTTATCAAGGATTATCCAGAACATAGTATTTTACATTATAATTTGGCTTTAACTTATGCCCAAATGCAAAATTATGAACTTGCTTATAAGCATTTTTCAAGTTCATATCATCTTAATCCTAAAAATTACTTAGCAGGTGCTTTTGCTATGTTTTGTGCAAAATTAATTGATATTGATACAACTAAACTTTACAATGAAATTCTTGATAATATAGCTGCCGATTCTAATTTTAAAGCTAATATGCAAAAAAGTATGTTATTTTTAGTTAATAATAATTATATTTCTATGCTTCCTTATTTAGATGAAACAAAAAAAGACACGCCTTTGAGTTTGATTTTTGAAGCTATTGTTGCTAAAAATAATAACCTTAATAATCAAGTAGATGTGAAAATTGCTAAATTGCGTTCAGAGTTGCCTGAAGATATTTTGGCAAATATTTTGTATTTTAATTCTTTAAATTCAAATTTAAATATTAAAGAATATGCTCAAAATGCTCAAATTCATTTTAAAAATTTAAAACTTGATTATCGTAGTGTTTTTGGTGGGCCAAGTATCGCTAGGGAATTTTATGTTAATTTAATGCATATTGCAGGGCTTTTAAATTTAGAAAGACAGAAATTTAAAGAGTTGATTAATGTTTCAGGAGCAAAAGATGAGGGTATTTTACAAACTTTAGCTTATTTGGATATTTTTGCACAGCAATACGAGGAGGCTTATGCGCTTTATAATTCTTTGATTGATGATTATGGAGCAAAAGATACTAAAACTTTATTTTTAGCAGCCGTAGCAGCCGTAGGTGCAAATAATCCAAATTCAGCTATAGCGCTTTTGCAGCTTTCTAAACTTACAGATAAAAATAACAAAGAAAGTAAAGCAGCTCTTGGTATGTTGTATCAAGAAGTAAAGAACTATGAAGCTGCGATATCTCAGTATAAAACTTTACCTAATAATTTTAAGAGTGAATTTTTTACTTTTGATATTAATAACAACTAAAAATGCTTAGAAATTTCTAAGCATTTTTAGTTAAGCTTGAAGATCTAGAGTTTTTCCGCCTAGTTCATCAATGCGATCGCTAACTTTTTTAAGTGCCGCATCTATTGTATCTTGACTGATTTGAGGAAGTTCTCCACCCCACATTTTTTCTGCTTGCTCAAATCCTTTTTTCATACCTTCAAGACCTTTTTTCAATTTTTCAACATCGTCGCCACCGCCTTTAATAACAAAATCCGCGATGCGATTGGCTGTATTTTCCACTCCAAAAAAACCATCTTCACTTACAAGTTGTTGAAGTTCATCTGTATTCATATCAAGTGGATTTTTGCCACTGTAGCCTAAGGATGCAAAATCAATATTTGTAAGTATAGATTTCGCAGTATCTAAATTGGCACCATTTAAAAGACTATCTAGTCCAGTTTGGGCATTGCTCGAACCTATTACAGCATTCATTGTTTGCTGTTGAAACTGAACTAGGTAAATTTGTGTAATGCCCTTTCCACCAAGTGCATTTAATTTTTCAAGGGTATTTTTATCTACATCCTTGCTAGAATTAGCACTTTGAACATTTTTGTCTTTTGTGTTTTCCTTAGCATCATCTGCCTTCTTATTGCTAACTTGTGTTTGTGCCATGCTAGCGATATTTGAAAAAGTATTCACTTGCATATTTGCTCCTTTGTGTGAGGCTTTAATTTATATCGACTTTTGACTTAAAAAATTTATAAGGACATTAAATTCCTTATTTTCAAAGGAATTTAATGTTTTATTGTAGATAATAAGCAATTTGCTCTTTATTGAGAATGCGGATAAGATTGCTAGTACCTTCTACTCCTGTTGGAAAGCCTGCAGTTAGAAGATAGCATTTGTCTTCATCCATAAAACCTTTTTCAACACTTGATCTTACAGAGTCTTTTAATAATTCTGTAAGTTCATTACTTTTGTTAACCAAGATCGCAGGATTAACTCCCCAAACTATACTTAAAGAGTTTAAGGTTTTTTCAGAATGCCCTACTGCTATGATTTCTATATTTGGACGATATCTTGCAATCTTAATAGCAGATTTTCCGCTACTTGTTAAAGAAAAAATAGCATCAGCGTTAAGATCTGTTGCAAGATGAGCTGAAGAACGCATGATTTTATCTGTATTGTCTAAATCATTAAAATCATTAAATTTGTTATATGGATAGCGTTTTTCTGTTTCTACTATAGTTTGGCACATTATATCAACAGCGTTTGCAGGATCTATACCAACAGCGCTTTCTTCACTTAGCATTACTGCATCTGTTCCATCTAAAACAGCATTTGCAACATCTGAAATTTCAGCTCTTGTGGCGGTTTTGCTTTTGGCTAATGAAAAAAGCATCTGAGTCGCAGTAATAACAGGCTTAGAGGCATTGTTTGCTTTTTGTATAATTTCTTTTTGGATATTAGGAACTTTATAATAAGGTACCTCAATACCTAAGTCTCCTCTTGCAACCATTATACCATCGCTAGATTTAATAATCTCATCAATATTTTCTACTGCATCAAATTTTTCAATTTTTGCAAAAATGGATATTTTTGCGTTATTTTGTGCTAAAATTTCACGAACTTCATCAATATCGTGCGCATTTTGTACGAAAGATATTGCTAAAAAATCTACTTCATTTTTTATACCCCAAAGTAAATCATTTTTATCTTTTTGTGTAATAACATCAATATTGATTTTAGTATTCGGAAAATTAATACCTTTATTTGAGTTTAAAAAACCATCATTTTCTATAATGGTTTCAATTTTTTGATTATCTATGTTTACTACTTTAGCACGAATTGATCCATCATATAGATAAATATATTCATCAATTTTTAACATATCTAAAATGGATTTTTGATTGATACTGATTTTATAATGATTTTGAGCAATCTTCTCCCCTAAAATTGTTTCACGATAAAAATCAAGTCTATCACCCTTTTTTAATTCAAATGGTTCTTTAAGTTCACCTGTACGAATTTTAGGACCACTAATGTCTTGTAAAATTCCAATACGAGTATGCAATTCTTTAGCTACTCTTCTTATGGTATCTAAGTTTTTTTTATGATACTCATGTGTTCCATGAGAAAAGTTTAAACGGAAAACATTTACACCATTGATAATCATTTGGCGTAGAATTTCCTCCTTTTCACTTGCTGGACCTACTGTGGCTACAATTTTTGTTTTTTTAAGCATGGTAAACTCCTTTTGAAATTATTGTAGCTAAAAATAGAAACAAAATGATTACAATAATTCTGAAGAAAATTTATCTTCGTTAAATTCCATTCCTAGGTAATTACATACAAGCTTTGCATCTCTTTCAGCATTTCCTAGACAACTTGTTGCTCCAGGACTTGGAGTCATATTGAAAATAATACCAGGGGTTTCTGTGATGCTTGCTTCACCTAGCATTAATTCTCCTTTAGTTTTATCAATAACTTGTGGTCTTACGCCTCCAAAACCTTTTGCATAATAAATATCGCTTGCTTTAAGACTTGGGACTATTTTTTTGGCATCTTTAACAAATAAGCTTTTATCAATAAAAGGTAGTTCAAAAAGATAATTATAAAAGATGTAATTTCTAATTGTTGCATCTTTAAACATATTAAAAGTTACTTTTAAAACAGTTTTATCAAGTTTTAGTGCTTCAAAAAATTCTGGAACTGATTTTAGACCATGATAACGTTCTAGTTTTGGAATAACAAGTGCAGTAGGTCCAAAGCGAGTGTTCATATCAGCAAGCAAATCAGGATCTCCATGAAGAGCTGCAAATGGAAGTTTAGGATTTTGCACCATATAAACCTTGCCATTTAAAAGTTTTTGTTTGGTTAAATAAAAACTTCCTGCAACAGGCCAACAAGACTTATCCATACCTAAGTTCATTTTATGTGCTAAATATAAAGAGTGCGCTCCAGCATTGACAACTACGCTTTTGGCATGGTATTCTTGATGATTTGAGGTTTTTAATATAAAAATATCATCTTTTTTTTCTATGTGAATAATTTCTTGATTAAAGGCAACGAAAGTATTTTTATTTTGTTTTTGTGCTTGTTCTATTAGATTTATACTCATTTTCCCAAAATCTACAGTTGTAAAAACCTCGCCACTTTCAACACCCATGGCGCAGATATTTTCAGGTCTATCTTGATTGCAATCTTCTCCTAAAACAACTTTGGGTTCAATTTGTTTGATTTTTGCTTTATCGAAAAATTTTATATAAGGATAAAGTTCTTTAAATTCTTCATAGCGTTTTTTCATATAATCACATTCTATATCTCCAACAGCTAGAGCCATTTTTTGATGAGAAAACATGAAATTATTTTGCGCATTTTGCATGAGTCCATATTTAACTATCATATCAGCTGTTCTTTTTACTTTTCGCGCTTTTTCTAAAGTATAATTGGTTTCAATATCTCCACAATGAATGGTTTGAGAATTACTCGTTCCCTTAGAATTTAATGTTGCAGCTGTATTATATTTTTCTATCAAAGCAATATTTTTAATATTTGTATATCTTGCAAGCTCGTAAAATAATGCTGCTCCTGAAATTCCAGCTCCGATGACAAGCACATCAAATTCTTGTTGGCTCATTGTTTTTCCTTTTTTTATTTTAATAAACTTTTTTCTAAATAGAAGTTTAATTGAATTTGTTTTACAAAAAGTTAAATTTCATTAAGGTTTGATATCAATGAGAATTTTTGTAACATTTTTAATAAAGTAAATTAGGATTTTCTTTTATAATCTTTTTCATTCCTCGAAAGATTAAAAGTTTATCATAAATTGCGTGATCGAAGTAATTTGCTAAAAATTGCCCATCTCCACCAGTGAAATAAAGCTTTTTATTTTGAGCGGCATCTTTTATCAGTAGGTAAATTCCTTTAAAAACACCATAACTTAAAGCATCCATGGTTTTTTGTGGGAATGCATCAAGACTAACTTGAGTGTTAAATTCACTTTTTAATCGTGGTGAAATATGGCTATAAATTTTTTTATAATTTGCAATACCTGGCAAGATAAAACCACCAAGATGTATAGAATTAGAAATAATATCAATTGTAATAGCACTACCTGCATCTACAACAACTCCATCTTCAATAGTATAACAAGCTGCTATGCGATCGATTCCTAATCCTTGATAAATTGTATCAAATAAAAAATAAGGTTCAAGATTGATAAAATTTTTTTGATTTTTTAAATGTTCTTTGAGATGTTCATTGACATTGATATAAAAAATTTTTTGTTCATTTTTAAATTCTAAAAACTGATCTATACTAAGAGTAAAATATTTGTTATCATCTAGGAAATTAGCATTTGAATTCCCAATATCACAGAGCAGCATAGATATTAAATCCTTTCATTTCTAGATGATTTTTTGCTTTAGAGCAAAGAGAAGCCATGCTAAAAAAATATTTGCTATTTATGTTAATTTGCTGTGCTAGATTTTCTAAAAATAAGGCATCTTTCATTAAAAATTTTGTTTTTCCTGTATACATAAAAAGAATGTTATTTTGATCTTTAGCGCAAATATAACTTTTTTTTCTAGTCAACATACTTAAGTCATAGGGCTTTAAATTTAATTTTAAAGCCTTTATTGTTTGTTCTAAAATTTTTATCATAGCAAATCTAAAATTTTATCTCCGTAGTAAAATTTACCATTTCCCATGAAAGAAATTTTATCAACAGCTTCTGAAAGTTTAAATACTTGTGCATTATCTAAATTCAGATTCATTTTGATAAGATAGCCTGTTTTTTCAAAAATATATAAATAATTATTGTATATATTGCTTTTTACAAAAATAGCAAATTCAAATTTTTTTTCCGCAATTTTTCTTAAGTTATAATCAGTTTTAATAATAGTGCCATCTTTTTCTAGTATAAAAATACCATCATCGCTAAGTGCAACATCTTTTATGTCAGCGTCAAGATAAAGAGTTCTAGCAGGGCTTACAACAATGATTTTTTTAGCTGTTGCTGCTATAAGTTTATCTCCGATTACACTTAGATGGATTACATTGTTGAAAAAATTTTCTGCTGAAATAACCACATCTTTAATGATTTGAAGATTGTTTCTTGAAAGAATTAAAATTTTACCATCTAGTGTTGGATAAACGATGATATTGTCTAAAAATATAGGATTAGCGGTACGACTGTCTTGGGCTGGAGCTGAGGTTAGGGTTTGACTGAATTTAATACCCAAAGAACGATTTGCAAGAACTATAGTATTGTTTGCAAGTACAAGGGCTAAATCATCTCCATTAGAAGCTACTCCTACAACACTAGCGTCAAATTGAAAATTATAAATTTCATTATAAGAATTGTCAAAAATTTTTAAATTTCCATTGTTATCTGCAGTAAAATATTCCCCATCTTGATAAGCTAGAAGCATATAATTTTTAGGAAGTTTAAACTTGTCTATGGAGATATTATTTTTTAAGATAGCTGTATTATTGCTAAGTTTTGCAGAAACTAGATTCCAATCAACGATTTTACTTTTTAAATTGCTATTATGACTTAAATCTCCATCGGTTTGTTTTGGTTCAAAATATTGTCTTTTGGTGCCACAAGCACATAGAAATATTAAACAAAATAGTGTTAAAAATATTTTTTTCATTGTGTAATGCCTTGATAATGTTTGAGGTTTTTAGCTATTTGATTTAAACTTGAATTTTCTTTTATCTGAGAAAGTAAAACATTAGCTTCTTCGATTTTATTTTGCTCTAAAAGTTTGTAAGCTTCTAATAATTTATCATAATTTTTTAAAAATATCGATTTATCCCCTAAAGATAATGCAATAATATTTTTAAGTAAAGTGTTTGTTTGAGCATTATTATAAATTTGTTTTAGTTCATTTTGGAGAGTTGTATTATTAAAATCATTAATATTTTCTTTTAGTAAAAAGATAGCGTAAAGATTGGTATTTTTATTTTTAAGTTGTTCTAAAAGATTTTTATTGCTAGGATCTTGTATTAGATTGGCATAAATTTCATTTGCTTCTTTTGTTTTATAATCGTTTATTTTTGAGATTATAAAATTTCCAGCAAACCAAGCAACTAAAATTATCACAACAGCAGATATATAAAATTTATACTTGCGTATAAATCTCTCTCCTTTGATAAAATTTTCTATAAATTGTTCTTCTGTGTTAAGTTCATTTTTAACAGCTTTTAAATTATCTTTTAGTCCCAAAATTTATCCTTGAAAAAATATTTTTATTTTTGTATAGAAAAATTATGGTATTGTATCATATAAATTGCAAAATATCCTAAACAATTTAAAGCTTTTTATGATATAATTTTCAAAATTTTAACTTTTTTATTAAGGTTTAAGAAATGCAAATAGATGAGAAATTATTAAGCAAGCTTGAAAAATTAAGTGCTTTACAAATAACAAAAAATAGAAATGAAACCATTGCACAGTTAAGTGAAATTGTGAATTTTGTTGAAAAATTAAACGAACTTGATCTAGATTCCCAAGAGATTACTGTGAGTACTATAAAAGGTGGAGCTCCTTTGAGGATTGATGAGATAAGAAATAGCAATGTTATTGATGAGGTTTTAGATTGTGCTCCAAAAAAACAAGAACATTTTTTTGTTGTTCCTAAAATCATAGAATGATTAACTTAGCATTTAGTGCTTATTTGTAGAATAAATTTAAAACAAAAAAAATCAGAGAGTGATTGAAATGAATTTTTATTGGTTTGATGCTTTTATTTTAGGATTTACCTTGCTTTTAGGGCTTAAGGGTATTATCAATGGTTTGATAAAAGAAATTTTTGGGCTTTTGGGTATTATTGGTGGTGTTTTTATTGCTTCAAAATATGCAACTCAAGCAGCTGAATTTATACAAAGTACTTTTTATAAGATAGAAAATCAAAGCTTAGCTGGATTTGCTGGATTTTTGGCCATATTAATTATTTTTTGGATAGCTTGTTTGTTGGCAGGTAATTTTCTTTCTAAGTTGATTAAATTAAGTGGCCTAGGTTTTTTAGATCGTATTGGTGGCTTTATATTTGGCGGGGCAAAAATCTTTTTAATTTTTGCAATTTTAGTTTTTTGTGTAGCAAGAATCGATTTTTTAAATGATAAATTAGATAATTTTGCTAAAAATAGCTATACTTTGAATTTGCTTAAAGAAACTGGATCTTTTATTATGAATCAACCTTTAACAGAAAATAGTCTAGATCATGCTAATGAAAAGTTGCAAGATATTGTAAGTGATTTAAACAATACTCAAAAAGGGGAGTGATATGCTGATAGAAAATGTGGAATATGATGTTTTACTTGAGAGATTTAAAAAAATATTAAGACAAGGCGGACTTAAATATACCAAGCAAAGAGAAGTACTTTTAAAAACTCTTTATCACAGTGATACTCATTACACACCCGAAAGTTTATATATGGAAATCAAACAAGCTGAACCCGATTTAAATGTAGGAATTGCAACTGTTTATCGTACTTTAAATTTGCTTGAAGAAGCAGAAATGGTAACTTCCATTTCTTTTGGTTCAGCAGGTAAAAAATACGAGCTTGCCAATAAACCTCACCATGATCATATGATATGTAAAAATTGCGGAAAAATTATAGAGTTTGAAAATCCTATTATAGAAAGACAGCAAGCCTTGATTGCAAAAGAACATGGTTTTAAACTTACAGGGCATTTGATGCAGCTTTATGGTGTTTGTGGTGATTGTAATAATCAAAAAGCAAAGGTAAAAATATAAATGTTTGATAATATTTTAGAGCAGCAAAGAATAGAAAAAGCTAAGGAATTAAAAAATTTAGGGATTAATCCTTATCCTCATTTTTTAGAAAAAGAAATGTCTTTAAAGACTTTTAAGGATAAATTTTCTTATATTTTAGAGCAAGTTGAAAAAAGAGATGAAAGTGTCAATGCTGTTGTTGCAGGACGTTTGAAACTTTTGCGTATAGCTGGGAAATCGATTTTTGCAAACATTGAAGATGAAGATACAAATTTGCAAATTTATTTTAGTAAAGATAGCGTAGACGAAGAACTTTATGCGATTTTGAAAAAGAATTTAGAAGTAGGTGATATTGTTTTGGTTAAAGGTTTTCCTTTTGTAACTAAAACAGGTGAGTTTAGTTTGCATGCAAGTGAAGTAAAACTCGCTACAAAAGCTATTGTTCCTTTACCTGAAAAATATCATGGATTAACAGATATTGAGCAAAGATATCGCAAACGTTATGTTGATATGATAATGAATGCAGAAGTTAGAAAAGATTTTTTAGTGCGTTCTAAAGTGGTGAGTTTAATCCGTCATTTTTTTGAAAATAAAGGCTTTTTAGAAGTAGAAACTCCTATGATGCATCCGATTGCAGGTGGAGCAAATGCTAAACCTTTTGTAACTTTTCACAATTCTTTAGGCGTAGAAAGATTTTTAAGAATTGCTCCAGAACTTTATCTTAAAAGACTTGTAGTGGGTGGTTTTGAGGCGGTTTTTGAAATCAATCGTTGTTTTAGAAACGAAGGTATGGATTTAACTCATAATCCCGAATTTACAACTATAGAATTTTATTGGGCTTATCATAATTATAAAGATTTAATGGATTTAACTGAAGAACTTTTTGCTTTACTTTTAGATAAACTTAATTTGGGAAAAACAATAGAATTTGATGGAAAAATGATAGATTTTTCTAAACCTTTTGAAAGAATAACCTATAAAGATGCACTTTGTAAATATGGTGGTTTGGATAGAGATTTAATCGAAGATAAGGAAAAAATTCTTACTAAATTAAAAGCTGATGGTTTCGAAGCGAATGAAAAGCTTGAACTTGGACATTTACAAGCTGAACTTTTTGATAATTATGTGGAAGAAAAATTGATCAATCCTACTTTTGTGATTGATTTTCCTATTTCCATAAGTCCTTTATCAAGACGTAGCGATGAGGATTTTCAGATTGCTGAGAGATTTGAGTTGTTTATTTGTGGAAGAGAATTGGCAAATGGTTTTAATGAGCTTAATGATCCTCTTGATCAATATGAGAGATTTTTAAAACAAATTGAAGCTAAAAATGCAGGTGATGAAGAGGCTTGCGAAATGGATGAAGATTTTGTAAATGCTTTGGGTTATGGAATGCCTCCAACGGCAGGGCAGGGTATAGGCATAGATAGACTTGTTATGCTTTTGACAAATAAAAAATCTATTCGAGATGTGATATTGTTTCCTGCAATGCGTCCATTAAAATCAGAACTAAAGGAGAAAGAATGAGTTTAGAAATGTTTGATAAAGAAATTTTTGATTTGACAAACAAAGAGTTAGAGCGTCAATGTGAAGGTCTTGAAATGATAGCGAGTGAAAATTTCACTTTACCTGAAGTAATGGAAGTTATGGGAAGTATCTTGACAAACAAATACGCAGAAGGTTATCCAGGTAAAAGATATTATGGTGGTTGCGAATTTGTTGATGAGATTGAAACTTTAGCTATTGAAAGATGTAAAAAACTTTTTAATTGTAAATTTGCTAATGTTCAGCCTAATTCAGGTTCTCAAGCTAATCAAGGTGTTTATGCGGCTTTGATTAATCCAGGTGATAAAATTTTAGGAATGGATTTAAGTCATGGTGGACATTTAACTCATGGTGCAAAAGTAAGTTCTTCAGGTAAAATGTACGAAAGTTGTTTTTACGGCGTAGAACTTGATGGAAGAATTGATTATGAAAAAGTAAGAGAAATTGCTAAAAAAGAAAAACCAAAACTTATAGTTTGTGGAGCTAGTGCTTATGCAAGAGTGATTGATTTTGTTAAATTTAGAGAAATCGCTGATGAAGTAGGCGCCTATCTTTTTGCTGATATAGCACATATTGCAGGTCTTGTTGTGGCAGGTGAGCATCCAAGTCCTTTTCCACACGCTCATGTAGTAAGCTCAACTACGCATAAAACTTTGCGTGGCCCAAGAGGTGGTATTATTATGACAAATGATGAAGAGCTTGCTAAAAAAATTAATTCTGCCATTTTTCCAGGTATTCAAGGTGGTCCTTTGATGCATGTAATTGCTGCAAAAGCAGTAGGATTTAAATTTAATCTTAGCGATGAGTGGAAAGTTTATGCAAAACAAGTAAGAACCAATGCTCAAGTTTTAGCTAATGTTTTAATGGATAGAAAATTTAAACTTGTTAGCGATGGAACGGATAATCACCTTGTTTTAATGAGTTTTTTAGATCGTGAATTTAGTGGAAAAGATGCAGATTTAGCTCTTGGAAATGCAGGTATTACTGCAAATAAAAATACCGTTCCAGGAGAAATTAGAAGTCCTTTTATCACAAGTGGATTAAGACTTGGAACTCCAGCCCTTACTGCCAGAGGTTTTAAAGAAAAAGAAATGGAAATTGTGTCAAATTATATTGCAGATATTTTAGATGATATTAATAATGAAAAATTACAAGAGAATATTAAACAAGAATTAAAAAAACTTGCAAGTAATTTTATTATTTATGAAAGGGCTATGTTTTGATTTCACCAATGGATATGTCGCTAATTAAAATAATTGGCGATCATTATTATATAAGACGCGATAAAATTGTAAATAAAATTACACATAGAGGTCGCTTATTTTTTGATAAATTTGAAAGAGTTGATGCTCCTTTAAATTTAAATGTCATGAGAGAACACGCTGCTAAAAAAATTGTTGTCGCTCATGATTTAATAACAAAAGATAATAAAGTAGAAAATATTGTCTTTGATTATAATGGTTTTAATGCTGAAAGATTTTATCACCGTGCACAACTTATTTTAAGAGAAGAAGGTTTTATAAATTTCACAGCCTATAAGACTAAAACTCCAGGACATTTACATCTTTATATTCATAAAGGACACACGGCGTTAAACGAAGGTTATTCTTTAGCGTCTAAACTTTCAATGATGTTTGCAAGTAAAATGCCAGTAGAATGGAAGGTGTTTCCTAGCATGGATGTACCTAGGGAATTTAATATTTTAATATTGCCTTATGAGGTTTATCAAAAAGAACGAGGAAGTTCTTGGTCTAAGCATATGTAAGAAAGGACAAATTATGGAAAATCAAAAAAATGAATTTGATGATATTATTTTAGAAAAAAGTAATAAAAGTGAAAAAGTAAAAAAAATTCTTTTACGAGTTATTGCTTTAGTTATTTTGTTTTTAGCTATTATGATAGTTATGAAGCTTATTAATGGTAGTGGTGATGAAAATACGCAAAATCAAAGTGTATTGCCAAGTGAACCTATGGCAACTCAAGACAATAACAATGATACTTCTTTTGAAAGTATGCCAATTACAGATAATACTTCAGCAGAAGATCAATTTGAGGCATTAAGAAAGCAATTTCAAGATGAACAAAATACAACAACCTCTAGTTCAAATAACAATGATACTACAAATTTTGCTATGCCTGATCAAGAAGTTCCAGCAGAACCAACAGCAACTGCTTCAGAAACTACTCCACAAGCAAGTACTCCTAAACAAGAAGTAAAACAAACTGCAAAACCTAAAGAAGAAGCAAAAAAACAAACAGCTGTAAAAAAAGAAAAAGAAAGTGCAAAACAAACCCCTAAAAAAGAACAAAATGCAAATGATTTATTTAAAAATGTTGATGCTAAACCTGTACATCCAAGTGGTTTAGCATCGGGTATTTATGTGCAAATTTTCTCAGTAAGTAATTTGGATCAAAAATCAAAAGAACTTGCTTCTGTAAAACAAAAAGGTTATGATTATAAACTTTATAAAACTACAGTTGGAGGTAAAGAAATTACCAAGGTTTTAATAGGACCATTTGAAAAGGCAGATATTGCAGCAGAACTTGCTAAAATCCGTAAGGATATTGCAAAAGATGCTTTTTCTTTTACTTTAAAATGAAATTTTTAGCAGTTATAGGCGATCCTATTTCTCACTCTAAATCGCCTAGAATGCATAATAATGCTATTAAAGCCTTAGGGCTTGATAGCATTTATACACGCTATCATTTAAGAAATGCTAACTGTTTAAGAGAAGATTTTTTTAAATTAGGACTTAGTGGAGCTAATATTACTTTGCCTTTTAAGGAAAAAGCTTTAGATATTGCTGATGTGAAGGATGATTTTGCTAGAAATATTGGCTCTGCAAATACTTTATGCTTAAAAGAAAATAAAATTTACGCTTATAATACTGATGCTTTAGGTTTTTTAGAAGCTATTAAGGATTTTGATAATATAAAAAAAGCTTTGATTTTGGGTGCTGGAGGTACAGCTTTGGCGCTTGCTTATGCATTAAAACAAAAAGGTGTAGAAGTGTATATAGCTAATCGTAGTAAAGAAAGATTTAAAGATTTTTTAGCTTATCCAACTTATCTTTATAAAAACTTGCAAGATTTTGACTTTGATTTGGTTGTAAATTCAACTTCTGCTGGATTAAAAGATGAAAATTTACCTTGCGATAGAGAGCTTTTAGATAGAATTTTACCTAAAGCTAAATTTGCTTTTGAGGTAATTTATGGCAGAGAAACACCTTTTTATAGATTGTGTAAAGAGTATCATTTAAAAATTAAAGATGGACTTGATATGCTTTTATGGCAAGGGGTTTTTGCTTTTGAGCTTTTTTTTGAAATACGAGATAAAAGAGAGATGATAAAAAATGCAATGCAACAGGCATTGATTTTAAAGTAGAATGATAGTTATTTTTTTGCATAAGAAAAACTTATTTTTTGTGTGAGAAAGTTTAATTTTCTCACAAGTTTTATCATTCAAATATTTCTACCCCATCTTGATTTTTACTTTGATTATTTTGATTTGTTGAAGATGGATTTGTAGGAATATTTTGTGTAGGCGTGTTTTCAATTGTATTATTTTGATTAGAATTTGTTTGAGGTAAGCTTTCTTCAAAGGTAGCATCGCCATCAAAACTATTAAAACCACTATTTGTATTAGGTATAGTTTTGTCTATGTCTGTTGCTTTTGGTAGATTGTTATAAAGTGTATTTAATGTATTTTTATAAAAAGCTAAAAAACTTTTATCAATTTCAAAAGCAGGTTGCTCTAAACCTTTATTGAGTTGAGTTGGTACAGTGGAGATAGTAGTTTTAAACATATTAACCCCATCATCATTTTTAATAGGATAGTTAAGTGCAACTAAAGAATCTAGTTTAGTACTACTTGAAAGATTGGTTGAATTTTGTGGATTGTGTGCATCTATAAAATCTATTTTACCTTTAAAATTTATACCTAAATTGGATTTTACATAATCTCCACTCATAAAATTGCTTGTTTTTTGTGCATTTTTTTCTTCCGTATAAATACTGATTGAACTTTTAAGAGTGTAGTCTGGATTAGTAGTAACTATTTTATAGCCTTTTAGTTGAGCGATGGTTTTGATCTGCTCTTCTAAATTTTGTTTTAAAAGATCAATTTCTTTTTCTATGCGAATTTTAAGCACTGAATTTTCAAAATAATCAGAATAATTGTTATTTTGTTCTATATTAATAGGCTCAAGAGCAATGCTTACTCCAGAATTAATAGGTTCAACCTTTGTTGGAACTTGGGGTTTAAAATTTGGCATAGAAACATTGACAAAATTACTACTTGTACCCCCACAAGCTGCTAAAATTAACATACTACTAGCAAGTAAAATATATTTTTTCATTTTTTACCTTTATTTAATGTGTTTGTGTTAATTATAGCAAGTTAAAGTTTTTTTGTTATATTTTTATAAAAGAAAATTAGGAAAGATATATGGAATTTTGGCAGCATATTTATTCAAATTTTAATGTTATAGCTTTTAGCATCTTTGGTTTAAAGGTGCATTGGTATGGCATTATGTATGTTATAGCTTTGCTTTTGGCTTTGCTTTTGGCTAAATTTTTTGTAAGAAAATTTCAACTAGACATTAATGAAAAACATTTGGATAGTTATTTTATATGGGTTGAAATAGGGGTTATTTTAGGTGCAAGACTTGGATATATTTTGATTTATGATGCAAATACTATGTATTATATTACTCATCCTTGGCAAATTTTTAATCCTTATATTAATGGTGAATTTGTAGGTATTCGAGGTATGAGTTATCATGGAGCAATTATAGGATTTTTGATAGCTACTTTATTGTTTTGTAAAAAATATAAAACAAATCCTTGGATTTTTCTTGATTTGGTTGCTTTAAGTGTTCCATTGGCTTATGTTTTTGGTCGTATAGGAAATTTTTTAAATCAAGAGCTTTTTGGTCGCATTACAAATGTGCCTTGGGGAATTTATGTTGATGGAGTATTGCGCCATCCATCGCAACTTTATGAAGCATTTTTAGAAGGTATTGTTGTTTTTATTATAGTTTATTTAGCAAGATTTAAGCAAAGCTTTCAAGGGGAATTGATTCTTGTGTATGCTGGTGCTTATTCATTGGCAAGATTTATATGTGAATTTTATCGCGAGCCTGATTTTGGTATAGGTTTTGTTTTATGGGGTATGAGTATGGGGCAAATTTTAAGTTTTATAATGTTTATAACAGCTTTGTTAGTTTATATTTGTATAAAGTTTAAAAAAGTAAATATTTAATCTATCTTAAAGACTTTTGTAATATAATGAAATGGATTTTTTTTAATTTCTTTTTACAAAGGAGTAAAGATGCGTGAGCTTATCGAAGGTTATTTGGGTAAGAGCATTGAGGGCAAAAAAAGTAAAATGCCTGCGAAATTAGACTTTATCCAAAGTGCTTCAGGGCTTTTTTTAGGTCTTTTTATGTGGGTGCATATGCTTTTTGTTTCTACAATTTTAGTCAGTGAGGATTTTTTTAATTCTGTAGTGCATTTTTTAGAATTAAAATTTGTTTACGATAATCCTGTTATGAGTTATCTTACTTCATTTTTAGCCGCCTGTGTTTTAGTGGTTTTTTTCGTTCATGCTTTACTTGCAATGAGAAAATTTCCTATTAATTACCGTCAGTATCAAATACTAAGAACACACAGTAAAAAAATGAATCACAGCGATACTTCGTTATGGTGGGTTCAAGCTTTTACAGGTTTTATTATGTTTTTCTTAGGTTCTGCTCATCTTATTTTTATTGTAACCAATGCAGATAAAATCAGCGGCGATATGTCAGGAGATAGGGTTGTAAGTCATTTTATGTGGCTTTTTTATGCTGTTCTTTTAGTCTGTGTTGAACTTCATGGAAGTATAGGGCTTTATAGACTTTGTGTTAAATGGGGTTGGTTTGAAGGAAAAAATGTAAAAGAAAGTCGCAAAAAGCTTAAAACTGCTAAATGGATAATCAGTATTTTCTTCCTAGTTTTAGGTGTGTTAAGTCTTGCAGCATTTATAAAAATAGGTTATGAAAACTACCAAAATCAAACCCAAACTACTGCGATGATAAAAAACTACAATGGAGCAAATTATGAATATACAATATAGTGATGCTTTAGTAATAGGCGGAGGATTAGCAGGCCTTAGAGCGGCTATTGAAGTAGCAAAGAGTGGCCAAAGTGTAACACTTTTAAGTATTTGTCCAGTGAAGCGTTCTCACTCTGCAGCGGTGCAAGGAGGTATGCAGGCAAGTTTAGCAAATGGGGCAAAAGGTGAGGGTGATAATGAAGATCTTCACTTTGCAGATACAGTAAAAGGAAGTGATTGGGGCTGTGATCAAGAAGTAGCAAGAATGTTTGCTCAAACTGCGCCAAAAGCAGTGCGTGAGCTTGCGGCTTGGGGTGTGCCTTGGACTAGAGTTACTAAAGGTCCAAGAACTGTTGTAATCAATGCACAAAAAACTGTGATTGAAGAAAAAGAAGAAGCGCACGGGCTTATTAATGCTAGAGATTTTGGTGGAACTAAAAAATGGAGAACTTGCTATATCGCAGATGCAACAGGGCATTGTATGCTTTATGGTGTAGCAAATGAAGCTATTAAACATCAAGTAAAAATTATTGATAGAATGGAAGCAGTAAGAATTATCCATGATGGTAAAAAATGCTTAGGTGTGATCGCTAGAGATTTAACTAATGGACAACTCATTGCTTATATTGCAAGAGGAACCATGATAGCAACAGGGGGCTATGGTAGAATTTATAAACAAACTACAAATGCGGTAATTTGTGAAGGAACAGGTGCAGCCATCGCTCTTGAAACAGGGCTTTGCAGACTTTCAAATATGGAAGCAGTGCAATTTCATCCAACTCCTATTGTGCCAAGCGGTATTTTGCTTACTGAGGGCTGTCGTGGTGATGGTGGAATTTTACGCGATGTGGATGGATATCGTTTTATGCCTGATTATGAACCAGAGAAAAAAGAACTTGCAAGCCGTGATGTGGTAAGTCGTAGAATGATGGAACATATTCGTAAAGGCAAAGGTGTAAAAAGCCCTTATGGGGATCATTTATGGCTTGATATTTCTATACTTGGAAGAGCTCATGTGGAAAAAAATCTCCGCGATGTACAAGATATTTGTAAAACTTTTAATGGTATTGATCCAGCAGATGAGGGTCCAAAAGGTTGGGCGCCAGTTCTTCCAATGCAGCATTATTCTATGGGTGGAATTAGAACTAAACCAACGGGTGAAAGTCAATGGTTAAACGGACTTTTTGCTTGTGGAGAAGCAGCTTGCTGGGATATGCACGGATTTAATCGTTTAGGTGGAAATTCATGTGCTGAAACTGTTGTAGCAGGTATGATAGTGGGAGATTATTTTGCAGATTATTGTAAAAATAATGGTGAAGTAATTGACACAAATGTAGTAAAAGACTTCTTAACTAAAGAGTATCAATATTTAAAATCTTTAGTAGATAAAGAAGGTAAACATAATGTTTTTGAAATCAAAAACAGAATGAAAGAAATCATGTGGGATAAGGTGGCCATCTTTAGAACAGGTGAAGGTTTGAAAGAAGCAGTAGATGAACTTGAAAAACTTTATAAAGATTCTCAAGACGTTAAAGTACATTGTAAAGAACTTGATTGTGCAAATCCAGAGCTTGAAGAAGCGTATAGAGTGCCAAGAATGTTAAAAATAGCACTTTGCGTAGCTTATGGAGCACTTTTAAGAACAGAAAGTCGTGGGGCGCATTATAGGGAAGATTATCCAAAAAGAGATGATTTAAATTGGATGAAAAGAACCAATACTTTTTGGGTAGAAGGCGAAACCTTACCACGCATAGAATACGAAGAGCTTGATATTATGAAAATGGAAATTCCACCAGCATTCCGTGGATACGGTGCTAAAGGAAATATTATAGAAAATCCTTTAAGTGAAAAACGCCAAGCTGAAGTGGATGCTATCCGTGAAAAAATGGAAGCTGAAGGCAAAGGTCGTTATGAAATTCAAAACGCCTTAATGCCTTATGAATTGCAAGCTAAATATAAAGCACCAAACCAAAGAATAGGAGTTGATTATGAGTAGAAAATTGACAATAAAGGCATTTAAATACAATCCTTTAAGCAAAATTTCTAAACCACATTTTGTGACTTATGAGCTTGAAGAAACTCCTTTTATGACGGTTTTTGTATGTTTGACTTTGATCCGTGAAAAAATGGATGCAGATCTGAGTTTTGACTTTGTTTGTCGTGCAGGGATTTGCGGATCTTGTGCAATGATGATTAATGGAGTGCCAAAACTTGCTTGTAAAACTTTGACTAAAGATTATCCTGATGGAGTGATAGAGCTTATGCCTATGCCTGCATTTAGGCATATTAAAGATTTAAGCGTGAATACAGGCGAGTGGTTTGAAGACATGTGTAAGCGTGTTGAAAGCTGGGTGCATAATGAAAAAGAAACTGATATTTCTAAACTTGAAGAACGCATTGAGCCAGAAGTTGCGGATGAAACTTTTGAACTTGATCGTTGTATAGAGTGTGGAATTTGTGTAGCTTCTTGTGCAACTAAACTTATGCGCCCAAATTTCATAGCTGCTACAGGGCTTTTAAGAACAGCTAGATATTTACAAGATCCGCATGACCATAGAAGTGTGGAAGATTTTTATGAATTAGTAGGCGATGATGATGGTGTTTTTGGTTGTATGTCATTGCTTGCTTGTGAAGATAATTGCCCTAAAGAATTACCTTTACAAAGTAAAATCGCTTATATGAGAAGACAACTTGTCGCTCAAAGAAATAAATAAATCTTTCCCCTTTTTAAGGGGAAGATTGTGAAAGAATTATTCCAAAAAATTTGGCAAAATGAACTCCAATTTTTAAATTTTGATGCTAAATTTCAAGATAAAAGCAAACTTGATACAGCCGAGTGTGCGATTATTTTAAGTGTCAATAAAGACAATTATGAAAGATATTTTCTCTTAAAAGAATTTCAAGAGCTTTGCAAAAAAATTGATTTAAGAGTGGATATTTTTAGTATGCAAAATGCTCAAATTTGTATTTTAAATCTTTTTAAATCAGGTTTTATTTCAAAGCAAGATTTACTTAAGGCTCTAAAAATTTTAGAAAAAATTTCGAAAAATACCGAAATATTTGATTTTATTTTACAAGAAAAAGTTCAAAGTATAGATCAAAAAGCTTTATTTCAAAATGATTTTAAAGAATTAAACACCATTAATTTAGAGCTTCAAAAGCTAAGTTTTGATGAAAATTTAAAATCAAGACTTCAAAAAACTTTGGAAAAATTTCAAAATTTAGAGTTTAATATAGCCATCACTGGCGTGATGAATGCAGGAAAATCAAGTCTTTTAAATGCTCTTTTAAAAGAAGATTTTTTAGGGGTTTCAAACATACCTGAAACAGCTAATTTAACAGTATTAAGCTATGGTAAGAGTGAAGAAGCAAAGATATATTTTTGGGATAAAAAAGAATGGCAAAATATACTTGAAAGTTCGCACTTTAATGCAGATTTAAAAGAATTTATTGATAAGCTGGATAAGAGTGTAAATATAGAAGATTTTATTAAGGATAAACCTTTGATACAAAATATCGCACTTTGTGAGCTTAAAAATTTCAGTTCTGCTAAAAATAAAATTTCAGCTTTAATTAAAAAAATAGAAATTAAAAGTCATTTAGAATTTTTAAAAAATAATATTTCTATAGTTGATACTCCAGGGCTTGATGATGTTGTAGTTCAAAGAGAAATTGTTACAAATGAGTATCTTAGAGAAAGTGATTTTTTAATTCATTTAATGAATGCTTCTCAAAGCTTAACTCAAAAAGATGCAGACTTTTTGGTGCATTGTCTTTTAAATTCAAGGCTGAGTAAGTTTTTAATTGTTTTAACTAAAGCGGATTTGTTAAGCAAAAAGGATTTAGAAGAAGTCATTGTTTATACCAAAGAAAGCTTAAAATCAAGACTTGTGGATTTAGATGAAAATTTGGTTGAAAAGATTGATTTTTTATGTGTGAGTGCTAAAATGGCAAGTGATTTTTATAAGGGTTTAGCACCTAAGGAAAGTTTGCAAAAAAGTGGTATGCAAGAATTTGAAAACTATCTTTTTAACGAGCTTTATACAGGAGAAAAAAGCAAGATTGCCTTAAGAGCTTACAAAAAAGAATTACATTTGGAACTTAAAAATATTCTAAGCAAATATGAAATGCAAAATCGTCTTATTAAGGAGAATAAACAAGGTGTAAGTGAAGAAAATCAAAAGCTTTTACTTGAACTTCAAAAGCAAAATATCTTATTAAAAGAAGCACAAGATGAAATTTCAAATTCCGTTGCAAAACTTAAAAATATAGATAGTGGCATAGATAATCTTGTTTTACTTTTGGCTAAAAAATTAAAAGAACGTTTGATAGATGAGTTTAAATATTTGAAAAATAATGCACAAAAGCTTAATCTTTCTCGTATTTTAAATATAGTTGATATTACCACAAAAGATGGGATTAATGATATTTTAAGAGAAATTAAATTTGAAAATATTAAAAAAATCGAGGAGCTTAAAACAAATTTATCTTTAAAATATGATTTTTTAAAAGATGATTTTGATAATGGTTTTGAAGGTTTTAAAGATGGAATTTCAAAAAATATAGATAGTATTTTTCAAAGCGAAAAATTTGCACTTTTAAGATTGAAAATTGAAAAATTAAGCAATCTAAAATCAGATTTATATGAGCTTGAAACGAATTTAGATATGGTTATTTTTGATACTTTTAAAGAATTTAAAATGAGCGAAATTTTAAATTCTTTAAATATCAATGGAGCATTTTTTGAGTTTTTAAATGATAAATTAAAACATTATGAAAAAAATCAAAAATCAAAATTAGAAAGTCTTGAAAAAGTTTTACAGAGTCTGAAAAATCAAGATATTAATATTTTAAATTCTTTTGAAGAAAATTTAGAAAAAATTGAAAAATTAAAACAACTTGAAATGGGGCTTTTAAATGCAGATTAATCTTTTAAATGATTTTATAAAAGCCTATGAAAATACTTATAGTGTGAGTTTTGATGATAGTTTTAAAGGGCGTATTCAAGAGCTTTGCAAGGAACTTAATGAGCCTTTTATGCATGCAAGTTATGCTTTAGAAAATGAATTAAAAGAGCTTGTATTTTCTTTGGATAAGAATGTTAATATCGCTATTATAGGGCAGTTTTCAAGTGGTAAATCAAGTTTACTAAATTTGATCTTGGGGTGTGATTGTTTGCCTACGGGTGTTGTTCCTGTTACTTTTAAACCTACTTTTTTACGCTATGCAAAAGAATATTTTTTAAGAGTAGAATTTGAAGATAGAAGTGATATTATCACAAATATAGAAAAATTAGCCTTTTATACGGATCAAAGAAATGAAGTAAAACAAGCAAAAAGTTTGCATATTTTTGCACCTATTCCTTTACTTGAAAAAATCACTCTTGTAGATACTCCGGGTTTAAATGCAAATGAAAATGATACTTTAACAACTCTTGATGAGCTTAAAAATATTCATGGAGCGATTTGGTTAAGTTTAATTGATAATGCAGGTAAAAAAAGTGAAGAAGATGCCATAAAAGCAAATTTAGAACTTTTAGGAGAAAATAGCATTTGTGTATTAAATCAAAAAGATAAATTAAACACAGAAGAGCTAGATAATGTTTTAAATTATGCAAAAAGTGTATTTTTAAAATATTTTGATGAGCTTATTGCCATTTCTTGCAAAGAAGCTAAAGATGAGCAAAGCTATGAAAAATCTAATTTTCAATCTTTGCTTGATTTTTTAACTCAGCTAGATACAACAGCTTTAAAAGAAAAATTTGTTAAAAGAAAAATTTTAAATTTATGCGAAATTTTAGAAGATGAAAACCAACTTTTTGTAGGTATTTTTGATCGTTTATTAAATCAATTTCAAAGTTATGAAAAGCATTTACTTTTAGCGTATGAAAATTTTTTAAAAGAGATTGAAATTTTAAATCATCAGATTTTAGAACAGCTTAAAAGCATTAGCGAAAGAATTTCTAGTGAAATTTTTGCAAGTGTTAAGGAAAAAGATGCTTATTTTTACAAAGAAAGCAAAGGATTTTTAAAGAAAGATTTATACACAAGATATGATTATAAAGTGCCTTATATTTCAAGCGACGATGCTTTTTTGGCGATGTTTTACAATAGTGATGTAATGAGTAAAGAGTTTAAAAAAATCAAAAATGAACTTTATAAATCTTTTGAAGAAATCAAGATGAAATTAAAAGATTTTATAAACATACTTGAGAGAGAAATTTTGCTTTTTAAAGCAGAATTTTCAAACATACAAAAAGATCACATTTTCCAAAGTGATAAAAATTTTAGTGAATTAAGAGCTTTTTGCAATGCAAGTGATGAGTACTTTTTGAAAGATTTTAAGGAGCTTTTATTTAGAAGTATTTTAGAGCTTGATTTATTTTTTGAAAAATTAAATCTTAAGGCTTTTACAAATTATGAAAATGCTACGAAACTAAGCCTTGCATTTTTTAGTCGTAAAATCAATGAAAGTCGTGTTCTTTATGAGCTTGATAGTTCTGAATTTGTACTTTTTTATCCTAAAAAAAGTGAAATTTATGAAAGAGTTTTAAATGAATTAAATGTTTATGAGTTTGAAGCTTTGCTTATTAATAAACCTATTTTGACAAAAATTGCAAAAAATTTTTTAGAACAAAGTCAAATTTTAATCCAAGAAAAAAGTAAATTTTTAGATCTTAAAAAAGCAGAACTTCGAAAAAGAAGAGCACAGATTTTAAATGTTAGAGAAAGTATAAAGGAAGATTAATGAGAATATTTTTAACTTTATTTTTATTTTTTAATTCATTATTTGCATTAAGTGAGCTAGAAGAGGGTTTAAAACTTTACGAGGCAAATAAATTTGATAAAGCTTATGAAATTTTTAAGAATCTTTGTGAAAAAGATATTTCTAAAGCTTGTTTTTCTTTAGCTTTTATGCATGAAAGTGCTAAGGGCGTGAGTAAGGATTTAAATCAAGTTTATAAATTTTATGATAAAGCTTGCAAATTAGGTTTAGCAAATGCGTGTTCTAATATGGCTTTGCTTTTGCAAAATCAAGGTTATAAAAATGAAGCTCTTTTGGCTTTTAATAAAGCTTGCACTTTAGGAGAATCGTTAAGTTGTAATAATATAGCTTTATTTTATGAAAAAGAAAAAGATGGACAAATGGCCTCAAGTTTTTATAAAAGATCTTGTGACTTAAAAAATGCAAGAGCTTGTTATCAGTTAGGATCTTTATATGATAAAGGAGAGCTTGTTAAAGCAAGTGTAAAATCTGCTCTTGCTTTTTATTCTAAATCTTGCACTTTAGGTTTTGGTGAGGCTTGTTATTTGCTAGGACGCTATAATCAACTAGAAAAACAAGATCTAACAAAGGCAAAAAGATATTTTGGTATGGCTTGTGATCAAAAACATCAAGAAGCTTGTGCAGCTTATAAAGAACTTAATTCTAAAGATATAGAGCTTTATTAAAAGTTCTATTTTCATTACTTTCAAAGATATACTTAAATAAAATTAAGAATAACACAAAATTTATCGCTTTTTAAAGTTAAATTTATATTAATAGGGCTAATATAGTCTTGTTTAAATTATTATCAAGGAGAAGTAATGCAAGACAATATTATTGATCGCAGAAGCTTTTTTAAACTAGGGCTTCTAGGTGGTTCTGTAGTAGCAGCTAGTACTATAGGTGGCGGTGCTGTTTTAAAGGCAGCAGAATTTACGCATTCGCATCAAGCTTCACAAAGGAAATCAAATAAAGTTAGAGGTAGAATGTTTTTTCAAACTCAAACTGAATTTGATACCTTAAGTGCAGCCTGTGAAAGAATTTATCCTAAAGATGAGCAAGGAGAAGGAGCTATAGGTTTAGGCGTGCCTTATTTTATCGATAATCAGCTAGCTAGTGCTTATGGTTATAATGATAGAGAATATATGCAAGGACCTTTCATTGAGGGTAAAGCTGAACAAGGCTATCAAACTCCTATGCAACGCAAAGATATTTTTTTAGAAGGTGTGCGTGCTCTTGAAGAAAATGCTCAAAAGCGTTATAAAAAATCTTTTTCTTTGCTTAAAGGTGGAGATCAGGATAAAATTTTAAGTGATTTTGAAAAAGGAAAAATTCAAACTACAGGTTTTAAATCTTCTTATTTTTTCACACTTTTAAGAGATATGACAGTAGCTGGAGTTTTAGCTGATCCAATTTATGGCGGAAATGATAATAAAAATGGTTGGAGAATGATGCAATATCCAGGCGCACAAATGAGCTATGTGGATAAAATTGCAAGTGATGAATTTTTTAACATTGAACCTATGGGTTTAGCAGATATGGAGAATTAAAATGGCTGAAGTATTAAAAAAAGTAGATGTAGTAACAGTTGGAGCAGGATGGACTGGAGGTATAGTGGCCGCAGAGCTTACTAAAGCAGGTTTGAATGTACTTAGTTTAGAACGCGGACATATGCAAAGTACTGAAAATTTTAATTTTATCCATGATGAGTGGAGATATGGGATTAATTATGGTTTGATGCAAGATTGCTCAAAAGACACTGTGACTTTTCGCCATGATCCTAGTGGTTTAGCCTTACCTTATCGTAAAATGGGTTCGTTTTTATTGGGTAATAATGTTGGCGGTGCAGGGGTGCATTGGAATGGTTGGACTTTTAGGTTTATGCCTTATGACTTTGAAATTCAAACCCTAAGCAAACAAAGATATGGTAATAAATTAGGTAATGATTATACCTTGCAAGATTGGGGCGTGACTTATAAGGATATGGAGCCTTATTATGATAGATTTGAAAAAACCTGTGGGGTATCAGGTGAGCCAAATCCTTTAGCGGAAAAAATGGGAGCTTTTAGATCCAGTCCTTATCCACAAGAACCTCTTGAAAATACTAAAATGCTTAAACGATTTGAAAGTGCAGCAAAAAGTTCAAATTTACACACTTATCGTTTGCCAGCTTCAAATTCTAAAGGTGGCTATACAAACCCTGATGGTCAAGATTTAGCTCCTTGTCAATACTGTGCGTATTGTGAGCGTTTTGGTTGTGAGTATGGCGCAAAAGCAAGTCCTTTAAACACAGTAATTCCAAAGGCTATGAGCACAGGTAAATACACTATACGCACTTATAGCAATGTAACGCAAATTCTTAAAAAAGACGGAAAAGTAACGGGGGTAAAATTTGTCGATACTAGAACGATGAAAGAGTATATTCAACCTGCTGATATAGTTGTGCTTACAAGTTATATGTTTAACAATGCTAAGCTTTTAATGGTAAGCAACATAGGTGAGCAATACGATCCAAAAACAGGTAAAGGAACTTTAGGTAGAAATTATTGTTATCAAATGAACATGGGTACAACAGCTTTCTTTGATGAGCAATTTAACACCTTCATGGGTTCAGGTGCTTTGGGAACTACGAGTGATGATTTTAACGGAGATAATTTTGATCATTCTAAGGAAAAATTCCTTCATGGAGCTATGATTTATAGCGTTCAGCTTGGAACTCGCCCTATACAATCAGCCCCACTTCCAGCAGGAGCTCCAACTTGGGGTGCTGAATTTAAAAAAGCATTAAACTATAATTTCACAAGAGCTATTACCGTAGCAGGACAAGGTGCTTCTTTGCCTCATAAGAATAATTATTTAAGTCTTGATCCAACTTATAAAGATGCTTTTGGTATGCCACTTTTACGCTTAACTTATAATTTCACTGATCAAGATAGAGCTTTGCATAAATTTATCACAGATAAAACAGCTGAGGTAGCAAAAAGAATGCAAGGAGTAAAATCAATCAAAAAAGGTGCTTATCTTAAGGATTATAGCGTTGTGCCTTATCAATCTACTCATAACACAGGTGGAACAACCATGGGTGCAGATAGAGAAACTAGTGTGGTTAATACTTATTTACAACACTGGGATGCGGATAATCTTTTTGTTGTAGGAGCAGGAAATTTCCAACACAATAGTGGATATAATCCAACTGATACTGTAGGAGCTTTGGCTTATCGCTGTGCTGAAGGTATTTTAAAGTATCATAAAAGTGGAAAAAGCTTAGCTTGATAATAACTTGAGAGTTTTTGAAAACTCTCAAGATTATAAATTTTTAATTTTCTTCCGATATAGTATAATATCAAGGAAGGCAAAAATGATTAATGGTGTAAATTCTTATTTAAACTACAATTATACAAAAAGGCAAATGTAGTCTGCTCTTGGAGGGTGGTATGCAAGATGATTACTTTAAGTTCTTTTAATAGATATTTTGGAAATAATCCTCTGCAGACACTTACTAAAATTAGAGATGAAAGTATTGAAAATGCAAAAATTTAAATTATAAAAAGGATAAAAAATGTTAAATATTTTACATGCAAATTCAAGTCATCGTTTCCATAAATGTATGCCTAAGGAAGTTCATCAAATATATGATACTTTAAAGCTTATGGAACAGCAAGAAGGTACAAAAAAAAGTAGAAGCCAAAAAAGAAGAGCAAAGTAATTCTACAAATACAGATAAAGCAGATAATAAAAAAATAAATTTTTAGACATGTCCGTTTAGTTTTAAAACAAAGCTTTATTTATAAGGAAGATTGGCATAATTTTTTTATTTAAATTAAGAATTTTAAGATGCGATGCTGAATTTAATGTCGTTATTTTGTGAATTTTGTTGATAAGTTCTAGTGACAAGATTTTTAAAGTCTTTATCAAAATTTGAATTTTTATCGTTGTTTTTTGAATCTTTATCTGTTTTTTCTAAGCTATTTTCTGAATTTTTGTCATCTTTTTCTTTATTTTCTTCTTCTTTTTCTTTGGCTTCTTCGGCTTTAAGTTTCATTGCTTCAGCTCTTGCTTCAAATTCCATTTTTGTAGCATTTGCTGCAACTTTATAGTCTTGTGGGCTAGGATCAGCAGGAGCCATAGCTGCTGCTGCGATTTGTCTTGCATTGGCTATAGTTTCTTCTGGTGTGTTTCCTTTTTGCATGCTGATAGGAACTTCGCCCGCTGTAGCATACATTTGATTATCAGGGCCTCTTGTGTAAGTAAAACTTGCAGCACCTGCTAAGCCGCCACCCGCTGCTTGATGTGCAGCTTCATGAGCCTTTACATTTCTATCGATACTTTGGAGTTCGCGAACTTGAGCTACTTCTTTTTGGCTTAGCTCTACGCCATTAACCATTTGGGTTTGTTCGCCATTTTTTTCTTTATCATCTTTATTTTCACTAAGATTTTTTTCATCTTTTTGAGTGGAATCAGATTGATTTGTTTTATCAAAAGAAGGTTTGCTAGAGTAGTAATCATAAGAGTTATAACTTGAACTAATTTGCATTTATCCTTCTTTTTGTTTTTTAAATTTTTAGGAATTTTAACACATTTTGACTTAAAAATTTGATAAATTTTGTAAAATAATCATAAATACAATTTCAAAGGAATGTAATGATTTATGAAAATGATTTGATTTATATAGAGAAAGAGGAGGCTCAAGTGCCTTGGCTTAAAATTTTTACTAAAGAAATTTATAAAGAATTTAGCGATTGTCCTTTAGAGTTGCAAAAGGAACTTTTTGAAAAAATTTTATTTTGTGAAAAGGCTATGATAGAATTTTACAAACCTGAAAAAATCAATATCGCCTCTTTTGCAAATTATGTGCCAAGGGTGCATTTTCATGTTATGGCAAGATTTAAAGAAGATGCGTTTTTTCCAGAGTGTATGTGGGGAAAACAGCAAAGAGAAACAATAAAGCTTGATTTGCCTAAATTTGAAGAATTTGTAAAATTTTTAAATAGTAAAATTTTTTGATTTTTATTAATGATTTGTTATGTTTTATCTAATAAAATTTTTATATTGAAAATTACTATAAAAAAGGAAAAAAATGAAAAAAGTTTTATTGAGTTCATTGGTTGCGGTGTCTTTGTTAAGCACAGGTTTGTTTGCTAAAGAATATACTTTAGATAAAGCACATACAGATGTAGGTTTTAAAATCAAACATTTACAAATTAGCAATGTAAAAGGAAATTTCAAAGATTATTCTGCGGTGATTGATTTTGATCCTGCGAGTGCTGAATTTAAAAAGCTTGATGTAACTATAAAAATCGCATCTGTAAATACAGAAAATCAAACAAGAGATAATCACTTACAACAAGATGATTTTTTCAAAGCAAAAAAATATCCTGATATGACTTTTACAATGAAAAAATATGAAAAAATCGATAATGAAAAAGGCAAAATGACAGGAACTTTAACTATAGCTGGAGTTTCTAAAGATATCGTTTTAGATGCTGAAATCGGCGGTGTAGCTAAAGGCAAAGATGGAAAAGAAAAAATAGGATTTTCTTTAAATGGAAAAATCAAACGCTCTGATTTTAAATTTGCAACAAGTACTTCAACTATTACTTTAAGTGATGATATTAATTTAAATATCGAAGTTGAAGCGAACGAAAAATAATTTTTTAGTCTAAGAGTCTTGCTCTTAGACTTTGTAAATTTTTATCCAAATTTTCTTCACTTTCTTGCCAAATCAATTTAAAATCCGGTTTAAAATTTTCATTTTCTAAATTAAATTCCGTGTTTTTCAAGGTGGATTCTAAAAAAGCAAGATGATTTAAAGCTTGATTTTTATCATTAAAAATTAAAATAAAATCATTTTCTACGATAAAAATTTTTGCTCTAAAGCGTTTTAAAATTTTTGCAATTTGTTTTAAAATGAGTTTGGTATAGCTTTCTTTGGTATCTTTTAGTTCATTAAAATGAAGCAAGGCAATGATATAGTTGTTTTTTCCTTTTGTAAAGCGTGTAAGGCTTTTTTCATTGGGTAGCTTTGTTAAGGTGTCAAAAAAAGCTAACCTATAAGCGTGATTTAAAAGATAAAAACAAAAAACCAAACTTGCAAATTCAAAATATCTTATTCCTGCTCCTTCTTGGAATAAAAATTGAAAATACGCAGTAAAAAATGCGATAAGAAGATAATATTCTTTAGTTTTAAAGGTTTTGATAAAAATGAGTATTAAGCCGACTAAAAAAAATAAAAATCCTAATTCACTCACAGGTTTAAAAAAATCTAATGCAATAAAATGAAATTCTAAACCAGCACTATTAAAAGTAGTATTTCTAGGTAAAATGATACTTAAAATGCCTATAAAAATAAGGGTTGTAATTGAAGCGATATTTTTTTTATTTAAAATTAAAACATGATGTTTTCCAACGCAAAATAGAGTAAAAATCATAGGTAAAAATAAAGCTACAAATAAATTAGCTTGAAAAAAACTTGTATAAAAATAAGGCAACTTGGCTCCTAATAGCACTAAAGTTAAAAAGAAAATTTTTGAATTTTTAAAGTAAAAGGATAATACAAGTGCTGAAATTTCAAAAATAAAACTCAATGATATTAAAAAATCTAATAAAAACATTATCAAATCCTTGATTTTAATAAAAGTGATAATTGTATAGAAAAAAGCTTAAAAGCGGATTTTATTTAAATTTAGCAATTTCATCTTGTATGGTTTGTTCTATATGGAGTAATTCTTCATGAGTTTTTTTGCTATTATCTAAAAGTTCATCAAATTTAAAGCCAAGCATAACAATACGATATAAATTGGGTTTATATTTTCTCCAATTATATAAAGTGCTAACATCAATGTCTAGTTCATATGCCATATCACGCTTGCTCTTTTTTGTCATTTTTTACCTTAAAAATTTAGCCTTTAAAAAATTTTACATTAAAATTTCTTTATTAAAAACACTTGAAATATTCAATCTTTTATATAAAATATATTTAATATTTCAATATTAATTAAGTTATAGTATGGAATAATAGTTTTTATAAAATTTTTATTTAAGGAGAATTACATGGAAGGTGCAAGTGGCGGGTCTATTTTTGTAACAATATTATTGTTTATATTATACATGTTGCCCGCTATTATTGGTTTGAGCAGAAAGCATTCTAATTGGCTGATAATTTCTTTGCTAAATTTGTTTTTTGGTTGGACTATTATTGTTTGGCTTGTTTGTTTAATATGGTCTTTTACGGGAAGTTTTAAGCAAACTATTATTATTAAAGAAAAAAATGAGAAATAGGAGAAAAAATGACAAAATTTTTAAGCATTTGTAGTTTAATTGCGATGTTGTTAAGTGGTTGTGGAAGTGATTTTCCTGGACAACCTAGCGATGTGGCTAGAGTTCAGCAAAACAAATATCCAAATGGAAATTTAAAAGAAGAAATTCCCTATAATAAAGATTCAAGAATACATGGGTTAAAAAGAGCTTTTTATGACAATGGTCAGCTAAGAGCTGAAGAAAATTATAAAAATGGAAAAAAAGATGGAATTAGCAGGGAATATTCTAGAAATGGGCAATTACTTGAGGAGGTGCATTTTAAAGATAATCGCGGATATGGTGATTTTGCAAGCTATTATGAGAATGGAAATATGAGAGCAAAGGGAAAACTACTTGGCTATAATGAAGATGGTATGCCAGAATTTGAAGGTAATTACAAGGAATATTATGAAAATGGAACTTTAATGTGTGATTATAATTTTGATAATAAAGGTAAATTTGATGGAGTACAAAAGCGTTATGATGAAAATGGCGCCTTAGAAGACGAAGAAAATTATAAAAATGGACTTAAAAATGGAGTCTTTAGAGAATATAAAAAAGGGGAGATTGTAAGAGAAGAAGAATATAAAAATGGTATTTTAGTAGCAAAACCTAAAAATTAGAGGAGTTTAGATATGTTTAAAAAAGTAATTTTATTTTTCTTAATGGGGTTTGCCTTGCTTCAGGCCAACTCATTAGACAAATGTGATAATACGGCAGTTGTTTCAAATCTTAAAGAAAAAATTCCTAGTGAAATTTTTAAAAATCTTTATGAATTATCCGGACTTAAAGCCCAAGGGATTGATTATGAAGATTATGCAAAAGGCCTCAAGGAAATAGCCAAGCATGATGGAATGGTAAATTACACTGATATGATCGAAATTAATTCCATTTCAAATTTTGATCTTAATTTTGATTCTTGTATGGCTACGATTAATGCTGCATTAAAAGGGGAACAGAGAAAAGGTCTTTGGAGTGTTGTTTATAAGGTTTCTAACATAAATCAAGTGAAAATTACAGATATAACTTATATCAATGGAGATTTCCAATAATATTTTTATTAAAGTAAGTCAATAGAATTAATTTCATGACTTACTAATATTTTATACTCAATTAATTTCAAGTCTTTTTTTGATACAATTTCTTAAAAATTTTTATAAGTAAAAAATTTAAGGAAAATCATGGTTGAAGTAAAAAATCTTACTATGCGTTTTGCAAATCAGCTTTTATTTGAAAATGTTAATTTAAAACTTGTTCGAGGACAAAGATACGGACTTATCGGTGCTAATGGTGCGGGAAAATCGACTTTTTTGAAAATTCTTTCAGGAGAAATTGAGTCAAGTAGTGGTGAAATAGTATTTGATGAAGGCTTGAAAATCGCAGTTTTAGGACAGGATCAATTTGCTTTTGAAAACTACACCATCAAAGATGCAGTGATGTGTGCAAATAAGCGTTTATATGAGGCCTTAAAAGAAAAAGAAAAGCTTTATATGAGCGAGGAATTTACTGATGAGATCAATGAGCGTTTAGGTGAGCTTGAGATAATAACGGCTGAAGAAGATCCAAATTATGATTGTGAAACACGTTGTGAAAAAATTTTAAGTTCTTTAAAGATTAAAGATTTCGATGCTTTAATGAGCACCTTACAAAGTGCGGATAAATTTAAAGTTTTGTTAGCTCAAGTTTTGTTTTTAGGTGCCGATGCGCTTTTTTTAGATGAGCCTACAAATAACCTTGATTTAGAGGCGATTTCTTGGCTTGAAAATGAACTTTTAAGACATGAAGGAACTTTGGTTGTCATCTCTCATGATAGGCATTTTTTAAATAAAATTTGCACAAGGATTTTGGATGTGGATTTTAAACAAATTCGTGATTTTGCGGGAAATTATGATGATTGGTATATGGCTTCAACGCTTTTGGCAAAACAAGCTGAGCTTAAACGCGATAAAACCTTAAAAGAAAGAGAAGAATTAGAAAATTTCATTCGCCGTTTTAGTGCAAATGCTTCTAAGGCAAAACAAGCCACAAGCCGTGCTAAGGCGCTTGAAAAACTAGAGCTTGAAGAGATTAAAATTTCAAGCCGTAGAGATCCTAGTATAGTATTTAGAACTAATCGTGAAATAGGTAATGAAGTTTTAGAAATTAAAGGTATAGGCAAGGCTTATGATAAACAATTGTTTTCAAATTTGGAGCTAAAAATAGAAAAAAATGATAAAATCGCTTTGATTGGGGCAAATGGTGTGGGCAAAAGTACTTTGGCAAAAATCATCGCCCATGCTATAAGTCCAGATAGTGGATCCATACATCTTGGGGCAACTATAGAGCTTGGATATTTTCCTCAAGATACAAGTAATTTAATTTGTGAAAATTTGAAACTTTATGAATGGTTGATGAGTGAAAAATTTAAAGATCTAGATGAAATCCGTAAGTGTTTAGGTAGAATGCTTTTTAGTGGCAGTGATCAAGAAAAGATGGCAGCAAGTTTAAGTGGGGGTGAAAAACACCGTTTAATGCTTTCTCGTTTAATGCTAGAGCGTCCAAATTTCTTGCTTTTAGATGAGCCTGATAACCATTTAGATCTTGAAAGTATTATTGCACTAGGTGAAGCTTTGTATAATTTCAAAGGTGTAGTGCTTTGTATCAGCCACGATAGGGAGTTAGTTTCTGCTTTTGCTAATAGAATTTGGCATTTAGAAAATGGTAAGCTTACGGATTTTCGTGGAACTTATCAAGAATTTTTAGGAGAAAATGATGGCTAAATTTAGAATTCAATACAGCGCAGGTTTTGGGCACTATACGCAAAATCACAAGGGTTTTGGACCTACGATTTATATAGAAGAGGTCGTAGAGTTTGATAATGGCAAGGATTATTTTGACTATATAGATTTTTATAAAACTTATTCAAAGAGCGATGATACTTATTTTCATATCAGTTTTTTAGAAGATAGACCTCTAAGCGATAAAGAAATCACGATTCGCAATGAATACCGCAAAATGCGTGATGAAAACTGTAAAAAAGCCAAGGAGGAATTTATAGCCAACAATGAGCTTGATGTGGAGCATTTGCCTACTCACCATGATTAAAAAACATTAATTTTTACATAAAAAGGAACGCTTTTTGCTTGTATAGTTTTTGCATATTTTGAAAGGAGAAAACTATGCAGGTAAATTATAGAACGATTAGCTCGTATGAATACGATGCTATTAGTGGTCAGTATAAACAGGTGGATAAACAGATTGAAGATTATTCTTCATCTGGAGATTCTGATTTTATGGATATGTTAAATAAGGCGGATGAGAAGTCAAGCGGAGATGCTTTAAATTCTAGCAGTAGTTTTCAAAGCAATGCGCAAAACTCAAATTCAAATTTAAGTAATTATGCTCAAATGTCAAATGTTTACGCTTATCGTTTTAGACAAAATGAAGGCGAGCTGTCTATGAGAGCTCAAAGTGCTAGCGTTCATAATGATCTTACACAACAAGGTGCAAATGAACAAAGTAAGAATAATACTTTGTTAAATGATTTATTGAACGCAATTTAATCAAAAGCTCCATTTTGGAGCTTTTATATTTACTTGCAAGAATTTATAATTTCTCTATTTCAAAAGGTGCAAAATTTTTACAAAAAATTTCAAATTCTTGCTCCTCTTTTTCATTTAATTTGATATGTAATATAGCTTTGCAATCCTTAAAATCTTTTGTGAAATTAAAAGAATAAGTTTTTAAAAAATGTTCAAAACGATTTAAATTTTTTAAATCAATAGTAATGGTTGTATTTTTTTTCAATTCGAATGAAAGTAAAGAAGAATTATTTATCACAGCATTTGCTGCATCGCTATAAGCTCTTACAAGTCCCCCTGTACCAAGTTTTATACCGCCAAAATATCTTACAGTGATTAAAGCCGCATTGATAAGATCATAGCCCCTTAGAACATTTAAAGTTGGCATTCCAGAAGTTCCTTTAGGCTCTCCATCATCACTTTTATCTTCTACAATTTGATTGAAATCATTTAAAACACGATAAGCATAGACAAAATGAACGGCTTTTGGATGTTCTTTTTTTAGTGTTTCTATTAAAAATTTAAAATCTTTAAAAGGGCAAAGAAAAGATAAGAAAGTAGATTTTTTAATATCGATTTGTGTTTGAAAAATTTGATCAATAGTTTGCATTTTTGCCTTCTTTTATTTAAAATTATACTTATAAAAACTAAAATCAATTTGATGTTAATTTTTAAGATATTTGATATTTGTATGATTTGCATTGATATTTTAAGTTTAATTTTGTAAAATTTTCATTATGGAAAAAATCAAAAATTATAAACTTATCATCATTTTACTTAGTCTTGATTTGTTGGCTTTGCTTTATGGAACTTCAACACTGAGTATTAGTGCTGATGAAGCTGATATTTATTTTGGTGAGCAGGGTAAATCACTTATTTTTTCTCATAGTTTGCTTTATTATATATCTCATTTTGGAACTTTTATTTTTGGGCAAAATGATTTTGGTTTAAGGCTTCCTTTTTTATTTTTTCATTTTTTAAGTTGTTTGCTTTTGTATTTGCTAGCTTTAAAATATACTAAAACTAAAATTGATGCTTTTTTTTCTTTATTGTTATTTGTTTTATTGCCGGGTACTGTTGCAAGTGCTTTACTGGTTAATGCCGCATCTTTGGTGATTTTTTTAACCCTTGCTATATTATGTGCTTACGAATATGAAAAAAAATGGCTTTTTTATATATTATTGATTATAGTATTATTTGTTGATAAATCTTTTAATATTTTATTTTTAACTTTTTTCTTTTTTGGGATTTATAAAAGAAATGCTATTTTATTTACCTTATCTCTTGTTTTGTTTGGAGCGAGTATCAGTTTTTATGGTTTTGATACAGGTGGTCGTCCAAGAGGTTATTTTTTAGATACCTTAGGAATTTTTGCTGCATGTTTTTCTCCTTTGGTTTTTGTGTATTTTTTTTATACTATTTATCGTTTGACTTTTCAAAAATATAAAAATTTATTATGGTTTTTAATGAGCGTAACATTTGTATTTTGTTTGTTGCTTTCTTTAAGACAAAAACTTTTTTTAGATGATTTTTTGCCTTTTTGTGTTATTTGCACTCCTTTGCTTATAAAAACTTTAATGCAAAGTTATAGGGTGAGATTACCAGTTTTTCGATTAAGGTATAAAATCTTTATAGAATGTTCTATAATTTTTTTGATATTTTGTTACTTTTTAATCGTCGCTAATCAATTATTGTATTATTTTATAAACAATCCAAATCGTCATTTTGCCAATAATTATCATTTTGCTAAAGAATTGGCACTAGAATTAAAAAAACAAGATGTTTTAGAGCTTGCAACAGCCCCAAGTTTGCAAAAAAGATTGCGATTTTATGGAATAAAAAATAGCAATAAGTTTTATTTAAAAGCTTTAAAACAAGCCGATAAGCATGATATGGACAAAAAAATTGTTAAAGTAAAACTTGGAAAATATGAAAAAGTATATCAGATTTTAAACTATGATTAAAGCTTTCAGTTTGTTGGAATTTGTGTTTATAATTCTCATTTTAGGTATAGTTTTTAATTTAGGCAGTCTTTACTTAAAAAAAGACAATCTACTAGAAGGTGCGATACAAATTCTTAATGATATCCAATATACCCAAAGTTTAGCCATGATGCAAGAAGGTATAAGAGTTGATGAGTTGACTATTGCAAAAAGAGAGTGGTTTAAAAGTAAATGGCAGATTTATTTTATAAAATCAGCTGCCACAGGTTATGATCAAACATATACTATTTTCTTGGATAAAAATGGCGATGGAAATGCTAATTTAGGTAAAACTGAAATCAATATAGATAGAGAAATTGCTGTTGATGTAATCAATCATAACAAATTAATGAATTCAGGTCAAAGTGGAGTTATTAGTAAAGATGATGAAAAAACTACACAAAGATTTAATCTTACAAAAAGATTCGGAATAGAAAAGGTTGAATTCAAAGGATCTTGTTCAGGATTTACTAGATTAGTATTTGATGAAATGGGCAGAGTGTATTCTCCGTTAAAAAATGCCAATTATGCCTATGAAAAAACTTTAGCAAAGAATAATTCAGATTGCATTATACGTTTGTTATCAAAAAAGCATGCTCTTTGTATCGTTATAGATACGCTTAGCGGTTATGTTTATATTCCAGATTTTAAAACACTTAAAAGTCAATTTGTTAATATAAAAAATAAAAATTACGAGTGCTCTAAAATATAGCCCCCATTATACTTAATATAAATACTTACACAAATATTTATACTATTTAATCCTTTGTTTAATACACTTTTAAGTTTAATTGGTTATACTTTCATTTCCTTTTTTTGAAAAAAGGACTTAAAATCTTTTAAATTATAAAGTTTCACTAGCTTAGTAGATTTTATAAATTAACTCTTTTGGTTTTTGTCTTATAAACTAAAAGCTTTTTTATAAATCTTGTTTTTTAATTTAAAAACTTTTCTTTTAAAAATGATTTTTTGTTTTGTTCTTTTAAATTAGTATTGTTATTCAAATCTTATTAGTCAATCTTTGAAATCTAAATAAGTGATCGATTGAGCCAGAAAGATTTAGGCATAAGCAATTATGTAAAATCTATTCAATCTAATAATTAAAAAGATTAAAAGCTTTTCTTTTAATCTTTCATAACTTTTTCTTTGAAGAAAAAGATTAAACTATCTATAATTTTTTATGGAGAGTTTGATCCTGGCTCAGAGTGAACGCTGGCGGCGTGCCTAATACATGCAAGTCGAACGATGAAGCTTCTAGCTTGCTAGAAGTGGATTAGTGGCGCACGGGTGAGTAAGGTATAGTTAATCTGCCCTACACAAGAGGACAACAGTTGGAAACGACTGCTAATACTCTATACTCCTGCTTAACACAAGTTGAGTAGGGAAAGTTTTTCGGTGTAGGATGAGACTATATAGTATCAGCTAGTTGGTAAGGTAATGGCTTACCAAGGCTATGACGCTTAACTGGTCTGAGAGGATGATCAGTCACACTGGAACTGAGACACGGTCCAGACTCCTACGGGAGGCAGCAGTAGGGAATATTGCGCAATGGGGGAAACCCTGACGCAGCAACGCCGCGTGGAGGATGACACTTTTCGGAGCGTAAACTCCTTTTCTTAGGGAAGAATTCTGACGGTACCTAAGGAATAAGCACCGGCTAACTCCGTGCCAGCAGCCGCGGTAATACGGAGGGTGCAAGCGTTACTCGGAATCACTGGGCGTAAAGGGCGCGTAGGCGGATTATCAAGTCTCTTGTGAAATCTAATGGCTTAACCATTAAACTGCTTGGGAAACTGATAGTCTAGAGTGAGGGAGAGGCAGATGGAATTGGTGGTGTAGGGGTAAAATCCGTAGATATCACCAAGAATACCCATTGCGAAGGCGATCTGCTGGAACTCAACTGACGCTAAGGCGCGAAAGCGTGGGGAGCAAACAGGATTAGATACCCTGGTAGTCCACGCCCTAAACGATGTACACTAGTTGTTGGGGTGCTAGTCATCTCAGTAATGCAGCTAACGCATTAAGTGTACCGCCTGGGGAGTACGGTCGCAAGATTAAAACTCAAAGGAATAGACGGGGACCCGCACAAGCGGTGGAGCATGTGGTTTAATTCGACGATACGCGAAGAACCTTACCTGGGCTTGATATCCTAAGAACCTTTTAGAGATAAGAGGGTGCTAGCTTGCTAGAACTTAGAGACAGGTGCTGCACGGCTGTCGTCAGCTCGTGTCGTGAGATGTTGGGTTAAGTCCCGCAACGAGCGCAACCCACGTATTTAGTTGCTAACGGTTCGGCCGAGCACTCTAAATAGACTGCCTTCGTAAGGAGGAGGAAGGTGTGGACGACGTCAAGTCATCATGGCCCTTATGCCCAGGGCGACACACGTGCTACAATGGCATATACAATGAGACGCAATACCGCGAGGTGGAGCAAATCTATAAAATATGTCCCAGTTCGGATTGTTCTCTGCAACTCGAGAGCATGAAGCCGGAATCGCTAGTAATCGTAGATCAGCCATGCTACGGTGAATACGTTCCCGGGTCTTGTACTCACCGCCCGTCACACCATGGGAGTTGATTTCACTCGAAGCCGGAATACTAAACTAGTTACCGTCCACAGTGGAATCAGCGACTGGGGTGAAGTCGTAACAAGGTAACCGTAGGAGAACCTGCGGTTGGATCACCTCCTTTCTAGAGTACAAAGTAATAAGTCTCACAACTATTACTTCAATATATAAACTCAATTGATTCTTGTTTAGATTTCAAAGATTGATGATAAAGCTAATTGTTTATGGGGAATTAGCTCAGCTGGGAGAGCGCCTGCTTTGCACGCAGGAGGTCAGCGGTTCGATCCCGCTATTCTCCACCATTTATTAAGGGCCTATAGCTCAGCTGGTTAGAGTGCACCCCTGATAAGGGTGAGGTCACAAGTTCAAGTCTTGTTAGGCCCACCATAAAAAAGATTTGAATAAAGAAGCTTTAAAATCTAAAGCAAGTATATAAAATAGATTAAATATAAAATATAAACTCTATACTTAGATTTATTTTTATCTTTAACTATAAAAGAATATACTTTAATAGATATAAGTAGCATATACATTATGCATTTATATTTATAATGATTATGTTAATATATATACTTCCTTTAGGTTTTAAACCTAAATGTTCTTTTAATTATCATTGTTAAGAGTCACAAGCAAGTTTTAATAAAAACAATTTTACAGGACTTGTTAAAGGATAAAACCTATTTATCTTTTCTTTAGTTTAACTTAACTTTTAGCTGTCTTCTCTTCTATGAATAAAGAGAATATTAGATTTAAGATTTATAAATTAAAGACAAATTTCAAACTCACAGCTTAGTTGAGACTAAATCATTTAGTTTTATATTAAGTGTTTGAATGCTTTCCGTCTTAAGATAAAGAAGTCTTATTATAAAAACTTTAACAAGGAAGTGATGCGTTTTAGAATCAATAATAAAAGGTAAAAAAAGGTAAGCTACTAAGAGCGAATGGTGGATGCCTTGACTGGTAAAGGCGATGAAGGACGTACTAGACTGCGATAAGCTACGGGGAGCTGTCAAGAAGCTTTGATCCGTAGATTTCCGAATGGGGCAACCCAATGTATAGAGATATACATTACCTATATAGGAGCGAACGAGGGGAATTGAAACATCTTAGTACCCTCAGGAAAAGAAATCAATAGAGATTGCGTCAGTAGCGGCGAGCGAAAGCGCAAGAGGGCAAACCCAGTGCTTGCACTGGGGGTTGTAGGACTGCAATGTGCAAGAGGTAAGTTTAGCAGAACATTCTGGAAAGTATAACCATAGAGGGTGATAGTCCCGTATGCGAAAAACAAACCTTAGCTAGCAGTATCCTGAGTAG